>JAJDOK010000030.1 GCA_022340185.1 Salaquimonas sp. | reverse complement strand
ACTTGCGCACCACGAATTCAATCAGCAGCGGCAGGTGATCCGATCCCAGCCGGGGAAGTCTGCGTACGCTGACGATCCGGATCGCGCCCTTCGTCATGACGTTGTCGATTGGCAGGCCTAGGCGGGATGGCCAGTAGATGGTCTGGTTGTCCGGTCCGAGCGTCGGTCCCCAGGTCGGCCCGATCCCCTTCACCAGGTTCAGATCGCCGGCCTTGGCGAAGCGCCTGACCGCCCAGGTCCAGGTCGCCGAATTGAAATCGCCGGCGAGCAGCGCATCCGGGCCTATCTGCTTCAGTCTCGGCTCCAGTTCGTTGATCTGGCGCGGACCGCTTGCCGGCCAGGGCCATCGCAGATGCACCACGCCGGCGGCGACCTTGCGGCCCTCGATCTCGATAGTGACCTGGCCAAGGGAAGCATAATCGCCGCAATAGAAGTTGCTTCTGTCGATTGGCAGGCGCGACAGGATCACGCTGCCGCCGATCGTTTCCCATTCCGCGCAATGGAAGAAATGCGGAAAGCGCTTGCGCAGGGCTGCGATGTCGTCCAGCCAGTATTCCGAAACCTCGGTCAGATAGAGGATGTCAGGGTCGGTTTGCCGGATGGCGTCGACGACACGTCCGGGCGTCCTGTTGTTGTACAGCAGGTTCATGGCGAACAATCTGTAGACCCGCTCGCCGCCCGACGGCACATTCGAATAGCTCGTTAGCGGCAGGCCGGACGCACAGGTGAACAGCCCGCCGAACCCGATCAGCGCGAACACGATCGACGGCGCTTTCGAGCAGCGAAACGACCACAGTGCGGCAAGCACCAGCAATCCCACGGAAAAATGCAGGCGGAAATTGGCGATCGTGTCGAAGAACGGATGGACGAAGCCGAAAAAGCCGACCGCGATGCCAGCGGCAAGGCCCAGCATGGCGAGAAACAGTGCCGTTCGCAGCAAAAACATGAAGGGCTTTTATCAGCCTATTGGAAGGAGGTCTCGGAGAAGCTTCTGAGTTTGCGCGAATGCAACCGCTCGGACGGCATCTCGCGCAGTTTTTCAAGCGCTCGTATGCCGATGGCAAGATGCTGGCCGACCTGCCGGTTGTAGAACTCCGTCGCCATGCCCGGCAGTTTCAGTTCGCCGTGCAGCGGCTTGTCGGATACGCACAACAGCGTGCCGTAGGGCACGCGGAAGCGAAAGCCATTGGCTGCGATCGTCGCCGATTCCATGTCGAGTGCCACGGCCCTCGATTGCGACAGCCGCTGTACCGGCCCGGACTGGTCGCGCAGTTCCCAGTTGCGGTTGTCGATCGTCGCCACCGTGCCGGTTCGCATGATCTTCTTCAGTTCATAGCCCGACAGCCCGGTGATCTCGGCAACGGCCTCCTGCAGCGCCACCTGCACCTCGGCAAGCGCCGGCACAGGCACCCAGATCGGCAGATCGTCGTCGAGCACATGGTCCTCGCGCAGATAGGCATGCGCCAGCACGTAATCGCCGAGCGACTGCGTGTTTCTCAGCCCGGCGCAATGGCCGAGCATCAGCCAGGTATGCGGCCGCAGCACCGCGACATGGTCGGTGATCGTCTTGGCGTTGGACGGGCCGATGCCGATATTGATCATGGTGATGCCGCTATTGCCAGGCCGCGTCAGATGGAAGGCCGGCATTTGCGGCATGCGCGCCGGCGCGGCGCCCGAACTTGGCGCGGTATTGCCGGCCTCGGTCACCACATTGCCGGGCTCGACCAGGGCGGTATAGCCGTTCGTGTCGTTTTCAAGGGCGGCGCGTGCGAACCGCACGAATTCGTCCATGTAGAATTGGTAATTGGTCAGCAGCACGTAGTTCTGGAAATGGCCGGGACTGGTTGCCGTGTAGTGGGCGAGCCGGTGCAGCGAATAGTCGATGCGCGGACCGGTGAACGGCGCCAGCGGCTGCGGCACGTCGGGCGAATCGTCGAACTCGCCATTGGCGATCCTGTCATCGGTCGTCGACAGATCCGGCGCGTCGAAAATGTCGCGCAACGGCCGGTCGAACAATGTCTCGATCGATCCCGGCACGTGGTAGCCTTCCTCGAAGGCGAAATGCAGCGGGATCGGCGTTTCCGAGACGCCGATGACCACCGGCATGCCGTGATTGGCGATCAGCAGGCCGATCTGCCCGGTCAGATAGTTGGCAAACAGGTCGGGCCGCGTGACCGTGGTGAAGAACTCGCCCGGGCCGGAAACGTGCCCATAGGCAAGCCGCGAATCGACATTGGCATAGCTTGCCGTGGTGAAGCGGATTTCGGGATAGAAGGCGCGCAGGCGTGCCTTCACCTTCTCGCCTTCCAGCATGGCGCGGAAATGATCCCTGAGGAATTCGGTGCTCTGACCGTAGATCCGTTTCAGTTCGGCCACGGCCTCGCCGGCATCGGTGAACGGCTTGGGCGGGTCGTAATCGGGTGTCAGAAGCGGCAAATCCGCCGTGGAAAGTCCGGTTTCTATTCTCATGGCGGGATTATAAGGCCCAACGCGTGTCGCGGCGACTACATTTTCATGTCTTGTTTCGATCGCCGCTAGCATTTGCTGCGCGTGGCGCGCCGGTTGAAGGGCAGATCGGCGAGTTCGGTTGGGCTCATCCGGGCGATCACCGGATGGGACAGGGGGTCATTTGCGAAATCGCCGGGGTTCTGCACTTGCCTTCTTGCCGGCCGAGCCTTTTGCCAGGGTGCCTTGATCCCGTAGAATAACTTCATGATGAATGTTCCTTGTTTTGTCATTATCACCTCTATTTCGGTATTTTCATGCGAATTTCTATCGAAATTCGAAGTGACTTCGTTTAGAAAGACTAAATGAATGAGCTCAACCGCATCCATCTGAACGGACTGCGTGCGCTTGAAGCAGTCGGCCGCCTCGGCGCGCTGGGGCCGGCGGCCGATGAACTCGGAGTTTCGCCCGGCGCCGTCAGCCAGCAGATCGGCAAGGCCGAAGAACAGCTTGGCCGGCCGGTATTCCGGCGCGAGGGGCGAAAGCTGGTGCTCACCGATTTCGGCAATGCACTGATGCCGGCACTGGGCGAGGGCTTCCGGCAATTGTCGCGCGGCGTTGCGCTGGCGCGCGAACATGCCGACCACGTGCTCACGATTTCGGTCGCGCCGGTACTGGCGTCGAAATGGCTGGTGCCGCGCCTGGCCGATTTCTCGCGGCAAAACCCGGACATACGCATCCGCCTGGATGCCACGATCACGCTGGTCGATCTCGATCACTCCGACGTCGATCTGGGGTTACGGGTCGGGCCGGGTAACTGGCCGGGCGTCGATGCGGAGTTGCTGTTGCCCCAGGAAGTTTTCCCGGTCTGTGCGCCTGCCATCGCCGAGACGCTGCGCCAACCGGCCGATATCCTGAAGGTTCCGGCGATCGTCGACGTCTATTCGGTGCTGAGCTGGGATCCGTGGCTGAAGACGAAGGGCCTGCCGGCCGGCAGCATGAAGACGGGACACAGCTTTACCGACGCCTCGCTCTGCCTTGACGCGGCGATCGCCGGCCAGGGCGCCTTTCTGGCATGGCAGACGCTTGCCGAATATGCGTTGTCGAAGGGAACGCTCTCAACTCCCTTCCGCGAAAGAATGCCGACGGGTCTGGGCTACTACCTCGTCACCGCGCGCTACGTCCGCGAGCCCGACAAGGTCGCGAAGTTCCGCCAATGGATAAGAAAGGAGATGGCGCTGACCGCGCGATCGTTCGACGATTTCCGCCTGCTTGCCGCATGATCGTTGCGGCGTTTGCCCGAAGTAGTTTCATTCGCCTTTCATTGGCCGGTTTCGCCGCAGAGCTATTGCCGTGTCCAGGTGTCGGTCTTGACGGTGAGCCCAAACTTCTTCGCAATGAGTTTCATGACATTGCCTGACACGGTTGCCACGCCATTAAACGAAATGCCGGTCGAAAACTGCTTGAGCGTTCCGGAATAGGAGCCGCCATCCGCCTTGAGCGTGCCCGAGCGCTTCCCTTTGTATTTTCCATCGGCGACGTCGACACAGAATTCACCGCCGCATTTCGAGATCTTCACCAGCGCTTTTTCACCGGTGAGCCACATGCCTTCGATCGGGTCGGCATGGGAAACACCGACACTGGTGATGATGATCGCCGCAGCCGCCAGACCGCCCAAACCAAATGATTTCATGCTTGTCCCTCCCTTACAGAAAACGGGCCGCAAGCGAATGCGGCCTGTCGTGGTTTTCATATCATTCCGCCTAGCCCGCCGCCACAGCTTTGCATGCGCCGTCGGGTGTTTGCGGGCATCCCTTTCGGTTAAGCGCTTGCCTCGCCTTTGCCTCAAATCTCGCACGGCTTTCGCGCACATGGTTACGCAAGGGTTTCGTGCATTGAATCAAAATCGCAGCAAATTTGCGATAACTGTTTGAATTCATTGAATCACAAGCGTGAATCCGGCGTTAAGTTTACATCCCGTTCGGATTTGATTGGCACACCGTTAAGCATCTCCCTTTACCCCGATTTCAAAACCTCGCGTCATGCTCGACCCAACAAACGAGACCGGAACCAACCGGTCCCCAGACGGGATCGAAACGGAAAGAACAGCGCGGCCGGGACGCCGCGTCACAGGAAAGAAGAAGGAAACAGGGGAAGTAAAATGGCACGATTTGACATGACAGGGACGCAATTCGGGGAAATGGCTGGCGCCGACAGCGCCGAGGCGCTGTTCGAGCTGGGTCTGATCTACGCGACGGGCAGGAATTGCGAGCCCGACATCATCTCCGCCCACAAATGGTTCAACATCGCCGCCTTCCGCGGCTACGAAGCCGCCAAGATGCAGCGCGAGGAACTGGCAGGCGAGATGAGCCGCGAGCAGATCGCCGCCGCCCAGCGCGCCGCCCGCGAGTGGCTGACGACCCACTAGGTTCGCTTCTTGAGGCTTTATTAAATAACCGGGGGACTGAAGAGCACGGTCAACGTGCCGATGAAACCGGGAAGCCGGATGCGGATCCGGCACAAGATCAACCTGTATCCAGGCACCAGTCTGGATACGGATAAGTTGATCGCTTTGAGGGTTGGGGCAGCTTGTCTGCGTCCAAACGGACGCAGGCTGCACCAGAAATGTGGCGGTTGGCGTTCCGGGGAACACGGTCGGGAGTACGCCAGCCGCCACAATTGTCTTTCCCATTCACAAGCTTTTTGGCATTCAATCGTCACTTGGGATGAGGAATCGATGCCGCTGACGCGCGCAACAGTCAGGAATCTTTATTACGGCAGCGGAAACCGCTCGCGGCTTTTCCATCTGGCACTGACCGCGCTCGATGTCGCGGCGATCGTCTATTTCCTGGCGACCGTGCGCATCGAACATGTATCCTTCTATCGCGTCATCGATCTGGCGATCTTTGTGGTCTTCTTCCTGGAACTGGCGGCCCGATTCTGGATCGACGACGATCGCAAATGGTTCTTCTTCCGTCCCTCGACGATTGCCGACGTCGTTGTACTCGCGTCGCTCGTCGTGCCGTTGCTCGTCGAGAATCTCGGCTTCCTGCGGGTCCTGCGCACGCTGCGCTTCATCCGCGTTTTCCGCATCTCCGGTTCCTTCCGTCATCTTCTGCCGATCCGCAAGCGCCAGGAAGATGTCTTCACCGCAACGCTCAACCTGCTGGTCTTCGTCTTCGTCGTCACCTCAACCGTCTGGGTGCTGGAGGCGCGCGTCAACCCGGATATCAACAACTGGATCGATGCTCTCTATTTCACCGTCGCCACGCTGACCACCACCGGCTATGGCGACATCACGCTTCACGATACGATCGGCCGCCTGCTCACCATCTTCATCATGATTTTCGGCGTCGCGCTGTTTCTGCGGCTCGCCCAGGCGATTTTCCGGCCCGCCAAGGTGCATTATACCTGCAAGTCCTGCGGGTTGATGGTGCACGATCCCGATGCCAGCCACTGCAAACATTGCGGTGCGGTGGTACACATCGAGACGGAAGGCGATTGGTAGGCCGATTCCTGTCCCGCCCTTGACGCTTTGACCTGTACGGGTGATCAACCCTGATGTAATTCCGGTTCGAGACCGATGTCGTATACACCGTTCAACGCCCCGATCCTGTCCGGCCTGCTCAGCGACCGCGAAATCGCCGCGTGCTTCTCCATCAAGGTGGAGATTGCCGCCATGGCCCTGTTCGAGGCCGCGCTCGCCCGCGCCACGGCTGCAGCGGGTCTCATTCCAGCCGATGCAGGCGATGCGATCGCCAGTGTCTGCAGCCATTTCGAGCCGGACATGGCCGAACTCAATGCCGCCACGGCCCGTGATGGCGTGTGCGTACCCGAACTGGTGCGCCAGATACGCGCCGCCGTCGACGAACAACACACTCCCCATGTCCATTTCGGCGCGACCAGCCAGGATGTGATCGATACCGCGCTTATGGTGCGCATGAAGCCCGTGGTGGCAACGCTGCGCGAGCGGCTGGGCGCCATCGCCGGCCAGATAGCCAAGCTGGAAGAGCGTTTCGGCGACAGACCCCTGATGGCGCGCACGCGCATGCAGGCCGCGCAGGAAACGACGATTGCGCGCCGCCTTGCAACATGGAGGATGCCGATCGAGCGGCACGCGGTCCGTTTCGAGGAAGTCGCTCCCCGGCTGCTCAACCTGCAACTCGGCGGCCCGATCGGCACGCGCGAGGCCTATGGCGACAAGGCCGGCATGGTCGCCGGCCGGATAGGGACCATTCTCGGCTTGTCGGTATCGGACCAGTCATGGCATTCGGCGCGTGACACTATCGCCGAATTCGCTTCGCTGCTGTCGCTCATCACCGGTTCGCTCGGCAAGATCGGGCAGGACATCGCGCTGATGGCGCAAAACGAGATCGCCGAGATCGAACTGTCCGGCACCGGCGGTTCCTCGGCCATGGCGCACAAGCACAACCCGGTACGCGCCGAAATACTGGTGACGTTGGCCCGTTTCAACGCCACGCTCGTTTCCGGCATGCACCACAGCCTTGTCCACGAACAGGAGCGTTCGGGCGCCGCCTGGACGCTGGAGTGGATGCTGCTGCCGCAGATGTGCATCGCTGCCGGCGCTTCCACGCGCACCGCGCTCGGCCTGCTCGGCCAGATCGAAAGGATCGGCAGCGCCTGATCCTGAATGGCGGACGCTCAGAACATCAGTTCCGGCACGAACAGGCAGATCGTCCGCCCGTCATCGCGTCCTCCGATCGAACACCAGTGAAATTCACCGTCCGGCGAATGCTTGACCCTGGCATCGCTGTAGACGACGATTTCACCCGACGAACGGATCAGGTAACCGTCCGCGCCGGGCCGGATCTGGCTTGCCTTGACGTGGCGGCAATCCTTGCCGGAGCAGCATTCGTAGGGGTAGGACCAGCCCGAAGGTGCGTCATGGGCATTGGCTTTTGCCGGCGAAAGCGCGCTGGCGGCAAGCGCCGCGACACCGGCAAGACCGGTATGCGCGAGGCGGGGTCCAGAGATCGACATGGCGTCTCCTCCAAATCCTCCTCCCGCCCATCAGGGTTCGCCCGTTATGGTTAACAAAGGGTTAACGCGGCTTGCTCGCACTTCGTGCCAATCACGTGCAGTTCTTCGACTTTCTATCCAGATAGGGGCATTCTGTTCCTATTACCTCGTGTTGATGCCTACAGTTTTCAAAGTTCGCATCGCGTGATTCTGGGCGACGAAAACCCGTCCATATTCTGTCTGGATTCGGATAAGGTAAAAACCGGATTCCACATTCAAGGCAGTACTTTACCTTGTTCAATGTACGCTCCTTTGCCTAGATCGCGAGGCAAATCATAGTCGCTGGTTCGAGAGCGCCAATTTATGAAAGGAACTTTTTCTCATTCATCATTATGATTGAGCTTGCACATTGCATTGCCACCTAGCCGGTGACCGGCTAAGAGCACGGCCATGACGACACTGGTGACAGGCGCCGCGGGGTTTATCGGGTATCATACTACGCTGGCGCTGCTGGCTCGCGGCGAGGATGTCATCGGCGTCGACAACCTCAACGATTACTATCCCGTGCAGTTGAAGCGTGACCGGCTGGCGCGGCTGGCCAACGAGAAGGGCTTTTCCTTCGTCGAGGCCGACATCGCCGACATGGACGCGCTGAACGAGGCTGTC
Organism: Salaquimonas sp.; assembly: GCA_022340185.1. Classification (GTDB taxonomy): domain Bacteria; phylum Pseudomonadota; class Alphaproteobacteria; order Rhizobiales; family Rhizobiaceae; genus BOKV01. Next base: position 13,738 of record JAJDOK010000030.1, on the reverse strand, counting down.
GCCGGCGCGAAGGTCACGCATATCGTGCATCTGGCGGCCCAGGCGGGCGTGCGCTATTCGCTGGAAAATCCCGCTGCCTATGCCAGCGCCAATCTGGTCGGCCATCTCAACATGCTGGAACTGGCGCGCCACACCGATACGCTGGAGCACATGTGCTACGCCTCGTCCTCGTCGGTCTATGGCGGGCGAACCGATTTGCCGTTTCTCGAAACCGACCGGGTCGACCGGCCGGTCTCGCTTTATGCTGCCACGAAATGCGCCGACGAGCTGATGAGCCATACCTATGCGCATCTTTATCATATCCCGTTGACAGGATTACGCTTTTTTACCGTCTACGGTCCGTGGGGCCGGCCTGACATGGCCTATTGGTCATTCACGCAGAAGATCATCGCCGGCAAGGCGATCAAGGTGTTCAACCATGGCGACATGCTGCGCGACTTCACCTATATCGACGACATCGTCGATGGTGTGGCCAGGATCGTCACGACCGGACAGGTGGGCGCGCGCGACGTGCCGCACGCCATCTACAACATCGGCAACAATCACCCCGAAAAGCTGGACGATTTCATCGCCGTCCTGGAGAACGTGATCGGCCGAAAGGCTGTCCGCGAGGGCCTGCCGATGCAGCCCGGCGACGTGCCGGCGACCTATGCCGACATCACCGCGATCCGCAAGGATTACGGCTTCGAGCCGAAAACGGATCTGGCAACCGGATTGTCGCGTTTCGTTGCCTGGTATCGGCAGCATTTCGATGTGTGAGTTGTTGGCGGGGTGCGGCCGGCGAAACCCGGCGAGCCCCGCACGCGCTTGTCAATGTCGTGTGCAATTGGCTAAGTGCCGGGTATTGGAGGCCCGTGAGAGGTCCCTGGGAGGTTGAGATGATCAGACATGGCATCCGCTATGCCGCAGCGACCCTTCTGCTGGTCCTGTGCCTGATGCCGGCATGCCTGGGACCCCTGGGTCTGGCGTCGTTGGGCCTGATGTCGTTGTCGGTCGACACCGCGTTCGGCCAGACCGCCCTGCTTAAGGCTGTCGGCGGGAAGGGCGAAAAGTCCGAAACGCTGCCCAAAAGCGTCGAAAGCCTGGTCGAGCAGGCGAGAAAGGACGGTTTCGCTGTCGTCGTGATCTCGCCCCAGGACGAGAAAGCGGCGGATTCCGGCCCGGACATGTCGTCGATGATGACGGAAATGGGCCTCACCGCACGCCAGAAGATGAAGCGCATTCTGGCCAATGCGCCCAACCTGTTCACCGAAATCGGCAAGGCCATCACGACGGCCAGTCCCGACGGTACCTTCAACTGGCTTTTCATCGCGGTGGGCACGTCGCTTCTGGGCATTCTCATCGGCTTTCTGCCCGCGCGCGCCATTCAGTACTGGGGACGCGAACATTTCCGGGCGATGTACAATCCGCACCCGGCCGATAATGCCGAGAAGATCGGCTATCTGTATTTTCGCGCCTCGTTGTACCTGCTCAATACGGTGCTGCTGTTCGGTGTTGCAGTGGTCGTCGCCATCGTACTCGACTACGGCCATGTCGGCACCCGCTCGACGATCTTCGTGATCATCTCATCCTTCGCGGCCTGGAGGATCGCACGCAGGGTCATCCTGCAGAACCTGTTCGCACCGGACGTGCCGAGCCATCGCATGCTCACCATAAGTGACGAGGATGCGTGGAAGGCCTATCGCGAATGGCGCTGGGTGCTGGGCATCACGATTGCCATGTTCGGCGTGACGCTGTGGCTGGAGCGCATCCATGCGGCCCAGGACAGCGTCACACTCGGACGCATCGTTACGTCGCTTGCCGGCGCGATCCTGCTTGGCATCATGTTTTACAGGCATCGCAGGATTATCGGCGGTGCGGTCCTGGGAAAGGGCGATCCGCAGGACAAGCCGGCCTGGCGCCGGTTCCACGCCGCAAGCTGGTATGTTTGGGCGAATATCTATCTCGCCGTGGCATGGGCATTCTATGCCTTCCGTCTGGCGCTCGGCGTATCCACGCATGCAACGCTGATCATCGCCCCGCCCGCTGCGGTGATCGGCGGACTGGCCGCCTATGGCCTGCTGTTGTTGATCATCGAACGTTTTTATCGGATGCGCCGCGAAAACTTCGAGCGCAAGCTGCGCATAGCGCGAAAGGCGGAAGAGGAGCAGCGCCGTGTCGAGGAGGCCGCCCGCGAGGAAGCGCAAAAGGATGGCATCGCGGAAGGCGAGGAACAGGTTGAGAACCTCGTCACCGAACCGAAAGCCCCTCATGGGCTCCCGCAATATCGCGCGCTGTTCAAGCCCTTGATGCAGCAGACCGCCGCCGTGGTGGTGGCAATCGCAGCACTTGGTTTCGTGCTTGCGGCCTGGGACATACGCGCCGGTAGTCGGGGTAACCCTGTTACCGCCTTCATGGATACGCTGTTCTATCTGCTTCTCGCCTGGGTGCTTTACCGGGCCGTCGACATCTATGTTGCCGCCAAGCTCGCAGACGAGCACGCGGCGGGCGCTTCGCCCGAGGCGGAGGAGGAACCCGGAGGCCACGGCACGTCGCGGCTCGGCACGCTGCTTCCGATCATCCGTCTCGCCGCCAAGACGACCATCGTCGTCATCGCGGGCATGATCGTCCTGTCCAATCTCGGCGTCGACATCGCGCCGCTGTTCGCCGGCGCCGGCGTCATCGGCCTGGCGGTGGGTTTCGGCGCCCAGACGCTCATCCGCGACATCTTCTCTGGCGGTTTCTTCCTGTTCGATGACGCCTTCCGCAAGGGCGAATACATCGAACTCGGCAACATTCGCGGCACGGTCGAGAAGATCTCGTTGCGCTCCTTCCAGCTTCGCCATCACAACGGTCCGCTGCACACCATTCCCTTCGGTGAGATCAAGCAGCTCACCAATTATTCGCGCGACTGGGTGATCATGAAGCTGCCGCTCAGGCTCACCTTCGATACCGACATCGAAAAGGTCCGCAAGCTGGTCAAGAAGCTCGGGGAGGAGCTGTTGAACCATCCCGAAGTCGGCAAGAACTTCCTGCAGCCGCTGAAATCGCAGGGCGTCGTGCAGATGGACGATTCGGCGCTGATCCTGCGCGTGAAATTCATGACCAAGCCGGGCGACCAGTGGGTCACGCGCAAGGTGGTTTATGCCTCGGTCCAGGAACTGTTCCATCGTGAGGGCATACATTTCGCCAATCGCGAGGTCACTGTGCGGATCGCCGATGCGCCGCACCATCCGCTTACCGAGGAGGAAAAGGAAACAGCCGCGGCTGCCGCCGCGCGGCTCCTTCAGGATGAGGACAAATCCGCCCCTTCGGGCGATGACCGCTGACTAGCTTGTGTCAAGGCGGGGATTGTTGGTATCCGATCATGCCCCGGCGCAGTTTAGCACAGTGATTTTAGGCGTGGTGTGTCTTATGTCACTTTGTTTTCGCAGACCTTTGTGTAAACCTCGAAATGCGGCAGGGCGGTCCTGAACAGGACCGGAAAGGACAGGGGCGGGCGCTCTATGGAGGACGGGCAGGGCATTTTGCTCGAAGTTGACGACCTCAACGTCTCCTTTGCCATCCAGGGTGGCAGGGTCGAGGCGGTCAGGGGGGTCAGCTTTACCGTGCGCAAAGGTTCGGTGCTGGCGCTGGTGGGCGAATCCGGCTCCGGAAAATCGGTGATCGCCCAGTCGATCCTGCGTATCCTGCCGAGGAACGGTTCCATCGATTCCGGCCGCATCCTCTTCCACGACGTGAGCGCACCAGACGGAACCGTCGACATTGCCACGCTCACCGAACGCGACCCCTATCTCTACCAGATGCGCGGCGGCCGCATTTCCATGGTCTTCCAGGAACCGATGACCGCGCTGTCGCCGCTCTACACTATCGGCAACCAGGTAGAGGAAGCACTGCGCCTGCATCACAGGCAAGACGCTCAGTTGGCGCGCGCCGAGACCGTCGAGATATTGCGTCTTGTCGGCTTTCCCGATCCCCAGAAAGGCTACGAACGCTTTCCGTTCGAACTTTCCGGCGGCCTGCGCCAGCGCGCTGTCATCGCCATGGCGCTGATCTGCAACCCGGCGCTAGTCATTGCCGATGAACCGACGACAGCGCTCGACGTCACCGTTCAGGCACAGATCCTGGGTCTGATGAAGGAACTTCAAAAGAAGTTCCACACATCCATCCTGCTGATCACCCACGATCTCGGCGTCGTCGCCAACATGGCTGACGAGGTGGTCGTCGCCTATCATGGCAAGGTCATGGAAGCCGGCCCGGTCGAGACCATCTTCCGTCATCCCGAACACCCCTATCTCAAGGCGCTGATGGCGGCCGTGCCGCATTTCGAGATGAAGCCCGGCGAGCGCCTCGTTTCCCTGCGCGAAATGGGCAATGAAAATGCCGGCGATCTCGCCCAGATTGCCAGCCGTTTTCAGGCGCGCCGCCCGCTCACCGACGGAAAACCGCATCTGGAGGTGAAGAATCTGACCAAGGAATTCGTCGTCCGCAAGGGCTCCTTCTTCAAGGCCGGCGAGTCGAGCAGGGTCCTTGCTGTCGACGATGTGAGCTTCGCGATCAGGCCTGGCGAATGCCTCGGCCTTGTCGGTGAATCGGGTTGCGGCAAGACCACCATTTCCAAGATGATCATGCGTGCGCTGACCGCCAGTTCCGGCGAGGTCTGGATGAATTCGGCCAGCGGCATGATCGATGTGCTGAAGCTGCACGGCCCGCAATTGCTGGACTTCCGCCGCAAGGTCCAGATGATCTTTCAGGATCCGTTTTCCTCGCTCAATCCGCGCATGACGGTCCACAACATCCTGGAAGAGCCGTTCATCATTCACGGCATTGGCAACAAGCAGGAGCGCAAGCGCGACATTATCGACCTGATGACCATGGTCGGACTCGATCCGCGCTTCCTCAACCGCTACCCGCACTCCTTTTCCGGCGGCCAGCGCCAGCGCATCGGCATCGCCCGTGCACTCGCCCTGCATCCCGAACTGTTGATCTGCGATGAGCCGGTCTCAGCGCTCGACGTATCGGTTCAGGCACAAATACTCAATCTTCTCAATGACTTGAGATCAGAGCTCGGACTGACCAGCCTGTTCATTTCGCACAACCTGGCGGTCGTCAACTATGTCGCCGAACGCATCGCGGTCATGTGCCGTGGCCAGCTTGTCGAAATGGCGCCGCGCGAGGTGCTGTTCGCCAACCCGGTCCATCCCTACACCAAGGCGCTGCTCGCCTCGGTGCCCTATCCCGACCTCGACCGGCTCCTGGATTTCGAGAACATCCAGTTTTCCGGAGCCGACGACGTTTCGCACTGGGGTAAAGCCTTCCTTCCAAGCGAAGGCTCCAGACTCGCTGGAATCGAAGTGGAAAAGGGACACTTCATTCTGGCCAACAATAATGCTGACATGAGGGAACTTGTATGATGTCTAGGATGATCGCCTGCACCATTCGTGGTGTCGTAGTGGGTCTGCTTGGCGCGTTTTGCGTGACAATTCTGGCCGCTTCCGGCGCGTTCGCCGGTGAAGCTCCCGAACTTGCCAAACTCGTCTCCGAAGGCAAGCTGCCGCCGCTGGAGCAGCGTTTGCCGAAAAATCCGCGGGTCATCGATCTCCCCGATGAAGGCAAGATGGTCGGCAAATATGGAGGCGACCTGCATATGCTGATGGGATCGGTCAAGGATATCGGCCAGATCACCGTTTACGAATATGCCCGCCTGGTCGGGTACGACCAGAATATCGAGTTGAAACCGGACCTGCTGGAATCCGTCGACGTGGTCGATGGACGCCAGTTCACCTTCAAGATCCGCGAAGGCCACAAGTGGTCCGACGGCCATCCCTTCACGGCGGAGGACTTCCGCTATTACTGGGAAGACATGGTCAAGAATCCCGATCTCGGCCGCGAAGGCGTGCCGAGCGAGATGCTGGTCGACGGCGAGGAACCCAAATTCGAAGTCATCGACCCGCTCACCATCCGCTACACCTGGTCGAAACCCAATCCGGCCTTTCTGCAGGCGCTGGCCTGGCCTTCTCCGCTCTACATCTACCGACCGGCCCACTACATGAAGCAGTTCCACGCCAAATACGCCGATCCGGCCAAGCTCAAGGAAATGGTCGAGGATGCCGGTCTGGACAACTGGACGGCGCTGCACACGCGCATGCAGCGTCAGCGCCGGCCGGAAAATCCGGACCTGCCGACACTGCAACCCTGGATCAATACCACCCAGTCGCCTTCGGAACGCTTCATTTTCGAACGCAATCCCTACTTTCACCGGGTCGACAACGAGGGCAACCAGCTTCCCTATATCGACCGTCTTGTCATGGACGTCGTCTCCAAGGACGTCATCCCCGCCAAGACGGGTGGCGGCGAGAGCGATCTGCAGGCACGCTATATCCGCTTCGACAACTTCACCTTCCTGAAGGAGGCAGAGGAGAAGCACGGCTTCAAGACCTATCTGTGGTCCACCGGCAAGGGCTCGCAGGTCGCACTCTTCCCCAACCTCAACGTCCAGGACACCGTCTGGCGTGGCCTGATGCGTGACGTACGTTTCCGCCGCGCGCTTTCGCTCGGCATCGATCGTGAGGAAATCAACGAGGTTATCTATTTCGGCCTGGCCACGCCGAGTGCCAACACGGTGATGCCGCAAAGCCCGCTTTTCAAGGAGGCCTACAAGGACGCCTGGACGCAGTACGATCCCGACACCGCCAACAAGCTGCTCGATGAGGCAGGGCTGGCGGCGCGCGATGATGACGGCATCCGTCTGCTGCCCAACGGCCAGCGCGCCGAGATCACCGTCGAAACCGCGGGCGAAAGTACCGAGGAGACCGATGTCCTTGAACTGATTGCCGATCACTGGAAGAAGATCGGCATCAAGATGTTCGTGCGCTCCTCGCAGCGTGACATCTTCCGTCGCCGCGCCCAGAACGGAGAGACCCAGATGTCGGTCTTTTCCGGCATGGACAACGCCATTGCCGCCTCCGACATGAGCCCGCAAGAACTGGCGCCAACATCGCAAGCGCAATTGCAATGGCCGAAATGGGGCGAGTATTTTGAGTCAGGCGGCGTTTCGGGCGAGCCGCCCGATATGCCGGAGGCCGCGGCACAGATCGATCGCTTCAAGGCCTGGCTTGAAGCCACGACACAAGACGAACGCCGCAATATCTGGGCCGACATGCTCTCGACCTACACCGACCAGGTATTTACCATCGGCACCGTCAACAACACCCGCCAGCCGGTGGTCGTGTCGGACAAATTGCGTAACGTGCCGGAAGAGGCGATCTACACTTGGGAACCGACGGCATTTTTCGGAGCCTATCGGCCGGATACGTTCTGGCTTGATCGGTGACGTTGGACGGTTCTAAGCCTGGGGCAGCAAGATGATAAGAAATACCGATCGGATTAGAGGCTGATGCTCGCCTATATCTTCAAGCGCATCCTCTACATGGTGCCAACGCTGGTGCTGATCTCGATTCTGGTGTTCACCTTGATCGAGCTGCCTCCCGGCGACTATTTCGAAACCTATGTCAACGCGCTGCTCGAATCCGGCGAAAAGATCGATCAGCAGCAACTCGAATTCCTGCGCCAGGAATACGGTTTCGACCTGCCGCCCTATCAGCGCTATTTCAAATGGGCCGGCGGCCTGCTGCAGGGCGATCTGGGCTATTCCTTCGAATATCAGCTGCCTGTCAGCGAGGTGATCGGCGACCGTCTCCTGCTGACCATGATCGTCACCTTTTTCACGATCCTGTTCACCTGGATCATCGCCTTTCCGATCGGCATCTATTCGGCGACTCATCAATATAGCTGGGGCGATTACGGCCTGACCTTCCTTGGCCTGCTCGGCCTTGCGACGCCCAATTTCCTGCTGGCGCTGGTGTTGCTCTATCTCGCCAAGGAATGGTTCGGCACAACGATCGGCGGACTTTACGACCCTGAATTCATCGGCCAGCCGATGAGCTGGGCGAAATTCGTCTCGGTCCTCGAACATTTGTGGATACCGGTCATTGTGATCGGCACTTCCGGCACCGCCGGCATGATCCGCCGTGTGCGGGCCAATCTGCTCGACGAATTGCGCAAACCCTACGTCACCACGGCGCGTGCCAAGGGCGTGCCCGAATTCCGCGCGCTGATGAAATACCCCTTCCGCATGTCGCTCAACTTCTTCATCGCCGACATCGGCGGCATCCTGCCCCAGGTCATTTCCGGCGCCGAACTGGTTGCCATCGTCCTGTCGCTGCAGACCACCGGCCCCTTGCTGGTCACCGCACTGCAGAGTCAGGACATGTATCTGGCCGGCTCCTTCCTGATGCTGCTCGCCTTCCTGACCGTCATTGGCGTCCTCATCTCCGACATCGCACTGGCCATCCTTGATCCGCGCATCCGTCTTGCCGGAGGGGTCAGCCGATGAACCATGGTACCGGGATGAACGGATCGGTCGGCAATCCGATGCCGACGGGTAGCGGGACCGGGCGCACTGATGCCATCGTGCATTACGTTTCCCGCGAACCCTTCGACCCGCGCGCCATCGAGAAGATGACGCCAGAGCAGGAGAAGATTTTCCTCGCCTCCCAGAAACAGCTCATGTGGTGGAAGTTCAAACGCCACCGCGTTGCCTTTTGGTGCGGCCTGTTCCTGGCCATTGTCTACGCGTCGATCCTGATCAGCGAATTTCTGGCGCCCTATGCGCTGGAAACGCGCAATTCCAAATATATCTACGCGCCTCCGCAATCGATCCATCTCTTCCATGAGGGTTCCTTCGTCGGCCCCTTTGTCTATGGCTACAGGCAAAAGCTCGATCTCGAGACACTGAAGCGCGTTTATACCGAGGACACGCGCAAGGTTCATGCGTTGCGCTATTTCTGCCACGGCGACAGTTACGAGTTCTGGGGTATCTTCAAGGCCGATCTCCACCTCGTCTGCCCCGCCGAAGACGGCGATTTCTTTCCACTCGGCGCCGATCGGCTCGGCCGTGATGTGCTCTCGCGCATCATCTATGGCGCACGCATCTCGCTGACCATCGGTCTGATCGGCGTCGCCGTCTCCTTCGTTCTCGGCATCGTCATCGGCGGTCTGGCCGGCTATTACGGCGGCTGGGTCGATCTAGTGGTCCAGCGCCTGATCGAGGTTATCCAGTCGCTGCCGACCTTGCCGCTCTGGCTGGCGCTCGCCGCCATCATGCCGGTCACCTGGTCGCCGATCCTGGTCTATTTCGGCATCACGCTCATTCTGGGCCTGCTGGAATGGACCTCGCTTGCCCGTGCGGTGCGTTCCAAATTGCTGTCCTTGCGCGAGGAGGATTACGTGCTGGCCGCGCGCATGCTCGGCGCCAGACCGGCGCGCATCATAGGCCTGCATCTCGTACCGGGCTTCATGAGCCATCTGATCGCGTCCGCGACCATCACCATTCCCACCATGATCCTGGGCGAGACGGCACTGTCGTTCCTGGGGTTGGGTCTTCGCCCGCCAGTGGTTTCCTGGGGCGTGCTGCTGAACGAGGCTCAGAACATCAATGTCGTCGCGCTCTATCCGTGGCTGATGTGGCCGGTCGCGCCGGTGATCCTGGTCATCCTCGCCTTCAATTTCTTCGGTGACGGATTGCGCGACGCCGCCGATCCCTACGCCTGAGTTCCTTGCGGAGCGGCAGGCCGATGCGGCGCTTCGGCTTCCGCGAGCAGGCTGTCGGCATGGACCCAGTTCGCGCCTTCGCCCGCCATGCGCTCCATCAGGTCTTCCAACGTTTCCCAGGCCCTGTCGTCATGCGCCAGATGATGGGTAAGGACGCCGACCGCTCGAAAGCCGTGTCGGCGCGCCTCGGCCAGATTGCCCGCCAGTTCCGCAAAGATCCAGTCGGTATCGCGCCCGACCCCGCCGCCCGACCAGTGCACGATATCGACATGGGTGTTGACCTGGCGTGCCGGCAGTTTGCGGTCCGGCCAGCCATGCGCCGAGACCCCGCCGAAACCCGCCTCCGGTATATGCTCCAGAACCGTATCCTCGATCCGGTTCCACGGCGGCACCAGCAGGTCGGAGACCCAGCCGAACAGTTCGATGAGTTTCTGGCGGCCCTGCCGCAATTCGTTCAGCACCGTCTCCAGCGGGCGGTGGCCACCGATTTCGCATGGCTTTTCACCGATCGGCGCATGGCTGACATGTGCCCAGCCATGAACGGCGCCGATGATCCGCCTATCGTCGCGCACGAGGAGGCCGAGCTTGTCGTCCGCGCGGGCAGGTATCGCGGCAAGCAGGAGCGGCGCCTTGAAACGGTGCACGGTCTCGACCAGCTGTTCGAGCGCCGGCGTGACGGTCACCGCATCGTCGTCGCGCAGGAACAGGCGCGGAGACTGACCGGCTGCCCGCCATCGCTCCAGTTCCGCGGTCACTTCCGCCCACGCCGTTTCCGTCATCCACCCCTCCTGCGCCGCGCGAAAACGGCATCGACAATATCCCGCAGCTTTTGTGCTGCCTGTTCTCCGGAACGCTCTTGGAGCGCAAAATGGCTGGCGCCTTCGCCAAGGTTTTCGCGCAACGCCCTGTTGCCGATCATCCGCTCCAGGATGCCGGCATAATGCGCCGCATCCGGCGGATCGGCGAGCAGTCCGCTGCGCTGGTCGGCGACCACCAGCGGCACGCCCATGGTTTTCAGCGCTGCTGCCGGCGTGCCGCGCGTCGCCGCTTCCAGATAGACCATGCCATAGGCTTCGCGGCAACCCGGCCAGGCCAGTATGTCGGCGTGTTCCATCAGGCTCAGCACCTCGCCGGGAGACTTTTCTCCGGCAAGGACAACACGCCCCTGATGGTCCCAGGAAAACAATTGCCGGATTTCGGCTTCTGCCGGGCCGCTGCCGACGATCGCCAGCGCCCAGTCCAGGTCTTGAAGGCGCGAAAGCGCGTCCGCCAGCACGGTGTAGGATTGGAGTTTCGCCCCGGGCCGCATCATGCCGACGGTCAACAGCCGGCAGGACGTTTCGCCTGCCCGCGGCCACGGATCGTCCGCCACGGGCTCGGCTATCAGGAGATCGGCGTCGATGAAGGGTTCGAGCCGCGTCACCCGATCGTAGGGAACAAAGGTTGCCAGATAGTCGCGGTCGGAATCCGTCATGACGATGTTCATGTCGGCCAGTTTGATGCCGCGCTGCGCCTCGGTCCGCCATGGCAGCCATTCCCCGTTCGGTCCCTGTCCGGTCTTGCAGGGTTCGGCGGTGACCATCGGTATATCGAGCCGGGTGCAGATTTCCTCGCCCAGCCAGTCCGGCGACTTGTCGTAGGGGTGGTAGCAGAACCACAGATCCGGCGTGCCGCCCTCATTGCGCCAATGTTCCAGCAGCCGTTCGGCCTCGCCAAGCGCACCATCCTTGCGCTTGGCCATGATCGCCGGGTCGTGACGCTTGGAATAGGAAATGTAGTCGCTTGCCAGGAAGGTGTCGTGGCCCGACCGCTTCAGCGCGGCAAACAGCATGCGTGCCATCTGCCGGTCACCGGAGGGGATCGGATGATCGGGCGGCTTCAGTGGGGCGTAATAGGCGATACGCTTACATTCCGTCATAATACCCTGCCATTGTCCCTGTGCGCGGCGGCGATCATTCTTGTATGCGATCTCCTTTGGGCGGCTTGTTCTGGCATCGCCAAATGGGTTACAAACCCTTGATTGATGCAAAGGCAAGGCAGGACTGCCAACCGGTTGCCGTTTCGGTGCCGGAAGTTCGTCGGACACCATTCATTCCGAACCGGTAACACACAGACGGTCGCTGCATGAAACGCCTCGAGCATATCCGCATCCTCATGTACAGCCACGACACGTTCGGCCTGGGCCATCTGCGGCGCTGCCGTACGATCGCGCATGCCATTGTCGAGCGTTTCAAGGGTGTCAACGTCATCATCATCTCGGGTTCGCAGATCGCCGGTGCCTTCGACTTCCGCGCCCGCGTCGACTTCGTCAAGATCCCTTCCGTCATCAAGCTCTACAACGGCGAATACGATTCCATCGGCGAATATATCGATCTGGAAGACATCTTGACGATGCGCAAGCTGATCATCCAGCGCACCGCCGAGAGCTTTCAGCCGGATATCTTCATTGTCGACAAGGAACCGCTAGGCCTTAAGGGCGAACTGGAACCGACACTGGAAATGCTGCGCGACAGCGACACCAAGACCGTGCTCGGCCTGCGCGATGTCATGGATTCGCCCGAAAATCTCGAGCGTGAATGGGCTGCCCGCGACACGCTTGCCAGGATGCAGGACTACTACGATCGCATCTGGGTCTATGGCCCGGAACGCTTCTGGAATCCGCTCGTCGGCCTCGACGTGCCTGAAAGTCTTGCCGAACGCGTTCGCCATGTGGGCTTCCTGCGCAGGGAATTGCCTACCGCCCATCCCCCAGACATGCATTTCCTTCCCGACGAATACGTGCTGGTGACGGCCGGCGGCGGCGGAGACGGCAGCGCGCTGATGGAACAGGTTCTGGCCGCCCGCGAGTCCGACCACGAAAACGATTTTCCCCTCGTTCTCGTACTCGGTCCGTTCATGAAGTCGGAAAACCGCGAACGCATTCGCCTGCGCGCTTCAACGCTCGGCAATATCACGGTGATCGATTTCGAGGCGCGTCTGGAATTACTGCTCAACCACGCTTCCGGCGTCATCGGCATGTGCGGCTACAACACCTTCTGCGAGGCGCTGTCTTTCGACCAGAAGGCGCTGTTCGTACCGCGCACCCATCCCCGCCAGGAGCAATACATCCGCGCCAACCGCGCCCGCGAGCTTGGCCTGTGCGAGATGCTGACGCCGGAAGAGGCGGCCGTGCCGCAGACCATGGCGCGGGCGCTCAACCACATCGTTGACATGGCGAGGCCTTCCGCCGCGCTCCTGCCCGATGATCTTTCCGGTCTCGACGTCATCTGCGACGATGTCGAACAGCTGGTTTCCAACAAGCGCGTGCCGGCCAGTACCAAAGAGCGCATTTCCGCTCGGGTGTCTGCTTTTGAACGGTAGAATAGGTTTGGTGCTGAAGGGTTATCCGAGGCTTTCGGAGACCTTCATCGCCCAGGAAATACTGGAATTGGAACGCGCCGGTTTCGAACTCGAAATCGTCTCGCTGCGCCACCCGACGGACAAGAGCATCCATCCCGTCCATCGCGAAATCGCTGCGCCGGTCACCTATTTGCCGGAATACCTGCATGACGAACCGCTGCGCGTGCTGCGCGCCTGGTGGCGCGCGCGCCGCCTGCCGGGCTATCGTGCGGCCTTGTCGGCCTTCCTGCGCGATCTGCGCCGTGATTTCACCCGCAACCGCGTCCGCCGTTTCGGCCAGGGTCTGGTCATCGCCGCCGAAATCGCACCGCGCGTTTCCTTTTTCTACGTCCACTTTCTGCATACGCCGGCTTCGGCGACGCGTTACGGTGCGATCATGGCGGGCAGGCACTTCGCCATTTCCGCCCACGCCAAGGACATCTGGACCACGCCGGCCTGGGAGATCGCCGAGAAGCTTGCCGAGTGCGACTGGATCGTCACCTGTACGTCCGCCGGACGCGACGAACTTGCAAGCCACGCTGCCAACCCCTCCAAGGTCCATCTGGTCTATCACGGCATCGATCTTTCACGCTTTCCGCCCAAACCTGACAACGGACCTGAGCTTGCGCCGCGCGATGGCTCCGGCCCCGGTCAGCCGGTCGAATTGCTCACCGTTGGCCGGGCCGTCGCCAAGAAGGGTATCGACACGCTGATCGACGCGCTGGCGCAGCTGCCTTCCGGCCTCGCCTGGCGCTGGACGCATATCGGC
>JAJDOK010000076.1 GCA_022340185.1 Salaquimonas sp. | reverse complement strand
CAGATCCGAATAGAGATAGCCCGGATAGCCCTTGCGGCTGGGGATTTCGCCATGGCTGGCCGAGACCTCGCGCAGCGCCTCGCAATAATTCGTCATCTCGGTCATGACGACGAGGACGTCCAGACCGTGGTCAAACGCCAGATATTCCGCCGCTGTCAGCGCGTAGCGTGGGGTTAGGATGCGCTGGGTCGACGAGTCGCTGGCGAGATTGAGGAACAGCACCGTGTGTTCCAGCGCGCCGGTCTCCTCCATAGCCTCGCGGAAGGCCGCCGCCGTGTCGTGCGACACACCGATGCCGGCAAACACGATCGCGAATTGCCCGGACTGGCTGGAGCGAAGCCGCGCATTGGTCGCTATCTCGATGGCGAGTCGGTCATGCGGCAAACCGCCGCCCGAAAACACCGGAAGTTTCTGGCCGCGCACCAGCGAGTTCATCAAATCGATCGTCGATATGCCGGTCTCGATGAATGCACGCGGCAGGGCACGCTCGGTCGGATTGATCGGTGTGCCATCGATGCGCCGTTCGACCTCAGCTGCGACCGGCGGGCCGCCGTCCAGTGGGCGGCCGACACCGTCGAGTACCCGGCCGAGCAAGCCTCGGCCCAGCTGGAACATCAGCGGTTCGCCGCGCAGACGCACGCGTGTCGACGACAATTCGAGACCCGCCGTCGTCTCGAGCACCTCGACCACCATGGAATCGGCATCGAGCGCCACGATGCGTCCGAGCCGCTCGATCCCGTCCGTGGCCAGTATGTCGACCGCTTCATTCAGCCCGGCATTGACGTTGCGGCGCAGTGTGAGCAGCGGCCCTTCGATGGATTCGGCGGTGCCTTCGACGGTCAGTTCAGCCTTCATCGGCGCCGCCTTTCATGAGTTGGGAGAACGCGGTTTCCACTTCGCGCTCCAACACGTCGAAACCGGCCATGTTGTCTTCGCCGATCTCCTCGCCGACCCGTTTCAGGGTCCGCATCACCGGCAGTTCGGCGACTATCGACGGCGCCACGCCGGCGGCGACCGCCTTTTCGCTCAGTTCGATCGTCCGGATCACCAGCCGTATCATTTTCGTCTGGCGTGCCGGCGAGCAGAAGCGGTCGACGGACGAATAGGCCGACTGGCGCAGGATTCCCTCATTGACCAGTTCGGCCGCATTGATCGCGAGTTGCTGTGCAGGTGGCAGTGCATCCTTGCCAACGATGCGTGCCATGCGCTCCAGCCGCGCCTGTTCCTCCAGCATCTTCAGCATGCGGCGGCGGTGCTCGGGCCAATAGGCGTTGCCGTGATGCGCCCACCAGGCACCGAACTGATCGGCGTCCTCCGAATAGGATTGCAGCGGGTGAATCGCCGGATAGAACCGCGCCTGGGCGCGCTCGCGGTCGAGCCCCCAGAACGAGCGCACATAGCGCTTGGTGTGGCTGGTTACCGGTTCGGAGAAATCGCCGGCCGGCGGACTGACCGCACCGATCAGCGTCAGCGAGCCTTCCTCGCCGCCGAGCGTTTCGACGCGCGCGGCGCGCTCGTAGAATTCCGCCAGGCGCGAACTGAGATAGGCCGGAAACCCGGCTTCCGCGGGCAATTCGCCAAGCCGGCCCGATACTTCGCGCAATGCCTCGGCCCAGCGGCTCGTCGAATCCGCCATCAGCGCGACATGCAGGCCCTGGTCCCGGAAATATTCGCCCACGGTCACTGCCGTGTAGATGCTCGCCTCGCGCGCGGCTACCGGCATGTTGGAGGTATTGGCGATGATGACGGTGCGCTCCATCAGCGCGCGCCCGGAACGCGGATCGGTCAGTTGCGGGAATTCGTTGAGCACCTCGGCCATCTCGTTGCCGCGCTCGCCGCAGCCGACATAGATGATGATGTCGGCGTCGCACCATTTCGCCAGCGTTTCCTGCAGCACGGTCTTGCCGGTGCCAAAACCGCCCGGAATGGCCGCGCGCCCACCGCGCGCCACGGGATACAGTGAATCGAGAATACGTTGTCCGGTGATCATCGGTGTGTCGACGGGAAGCCTGCGCCGCACCGGCCGCAAGGTCCTGACCGGCCAGGTCTGGAACAGGCTGAGTTCGTGTTTGCCGCCGCTATCGTCCCTGATCGTGCAGACCGCGCGATCAAGCGCGGCGGAACCCTTCTTGTCGATATGTTCCACCGTTCCGGACAGTCCGGGCGGCACGAGCAGCCAGAGCGGCCGCCCTTCGGTTCCCGTTTCGGCGATCTTCTCGCCAGGTCCCACCTTGCGGCCCTTCTCAATCAGCGGCTTGAACCGGAATTCGCCCATTTTCTCGAATGGCATGCCGAGAGGCTGCAGCAGGCCGTCAAAGATATTGCCCAGAAGATGTGGCCCGAGCCGCACCGAAAGTGGCCGGCCACTGCCTTCGACGCGGTCGCCGGGACGCAGCCCGGTCGTGTCGCCGTAGACCTGCGCCACGATGCGCTCGCGCGACACCCGGATGACCTCGCCGAGCAATTCCCTCTCGCCCACGGCCACGGCTTCGCCGATTGCGAACACACCCTCAGGCCGGGCATGGATGAGCGGACCGCCGGCCCAGCGAATATCCGCCTTGCTCATGACGCCTCCGCCAAAACCTTGTCGTTCAGCAGCGACAGCAGGGCGGCCTCGACCCAGATGCGTCGCACCAGCAAACCGTCGAGCGTGCTGTCTATGCAGGAATGATCGCCGCGTATGCGGATACCTGCCTCAATTTCAGGATCGGATACAAACTCCGGTTTCTTGCCGCATAGCTTTGTCAGGGCATCTACCAGCTCGCGGTTCTTGTCGGGTTGCCAATCTTTCGGATGCTCCATTGTCCAATTACCAGGATTCAGACGGTCCCTGGCCTCGCCGGCCACTGTCAGGCACCACAGCCGGCGCTTGTCTTCATCCTTCCAGCGTTCGGCAAGCGCGTGGCGCAATTCAACCATAGCCTTTTCGAGCACCGCCGCCTCGGTGTCGTAGCGGCGCCGTCGTTCGGCCGCGTGCAGTTGGGCGTTTGCCTTCTGCAGGGCGGCACGGCGTTCGACGCGCATCGCCTGAACCGCCTTGTGCAATCGCGAACGGGCGACGCTTCTAGCGTTTTCAACAATCCCGGCAGCCTCGCGCTCGGCTGCCTCCGCCACGCCGTGCACTTCTTCATCGGCCTGGCGGCGCATGGCGTCGCCGAGGTCGCGTGAGTGTCCGCCCTGGCTTTCGCCTTGGCTCTTCCCGGGGCCATTTTCCGGGCTTTCGATGGCGCTTTCACCCGGCTCAGTCATGATTCGATCCCCAGAAGGCCGCGGATATGTTTTTCCATGTCGTCCGGCACATGTTCGCCATTGATGTCGGGAATGATCACCATCAGCGTTTCGGTCATGCGCAATGCCTGGTTCAGCTTGGCTTGCGGCAGGGCTTCGGCGCTCTCCGCGCTGATGAGAACGAGGTCAGCCTCGCCACGCGCGCGTTCAAGCGCCAAGTCTACCCCATCCGCAGGTGGCGTTTCGCTTGCAAGACCGGCCAGCCGGAAACCGGCCGCGGTCACCTCGTCGCCGATGAAGACAGGCTTTGCCATCTCACCCTCTGCCATCTCACCCCGCCCGGTTGAGGATCAGGATGGCGACGATCAGCCCGTAGATCGCGATACCTTCGGCCAGTCCGACGAAGATCAGCACGCGGCCAAGCAATTCCGGCTTCTCCGCCATCGCGCCGACAGCCGAACTGCCCACCATCGCCACGGCATAGCCGGCGCCGATCGTGCCGAGGCCGGCGGCGATTGCCGCCGAAAGCAGCGCCCACTTGACGATTTCCGGATCGGTTGATGCCCCTTGCGCGGCCTCCTGCGCCGTGGCGAATTGCGGTACCACCAAAAGCAGGGTGAGCGCGATGATAACGAAAGTGCCAACACCGAGAATACGGATAATGGATGTTTTGGACAGCGTCATTGCTCCCCCTCTGCCAGGCCGGAATGGTTGACATGCGGTGGCTGGAGTGGCCTGAACTCCCGCCCGCCAGCGTGAACAAAACGAATGAAAAACTCAAACAGTACCAGCCTCGTCGTCTGGATGGAGACCACCAGGCCTTCAAGCCCGATGACGAATGCGTTGCCGAGGACGAATGTCGGCCAGTAGCCGATCGGCCCCGCCGCGTCGGCAAGACTGATAACCGCGATCGACAGCCCGGCATGGGCGAGTGCGAATGCACCGACACGGGCGAAGGAAAGCGTGTTGACGGCAAGCTGGAACAGCGCCTCGACCATTTCACCGGTCGCCGTCGCGCCCTTCTGCCAACCTCCCTGAAACCCGGCACCGGCAACGAACCAGGCCACGCCGGCCAGCATGATCGCCACGCCGTACCAGCCGATGAAGGCGATCGCGATCATGCCGCAATAGGCGGAGAGCAGTCCGGCATGGCCGCGCCAGAAATCGCCGGCCTGGCCATGCCAGTGCATCTGTACCGCGTCGAGCAGCAGACCCGTCACCAGGATCGCCACGCCGGCGCCCACGCTGATCACCAGCAGTTCGATGGGATGGTCGAGCGGATGGAACCACAGCGGAGCGATCAAATCTTCCCGCGCGAAGACGCTGCCGAACAGGAAACCGAACACCATCGACATCACACCGCCGGAAACCAGCACGCCCAGCACCGGAAATCTTCGGCGGAAGACAAGGCCGGTGACCAGCAACACCAGCCCCTGTCCGACATCGCCGAACATGAAGCCGAACAGCAGCGGACCGATGACCGCGACAAGCGAACTGGGATCGGCGTCCATCGACGCAGGCATGCCCAGCATTCGTGTCAGTATCTCGAAGGGCCGCGACCAGGGCGGATTGGAAAGCGTGACCGGCGGATTGCTTCCCGGCGGGGCTGGCGGGTAGGCGATGAAATGCTGAATGCCAGATTCGGTCAAGGCATGTTCAACGAGCGTACCCTCCGCGTCGTTGGTCCAACCCGTGATCCAGGCAAGCCGCTGCGTCTGGCCGACGTCCGGCACGATTTCGTTCAGCCATTGCAACTGCCTGATCTGGCCCAGCGCCAGCGCCAGCCCGTGCTCCTCCGAAAGCGCGTGCAGATGCTGGCTGGCGGACTGGATAGTTTCATCGAGCGCCTCGGCACGCGCATCGATCCATTCGAGTGCCGCGTCGCGTTGCGCCGGCAGATCGGCGGGAATGTTCAGCGGCAGGCATTTCTGTGAAACCAACGTCGAGGCAAGCGCGGAAACCGCACTGCTCTCGCCCAATATCAGAAGGAACGCACCTTCCCCGTCCGGAATGCGCGCCGTAATGAGATCCTCGCTGTCTTCCGGCAGCGCTGTCCCCGCCGGCACCTGGAATACCGCACTCCTGAGCAGTGGACCGGCATGGATGAATTTCGGCCAGTCTGGCAGATCGGTATTGGTGGAGGACAACAGACGACGCAGCGTTTGCAAGCCGTCACGCTCATGCATTTCGGCCTGGGCCTTGCCGATCGTTCCGTCCGCCTCGCGCGCCCAGGCATGAAGCACGCCGAGTGCTTCCGCCATGCGCTCGCCCGGATCGGTGATTGTGCTGCTGCCCAGTTTCGCC
>JAJDOK010000043.1 GCA_022340185.1 Salaquimonas sp. | reverse complement strand
GCCTCGGGCGATCGGATGATCGTAAACTATCGCGACCCCGCGTTGCCGGAGACCACCGACTGGCTACCGGATTTTGCAGAGCTGAAGCCGGGAGCCGTCCTCGTCGACACGCGTTGGCCGGCAGGCGCACAGGCCGCTCTTACCTATGCACGAGCCCGTGGCATTCCAGGCATCGTGGATGCCGAACCGCCGGTGCGCGCTGCCGAAAAGGCGCTGCTCGCCGCCAGCCACATCGCGTTCTCGCGTGATGGCCTCAAGGATTGGGCAGAGACCGACGATATCGCGCGTGGGCTGACCATCGCGGCGACGGACACGAAAGCCTTCGTCTGCGTCACCGATGGCGCCAATGGCGTCCACTATCGCCGCGGCGACGACACCGGATGGCTGCCGTCCTATCCGGTCCACGCCGTGGATACGCTTGCCGCGGGCGATGTCTGGCACGGCGCGTTCGCGCTCGCGCTGGCGGAAGGCCGCGACGAGATCGAAGCCATTCGCTTCGCCTCGGCGGCGGCGGCGCTCAAGTGCACTCGATTTGGCGGACGCGCGGCGATACCCGATCGCGCGCAGGTGGAATCCTTTCTGATGGAGCATGCTGTATGACATTGTCAGCCGGAAAATACTGGGGCCTGTCGCGTCTGGCCGACAGTGATGGCCGTTTCAAGATGGTGGCGCTCGACCAGCGACCGCCCATTGTCAATCCGATCCGCGAGAAACGCGGAGGGACCGCGCCCTGGGAAGACGTCGCCGAGTTCAAGCGCATGCTCGTCGAGGAGCTGCAAGACCATGCCTCGGCCATGCTGCTCGATCCCCACTACGCCTATCCGGCAAGCCTGCGTGTTCTCGATTCCCGCCATGGCCTGATCCTGACGCTCGAGGATTCGGTCTTCGACGAGACACCGGGCGGGCGGCTTTCGCGCGTCATTTCCGACTGGTCGGTTGAAAAAATCAAGCGCGCCGGCGGTGATGCTGTGAAAGTGCTTGCCTGGTACCGGCCCGACGCGGGCAGGGACGTGGTCCGCCACCAGCAGGATTTCGTCAAGCGCATCGGCGATACCTGCGCGAAATACGACCTGCCCTACGTGCTCGAACTGCTCGTCTATCCGCTCGCGGGCGAGGCGGAGAAGACCAGCGACTATGTCGAAATGCGCACCAAGCGGGCCGATGACGTGCTCAGGTCGGTGGAGACGTTTGCCGCGCCGGAATACGGTGTCGACCTCTACAAGCTGGAGAGCCCCGTCGCCGCCAGCCAGGTTCCAGGGATCGGCAATCCCGGCTCGGAGGACGTACAGAAACTCTATGACGAGATGGGGCGGCTTGCACGGGTTCCCTGGGTGATGCTGTCAGCCGGGGCCGACAAGGCCACATTCAAGAACATGCTCAGCCATGCCTACAAGGCCGGCGCCTCCGGCTTCCTTGCCGGCCGGGCGATCTGGCTCGATGCCTTCCAGGCGTTCCCCGACTGGGACGCGATCAGGCGCGGACTCAGGCAGGACGCGGTCCCCTATCTGAGCGACCTCAATGCGATGGCCGACAGGGAAGCCCGGCCCTGGCACCATCACCCGGTCTATGGCGAGGATGGCGCCGGCATCGAACACCCGGACGCCACCTTCCGCATCCATTATTCCGGCTTTGGAGCAGCGTGATGGCACGAATCGGATTACTCCCCCTCGGCAGACCGAATTTCGATGTCGATTTCGCGAACGAAAAGCTCGCCGCCATGCTGTCCAGGCTGGACGCCACCGGACGAGACTTCGCCGGCCCGCGCCACCTGCTGTTCGACGCCGATCAGACCCGCGCAGCACTTGGCGATCTGAAGCGGACGGGCATCGACAGCCTCCTGATCCTGCAGGTCACCTTCACCGATGCGTCGATGACGGTCGAGGCGGCGGCCTTCGACGTGCCCCTGGCAATCTGGGCGGCGCCCGAACCGCGTCTCGGCGGACGCTTGCGCCTCAATGCGTTCTGCGGCCTCAACCTGGCGAGCCACGCCCTGGGTCTCGGCCAGCGCCAATTCGCCTGGGCGTATGCCGACCCGAACGATATTTCCGACGACGATCTCGCCGGATTGCTCGACGGAACGCGACTGTCGGGCCACATCGAAGGTACCTCCAGCGTTGCCGCGCCCGAACCCGGTCATGCGATCACGGACCGGATCAGGGGTCGGCGCATCGGCCGCATCGGCGAACATCCCGTCGGCTTCGACACCTGCGCCTATTCCGCCGAAGGGCTCGCTGACCTTGCGGGCGTGGCGGTCGAGGAGATCGCGCTCGATACGCTGTTCGACAAGGCGCGGGCCGCCGACGCCGCGGAGGTCGGCAAGGTGCACGCGCAGGCCGAGAGCGAACTGGACGGACTGGCAGATGTCGACCAGACCGAACTGGACCGTTCGCTGCGTCTGAAGGTGGCCCTGTCCGAACTGCGAAACGAAGGCAGCTACGACGCCTTCGCCATCCGGTGCTGGCCGGAGACCTTCACCGAATATGGCGGTGCGGTGTGCGGACCGGTTTCGATGATGGGCGAAGCACGGGTGCCCTGCGCATGCGAGGCCGACGTCTACGGCGCACTCACCCAGATGATCCTTCAGGAAACCGCGCAGGCGCCGGTCTTCCTGGCCGATCTCGTCGACATCGACACCGGAGACGACACCGCAGTCGTCTGGCATTGCGGCCAGGCTCCGCTTTCAATGTCTTCACCCGGCACCGAACCGCAAGCCGCGATCCACTCCAACCGCAAGATGCCGCTGCTCTACCAGTTCGTCCTGAAGCCGGGCCGGATCACGCTGGTGCGTGTCTCGCAAGCCTTCGGCAAGACCAGCCTGGTGCTCGCCGGTGCCGAGATGCTCGACCGGCCGCTGGCATTTTCCGGCACCTCCGGCACGCTGCGATTCGACAATGGCGCACCGGCGGCGATCGAGGCGATCATCGCGTCGGGCCTGGAGCACCACATGGCGCTCGCCTATGGCGAGCACAGGCCGGCGCTGAGAAGCACTGCCGCTTCTCTCGGCATCCCCGTCCTGGAGATCTGAAGATGACCCATCGGGAAATTCGGAAGGCGGGCGCGACTCGATCGAACAATCCGAGCAATCAAGAGCCGGCCGGACACCGGCGTGGCTGTCGCGTCGGCGAACCGAAGCGAAGCAGGTGCTGCGCATGATCCTGATTACGGAATTCATGGACGAGGATGCGGTCGAATTGCTCAGGAGGTCATTCGATGTCGTCTACGACCCGGCGCTCGCCGACCGGCAGGACGACCTGCCCGCCATGATGCCGGGCGTCAATGCCCTGATCGTTCGCAATCGCACGCAGGTCACCGAAGCCCTGCTCGATGCCGCCCCCGACCTGCGATGTGTCGGCCGGCTCGGCGTCGGCCTTGACAACATCGATGTCGAAAACTGCAAGCGGCGTGGCGTCGCGGTCTATCCGGCCAACGGCGCGAACAATGTCTCGGTGGCCGAATATGTGGTGACGGCGGCCATGATGCTGCTGCGCGGCGCATGGTTCGCCAATGCGGCGATGCTTGCCGGGAAGTGGCCACGCCAGGCATGCGCCGGTCGCGAGATCGGCGGCAAGGTGCTCGGCCTGGTCGGTTTCGGCGCGATCGCCCGTGACACGGCGAGGCTCGCAGCCGGACTCGGCATGCAGGTCCGGTTCCACGACCCCTATGTCGCCGCCGACGTCCCAGAACCGGGTGCTGCAAGGCTCGAACTGGCGGATCTGCTCGCCACCAGCGACGTGGTGAGCCTGCATGTGCCGCTGACACCCGGCACCCGACACCTCATGGGCCGTGACGCCATCGCGGCGATGAAGCCCGGCGCGATCCTGATCAACGCCGCGCGCGGTGGCGTTGTCGACGAAGCGGCACTGGGAGACGCCCTCAGGAAAGGCCGGCTTGGCGGCGCGGCGCTCGACGTGTTCGAGACCGAACCCTTGACCGGGGAGGCGGCGGCGAAATTCTCCGGCGTTCCCAATCTTGTTCTGACACCGCATGTCGCCGGCGTCACCGAGGAGTCCAACGTGCGCGTGTCGGCGATGATCGCCGATGCGATCCTCAACCATCTCTCGTAAAGGAAGCAAATGACCGTTCATCAGGAGATCGCCGAAAGCCTGGCGCGAAACCGGGTCGAGTTCGTCACCACCGTCCCCTGCAAGCAACTGGCCGGAGTCATCGAACTCGTCGAACGCGACCCCCGCTTCATGCACGTGCCCGCGAACAAGGAGGACGAAGGCATGGGCCTGTGCGCCGGCGCCTTCATGGGCGGCAAGCGGGCGTGCATCATCATGCAAAACACCGCGCTCGGCGTCACGATCAATGCCATCACGACATTGATCCAGTACTACTCCATCCCGCTTCCCATGCTCATCAGCTATCGCGGCGAGGTGGGCGAGAAAGTTGCCTGCCAGGTCGAGATGGCGGTCCACACCAAGGCGCTGCTCGCGCAGCTCAAAATCCCGACCTACCACTTCCACGAATCCGATGCCGTCGGGGAACTCGACGGCATCCTCAACCATGCCTTCATGGCGAAGAAACCCGTCGCGATACTCATGGACGCGCATTTCTGGGGAGCAGCATGATGATCCGCAGCGAAATCATCAAGTCGATCGTACCGGTCATCAGGGACCATCTGGTCGTCTGCAATATCGGCCTGCCCTCGCAGGAACTGTTCATGCACGAAGACAAGCCGTCCAATTTCTACATGCTGGGCACGATGGGACTGAGTTCGTCCATCGGCCTCGGCCTCGCGCTCGCACAGCAGGCCAAGGTGATCGCTATCGACGGCGACGGTTCGGTGCTGACCAATCTCGGCACGCTGCCGACCATCGCCAACAATGTGGCGGACAATTTCATCCTGCTCATCGTCGACAATGGCAGCTACGGTTCGACCGGCGACCAGCCGACCTATGCCGGAAAGAAGACGTCGCTCGCGGCGGTGGCAAAGGCCTGCGGTTGCGAGAACGTGGTCGAATGCCAGGCAGAAGAGACCGCCGATGTGCTGCGCGAAGCGATTGCATCGGACCGCATGACGATCATCGTGTCTAAATGCGAATCCGGCAACGTCCCGGTCTCCGTCATCGACCTTGACCCGGCAGTCATCCGCCATCGCTTCATGCAGGAAGTGGCAACGCGCAACGCCTGACAGCCAACGCCAGCAAACTCCAGAGCCTGGACTTGGGTGTGGATCCCTCGAGCATCAAAATCACTCTCGAGGCATGATCCCTTTCATCATCAGCAACGGGGCAGTCTGTTGGCGTGACGACAGGGACGCCGCGAGCGATCGTTCAGCGCATCCAGTCCACAGTCCTGATAGCGGTTGTAGATCTTGTAGCCGG
The DNA here is from genome assembly GCA_022340185.1 of Salaquimonas sp. Taxonomy (GTDB): domain Bacteria; phylum Pseudomonadota; class Alphaproteobacteria; order Rhizobiales; family Rhizobiaceae; genus BOKV01. The sequence continues at coordinate 47 of JAJDOK010000043.1, read as the reverse complement.
TGACCCGCGAAATCCCGAACTCACGGCACAGGCCCGCCATCTTCTCG
>JAJDOK010000106.1 GCA_022340185.1 Salaquimonas sp. | reverse complement strand
AGATAGAGTTCCTGCAGGTTCGGCGGCGAAGGCTTCAACAGCACCTGGTACTGGTAATAATGCTGCAGGCGGTTGGGGTTTTCGCCATAGCGCCCGTCGGTCGGCCGGCGCGAGGGCTGGACATAGGCCGCATTCCACGCCGTCGGCCCCAGCGCGCGCAAGGTCGTCGCCGGGTGGAAGGTGCCGGCGCCCACCTCCATGTCGTAGGGCTGGAGGATGACGCAGCCATATTCGGCCCAGTAATTGTGCAGCGCCAGGATCAGTCCCTGGAAGGACTTTGTCGGGTGCATATAGACGGGATCGGCGTTCATGAGCTGGCGCGGCGCGGTTGTTACGGTTGGCGCGCTTCAAGCATGGGGGAAAGCAAGGGTCAAGTTGAAGGCCCCTAGTCCACCTCGATCTCGCCCTCGCTCACCGTCACCGAGGAACCGGAAATCATGACGGCCTCAATCTTGCCGGCGGCGAGACTGATCTCGAGGCCGATGTCGGAAGGCCTTCCCATCTCGTAGCCCTGTTCGAGACGGAAGGTGTTCGTGCCCTCCTTCAATTCGCCGGAAGCGAGCAATTGCGCGGCGAGAAGGGCGCTGGCCGAACCGGTGGCAGGATCCTCGGGAATGCCGCCCGTCGGCGCAAACATGCGGGCACGGTAGGCGGTCTCGGGGTCGCCGCCGCCGGGTGTGTAACAATAGACTCCCACCGTGTTGGCGGCCCCGGTCATCCTTGACCAGGCAGGCTCAGCGGGTTTCGCCCGGGTTAGAGCTTCGCGCGAGGCGAGCGGCACGAAGGCGAAGGTCGGGCCGCCGACGAACAGGCCGAGGCGATGGCCGGCGAATCCGATATCGGCGGCTTCCAGTCCCAATGCGGCGGCGGCCGTTTCCGCAGTCGGGATATCGCCCTGGGCGGGATAGGGGATGATCGGCGCGGTGAACTGCGCTGTGACCACGCCTGCCTTGCGCATGACGTTGACGGGCACCAGGCCGGCGACCTCCTCGAGCGTGATGACGGTGTCGAAATTGCCGTTGCCCTGATGTTTGGCCAGTGCCAGATGGATGGCGCAACCGATGGTCGGGTGGCCGGCAAAGGAAATCTCGTCGGTCGGAAAGAAAATCCTCACCTTCGCGGTGTGAATCGGGTCTTCGGGCGTCTGGACGAAGATCGTCTCCGACAGGTTGAACTCACGGGCGATCGTCTGCATCGCCTCGGTCGAAAGACCGTCCGCGCCTTCGACGATGGCGAGCGGATTGCCGGCGAAACGGCGCGTCGTGAACACATCAACGGTATGAAATTTCAGCCGCACGGTCGCGGGCCTCCTTGATGTTGGGAAAATGATGCGGGGGAAAGCGGCTGGCTGAGCCGCTCAGTCGTTCTTCTTCGGGCGATAGACGCCGTCCTCGCCGCGCTCGAGCACGGTGGGCTGATCGTTCGCCTTGACCTCGTCGTGGCGCAGTTCATCGCCGACGCGCGTCATCTCGCGTTTCAGTGCGCGCCAGGCATACCAACCAAGTCCGCCGACCAGTGCGAGGGCAATGAGTTGAGGCATTTGTCCACCCCTGTGCTGCGCCAGTTCTTCACTGGCCCCGATAAGTCCTAAAGTCCGTAGCGCGCCCAAAGCGCGCGTTCGGCAACCGTATCCAATAGCGCATCGGGCAGGCCCGCCGCCAGACCGAGGCCGGCCGAACGCAATCCGTCATCCAGTCCCGTCGCAAGTGCGCCGACGGCGATACCTGGCTGCGGGCGGCCGAACAGGCCGCGTTTCGGCTGAACCAGCTTGAGTTCGGCCTTGTCGCCGTAGCGCTCCCGAATGACGGGAGCCATCAGGCCAACCCCGTCGATCAGGCCAAGCTCCTTCGCTTTCGCGCCGGTCCAGAACAGGCCGGAGAACAGATCGTCATTGTCGGCGAGTTTCGTGCCGCGCGAATCCTTGACCATGTCGATGAATATCTGGTGGATCTCGCCCTGCAGCGATTTCAGATAGGCGATATCCTTTTCCTTTTCCGGCTGGAAGTGATACAGGATCACCTTGTTCTCGCCGGCGGTGTAGACGCGCCGGTCGACGCCCAATTTGGAAATCGCCTGGTCGAAACCGAATCCGGCGGAGACGACGCCGATCGAGCCGACGATGGAGGTCGCATCGGCAATGATTTCATCGCCGGCGAGCGCGATCATGTAGCCGCCGGATGCGGCGACATCCTCAACGAAGACGAGCACCTTTTTTTTGTGTTTTTTAGCCAGTTCGCGGATGCGCGAATGGATGAGGCGTGACTGGACGGGCGATCCGCCCGGCGAATTGATCGACAGGACAATCACGGGCGCCCGCTTGTAGGAAAAGGCGCGCTTGAGCGTGTTCGCCACATTGGCGAGCGACAATGGCGGACGAAGGACACTGCCGCCGGCCATGATGGCACCCGACAGGCGCACGACCGGGATGACGACCTTGTCCTTGCGCAGGCGCGCCGGAATCAGATTCTTCAAGTCCATTTTCACCCCTGGGGCAATCAGGCGTTTTCCAGATCATGAAACATTTTCACGTTTGCAGATGGAAGCAAATGGCCACCATTACAAGGGCAATCCGATGTGAATCGATGCCGCTCAGCCGGCGAATGGCAGGCGGGCGTTGCCGTTGAGCAACTGATCGGCAACTGGAGACTGGCTACCATCCGCATCGTGCAGAACCACGCCCTGTGACAACGACAGCGGCGCGCGCGAGCCTCGAATGGCGCGTACGACGATGCGGGAGGCGGCTTCGCCCTCGCGGGCGTAGAGCGGCATGATCGAGATCGCGCCAAACCGGCCCTGCATGCCGGCAAGAACATCTCCGAGGCGCTCGGTGCGCCAGATCAGCAACACCGTGCCGCCGGGCCTCAATATGGCGGCGGCGGTCCTCAGCCAGGAATCGAGGCCGCCCTCGCCCATCGTGTGGGCCAGCGATCGCAGTTCATCGGGCGAGGGGCGCTGACCGGCGTGGTTGTAGGGCGGGTTCATGATGACATGGTCGAAGGAATGGTTGGCGAGGCCGGCCGCCTGGCGCTTGTCGCCCGTCAGCGTCGCATCGGCTTTAAGCACGCGCGCGCGTCCGGCGATCGCGGCATTGGCCGGCAGTTCGAGGCTTTCACGCGCCAGATCGGACATATCGGGATCGATCTCGACCAGAACCGCCTCCAGACCGGGGTTGGCCGCGAGTGCAGCAAGGCCGGCGACGCCGACACCGGCGCCAAGATCGGCAAGCAGCCCGCTTGCGCCTTCCATCAGGCCCGCAGCGAGCAAAAGCGCGTCGGAACCGGCGCGATGGCCCTGATCTGTCGGCTGGAGCACCTCGAAGCGGCCACGGAAGAAGGCATCACGCCGGCTAGTCAATGCGGACTTTTCAGACACGTTCATTTCGGCCGCAATTCCTTGTCGAGACCGGCGTCACCGAGAAGGCGCCTTGCTTCCTGGTAGCGCTCATCCTCGACCATGACCCGGCGCGGCAGCACGCCGAGCGAGCCTTCCAGCACGCTCATATTGAGGTCGAGGACCATATGGCCGATGTCTCTTTCCTTCAGCAGCGCCTCGATGAAGCTCAAGAGCACCGCGTCATTGGTCCGCACCAGTTCGCGCAATCATTTCTCCGCGAATTGCAGTTTACCGCCATCGGCCCCTTTGCGGCTGGAACGCAGTGTTCCACGGCTTGGCGATGCGCACAAGCGGTCAAAGCCGGTCGTGCCGATGCCAAATGGCAAGAATTCCCTGTGCGAAGTGAGCCAAACTGTCACTTGTGGCGGCATCGCGCTACGCCTATGGTTTTCATCAACACCGATACCGGCACTGGCCGGCGAGAAACGAGGAGAGGCTTTTTGTCCGGTGTCGTTATCCCAATCGAAGGCGGCGGGGGCTCCCGCGCAAGCGTCGTACCACTTGTCAAGCTGGTGCGGCCCGACATGGAGCGGGTAAACCAGCTCATCCTGTCGAAGGCCGGTTCCGATGTCGAAATGATCCCCGAGGTGGCCCGCCATTTGATCGATTCGGGGGGGAAAAGGCTGCGCCCGATGCTGACCATCGCGGCGGCGCAGATGTGCGACTACAAGGGTGACCATCATATCCTGCTGGCGGCGAGCGTGGAATTCATGCACACGGCAACGCTGCTGCATGACGATGTGGTCGACGAAAGCGACATGCGCCGCGGCAAACTTGCCGCACGCATGGTCTGGGGCAACCAGGCGAGCGTGCTCGTCGGCGATTTCCTGCTCGGCCAGGCGTTCCGCATGATGGTCGAAACAGGGTCACTGGGCGCGCTCGACGTGCTCTCCAATGCTGCGGCGGTGATCGCGGAGGGCGAGGTAATGCAGCTCACCACCGCGCGCAACCTCGACACGAACGAGGATGAATATCTCGCCGTGATCCGGGCAAAGACCGCGGCGCTGTTCTCGGCGGCAGCCGAAGTCGGACCGATCGTCGCGGATGCGGCCAAGTCGACGATCAGCGCCTTTCGTTCCTACGGCACCAATCTCGGTCTTGCCTTCCAGCTCATCGACGACGCGCTTGATTATGGCGGTTCGTCGTCGGCGCTCGGCAAGAATGTCGGCGATGATTTCCGCGAGGGAAAGGTTACCCTGCCGGTTGTCCTGAGCTACCGGCGCGGCACCGACGGTGAGCGCGAGTTCTGGAAGGAAGCGCTGGTCGAAAGCCAGGCCGACGATGCGCGGCTGGCGGAAGCCGTGCGGCTGATGCACAAATATGACGCGATCGGCGACACCATCGCGCGGGCGCGCCACTACGGCGAGATGGCCCGCGACGCGCTGGCCCCCATGAAGAAGAGCGCGCACAAGGATGCGCTGATCGAAGTCATCGAGTTTTGCGTCGCAAGAGCCGTTTGACGACAGCCCGCAGGTGGCCTGACACGCAGATTTGAACCGCAACATGGATCAATTGACAGGCGAAGCTTGTGCCGTCGACGCAAATTCGCCATGCTTTGCACCGAATAGGGAAGTTCGGGCGGCCTGCAGTCAGCGGACCAATAGCGCTTTCCGAATAACAGGATCAGGATTTCCGTTCGTGCCATCGAAGATCATTTCGCAAATGCTGCGCCTTCCGCTGATGGCGGGCGCGGTTGCTTTCTCAGCCTTTCTCCTCATCGCCCAGGCCGATGCGCAAGCCGATCTGAGCGAGCCACCTCTGTCCGAGACGATTGCCGAATCGACGCTTGCAGGCAGCTATCTCGCCGCCCAAATTGCCTCGAAGGACAATGACGACAAGAATGCCGTCGCCTTCTACGAACGGGCTATCTCGCTCGATCCCGACAATACCGATCTGAAGCATGCGCTGTTCCTGGCGCTGGCATCGAACGGACAGGTCTCCGAAGCCGTCGAGATCGGCCGCAAGCTGCCGCAAAAAGGTGCGCAGGGAAGCGTTATCCGCCTGGTATTGGCCGTCGAGGCACTGCGCCAGAAGAGCTGGTCCCAGGTCATCGATCTGATGAATGAGCCGACCGGCGGGGGCGATCTCGACCGGATCATCCGGGAGATCCTCACGGCCTGGGCCGAATTCGGCTCCGGCGACCCGGAAAATGCGCTGAAGGATGTGCGCAAGATCGAGGGCCCGGACTGGGTGAAGGTTGTCGGCAATTATCACGCCGGACTGATTGCGGCGGCAACGGGCAACGACACGGAAGCCGAAAAGCTGCTGCAGGCGGCCACGGAAAACGAGTTGGCGGCGGCCGTGCTTTCGGAGACCTATCTGAGGGCGCTGGAAGCGCTGATCCGTACCCAGTCGAGGCTCGGCAAGACCGATGAGGCGCACAAGTCGCTGGAAAAGGGCCTGAAGCTCCTTTCCAACCATCCGCCCTTCCTCGCGCTTGCCAAGCTGCTCGACGAAGGCAAGCCGCTGGCGCCACTGGTCGCTTCGGCGCAGCAGGGCGGCGCGGAACTGTTCTACAATGTCGGTTCGGCAATCTCGCGCCAGGGCGGCGCGCCGTTTGCGCAGAACTATCTACAGCTTGCCGAATATCTCGACCCGGGCAGCGACGCCATCGTGATAGGCTTGGCCAATGTGTTCGAGAACCAGAAGAACCACGAGCGGGCGAACAGCTATTACGAACGGATCAGCAAACAATCGCCCTATTGGCGATCTGCGCAGCTTGAATACGCTCTCAATCTCAATGACCTGAAAAAAGTCGACGAGGCGAAGGCTATCCTGAGCAAGCTGGTCGAGGAGGACCCGAACGACCTGATCAGCGAAATGACGCTCGGTGCGGTGCTGAGCCAGCACGAGGAATACCCGCAAGCCGCAAAGGTCTACGATACCGCGGTGGAACGGCTGGGCGAACCGCAAGCCATCGACTGGAAACTGTTCTACCGGCGCGGCATCGCCTATGAGCGCCTGAAAGAGTGGAACAAGGCGGAACCCAATTTCAAACAGGCGCTGGAACTGTCGCCGAACCAGCCCGACGTGCTCAACTATCTCGGCTATTCGTGGATCGACATGGGCATCCATCTCGACGAAGGGATGGACATGATCCGCAAGGCGGTCGAACTGAAACCGCGTTCCGGCTTCATCGTCGACAGTCTCGGCTGGGCGTATTACCGGCTCGGTAAATATGATGACGCCGTTCGTGAACTGGAGCGCGCGGTTGACCTGATGCCGGAGGACCCGGTGGTCAACGATCATCTGGGCGATGCCTACTGGAAGGTCGGGCGCAAGCTCGAGGCGACCTTCCAGTGGAATCATGCGCTCGTCTTCAAGCCCGAACCGGCGGACGAAGCGAAGATCCAAGAAAAGCTCAAGAACGGCCTGGTCGAGAAAGGCCCGGCGACGGCCGACAGCAGCCAGTAGACACCTGACGCCGCACAGGCAACTGGAGCAGAACGGATCAGGCCGGCAGGCAGGACAGGCATGATCCAGCGCCTTGCCAAAGCGAAGGTCAATCTGGCCCTGCATGTGATCGGGCAGCGTGGCGACGGCTATCACCGGATCGACACACTGGCGGGATTTGCCGATGTTGGCGACCGACTGACATTCGAACGCTCCACGAACAGCGAGATCAGCCTGAACCTCGCCGGCCCTTTCGCCGGCGATCTGACGCAACAGGGAAATATCGTCCTGAAGGCCGCAGGCCTGCTGGCCGAAGCGGCGGACAGCAAAGCGGGTGCGGCAATCACGCTTGAAAAGAACCTGCCGGTTGCAAGCGGGATCGGCGGCGGCTCGGCCGACGCGGCGGCGACGCTCGATGGCCTGCGAGACCTTTGGGAGCTTGCGGATCAATTTCCGCTCAAGACATTGGCAGCAAAGCTGGGTGCCGACGTGGCCATGTGCCTTGTCTCGGCACCGTTACGGGCAACGGGCATCGGCGAAATTGTCGAACCGCTCCACCGTGCCAGGACGTTCAATGCCCTGCTGGTCAATCCGGGTGTGGCGATGGCGACACCACAGGTATTCACCGCGCTTGCCAGCAAGACCAATCCGCCGATTGGCGAACTGCCGGAAAATCCGTTCGATCCAGTCTTCCTCGCCGGCCTGCGCAACGATCTCGAAGCGCCGGCCAGAATGTTGTTGCCGACAATCGGCGAGGTACTGGCGGCCATCGCCAATCAGAAAGGCTGCCTGCTGGCGCGCATGAGCGGATCGGGAGCGACCTGTTTCGGCCTGTTCGGCTCTGCCGAAGACACGCGGGCTGCGCACGAAGCCATCGTTGACAAGGCGCCGCATTGGTGGTCGGTTCCCACCGAAATCGGCGGCACCGACTGAAAGGCCGGAACATGGACCGCATCGACGAGACACGTCCCTTCATTCCTATCGGCATTGCCGTGCTGACCGTTTCGGACACGCGCAGCATTGGCGAAGACAAGTCCGGAGCGACGCTGGCAGAGCGCGTCGAAAAGGCCGGCCATCGCCTCGTCGACCGTGCCATCGTCACCGATGATGTCGAAAAAATCCGTGCGCAGATCCGCGCCTGGATCGCGGATGAAGCGATCGACGCGATCATCACCACGGGCGGAACAGGCTTTACCGGCCGCGATGTCACTCCGGAAGCCGTGGAACCGCTGTTCGAGAAACGCATGGACGGCTTCTCGATCGTTTTCCACCGCATCAGCTACGACAAGATCGGCACCTCGACCATCCAGTCACGGGCGACGGCCGGGGTTGCCGGGGCGACCTACATTTTCTGCCTGCCCGGCTCGCCCGGCGCCTGCAAGGATGCATGGGACGGCATTCTGGTGCAGCAGTTCGACTACCGGCACCTGCCATGCAATTTCGTGGAGATCATGCCGCGGCTCGATGAGCACCTGAAACGCGGCAAGGGCTAGTTACCCGGTACATGCGCCTTGGCGCGCAGCACGATAAGATGCGAGCCGGAGGGCGGACGAGGCGGGATGCCGTTGGCGGATCCATTCATCTGGCGCATTGCCTCGCGGCTCACGATCAGTCCCTGTCCATCGACGACACGGCCAAACAAATTGGCGCTGACGAAGCGCCATGCCTCGCCCAGCCGGGCGGCGAGGCCGTAGCGCTGGCTCGAATAGGAAAAGGCCGCGCACAGGTTTTTGGTTCCGCCTGACGTGTCTGCTCGCTCGACAAATTCGGCGGCTTCGCGGAACCAGTCGTGTTCAAGAATGACGCCAGGCTTCAGCATCAGGATCCAGGCCGAACTGGTGCGTTCGGCGGCCTGGCCAAAACCCTCGCGCGCAGAACCCTGGATGTGATGGCAGCCTGCGGCATCGGCAATGGCTGCTGTTGCTTCCCTGCCGCCCATATCGACGATCACCGCGTCACGCAACACGCCCTCGGCAACAGCGGGAACGAGGCTCGCCAGGGTGCGGGCCAGTCCCTCTTCCTCGTCATTGACTGCGATCACGACGCTTATCATGGCGAAGCTGCATACTCCACAAAGGCGCACAAAAGCGAGAGGCAGAACACAAAACTGTCACGAAACAGCCCTTGTGACGCGAGGGAAATCCGACGTTACTGCATTTTGTTCTTGTTTTGTTCATTTTGTGGATATAGGAATAAATTCATCGAACGAATCGCAGGACCATCAGGAGGGCGCCATGCAACAGGCAAGACGGACGCAACGCACGCAGCGTGAAACCAGCATGGTCAGCCCATCCATGCGCGCCAGCCACGAGGCCTTCGTCGCCGGCTCGGCGCTCGCCCGCCACCACGGCGGTACGGCGGAAACGATGAATGGCGAGCGGCGGCACGGCCGCGGTGCCGGGATCAATCCGAGCGGACGCTATGAGCCGATCAGCCGGCATGTCTTTGACGACGGCTGGCAGACCATCGATGAATTGCCACCCTTCCAGACCGACGTGCAGGTGGAAAAGCCGCGTACCATCATAACACGCAACCAGTCACCGGACATTTCCTTCGACCGCTCGATCAACCCCTATCGCGGCTGCGAACATGGCTGCATCTATTGTTTCGCGCGACCGACCCACGCCTTCATGGGCCTGTCGGCGGGCCTGGATTTCGAGGCGAAGCTGTTCGCCAAGCCGGGCGCTGCACGATTGCTCGAACGCGAACTCGGCAAGCCCGGCTATTTGCCGAAGACGATCGCAATGGGAACCAATACCGATCCCTACCAGCCGATCGAGAAGACCTGGCGGGTGACCCGCGAAATCCTGGAAGTGCTGGAGGTGGCGAACCACCCGGTCGGCATCGTCACCAAATCGGCGCTGGTGGCACGCGACATCGACATCCTTTCGCGCATGGCGGAGAAAAACCTGGTCAAGGTCGCGCTGTCGGTGACCACGCTTGACCGCAGGCTGGCCCGCGCCATGGAGCCGAGGGCAGCGACGCCGTCGCTGCGGCTGAAAACGATCAACGACCTATCGTCGGCCGGCATTCCGGTTTCGGTCATGGTCGCGCCGGTGGTCCCTGCGCTCAACGACCACGAGATCGAGCGCATTCTCGATTCGGCACGCGGTGCGGGTGCGGACGAAGCCGGTTTCGTCCTGCTGCGCCTGCCGCTGGAGGTAAGTCCATTGTTCCGCGACTGGCTGCTGCGCCATTATCCCGACCGCTACCGCCACGTAATGAACCTCATCCGCTCCATGCGCGACGGCAAGGATTACGATTCACAATGGGGAACGCGGATGAAGGGTACCGGCCCCTATGCCTGGCAGGTCGCGAGACGTTTCGAGATCGCGGCCAAGAGGCTCGGCTTCAACACGAGAAAACATCGCTTCGACACCAGCCAGTTTGTCCCTCCCCTCGG
>JAJDOK010000091.1 GCA_022340185.1 Salaquimonas sp. | reverse complement strand
CAATCAAACATCACCATGCCGGGTTGTCCGCCCTTGATGAGGGTTTGGAATGGTCATCCGCCTTGCCGATGGCGCCTCCCGGTTCCGACCCGAAAGGAACAACGATGCGAACGCAAACAATCATGCATTTGGAACGCGCCTACGGATTGGATATCGCGCGGGGCCTGACATCGGTGGCGGTTAGCGCCATCACGGCCGCGGGAAACTGGTGCGCGCACGCTATCACCGACCGGCGGCTGGCGGACAAAGCCCGGCGGGACCGCGCCGCGCTGCTTTCCATGTCCGACCACATGCTGCGCGATATCGGCGTCACCCGTCTGGAGATCACGCTGGTCGAATCGCCACCGCAACGCTCCGATCTTTGAAAACTTTCGTTCCCGGATGTGCCGGTCTGGATCTGGCCGCGCGAGACGTCCGGGAACGGGTTCAAACGATCGTAACCGCGTGCTGCCAATGCGCGCCCAATTCACGCAGGAGGGATAAATGAATGTCATCTCAGCCACCACGGCCAATGCCGGCATCGGCACCCGACGCATGCGCAAATCCCCCATCCGGGCATTCTGGATCAGATTTCAGGGATATCGTCGCCGCCAGCGCGATTATCGTCATCTTCTGAGCCTGCCGGATTACCTGCTGGCCGATATCGGACTGAACCGTTCGCAGATCGTCAGGCGCCGCCGTCCCTTCCGAGGGACGGCGTTGCCATTCGCAATGCTGCCTTCGGGCAAGACGGCCCGAACCGGGAAGCGGACCCGGGCGCCTGTCAAATGATGAGACGACTCAGAATTCCGTATTTCCCGCCAGTGTGCTGCAGCCGCTGGTTGCCGGTGCAAACCCGGAAATCGCGTTGCCGATACAGCCGATATGCGAGGAAAAACCCAGATCGGCGATTCCGGCGCTCCCCGCCACATTGTTGAGCAAATAATTGCCGGAGATGTCGGCGTGCGCGACGGAAATGACCGCGATGCCGATTTTCTTTGCCGCGTTCCTGATGTTGAACACCGTGTTGCCGCGTATCGATACCGACGGGCTGAATCCGACACCAATGCCGAACGCCGACCCGGTGTCGGCCACCGACGAGACGACATTGTCTTCGATCACGGAATTCTCCCCGTAGAGCAGGGTGATGCCGCTTGCCTCGATGTCCAGTTCGCCCGGCCCGGCATGGGTCACGTGGTTGCCGCGGATCACGCTGTCGGCGCCGACCACGAGTACGCCGCGATAATTGCTGTTGTTGGCGCGGATGTCCTCGACCCTTGATCGCTCTGCGAACATCCCGCCGAGCAGCACGGCGATCGCAAAGCCTTCGATATGGCCGTTGCGGATGGTCACGCTCTTGCGGTGGAACGCCAGGATGCCGTTCATCCGGTTCGCCGGTCCGGCAAGCTTGTTGATGAGCGAGAAGCCGTTGAGGTCGACCGTCACATTGTCGGCTTCGATTTCAATCGCGCCGGCCATGGTGGCGGGTGCCGGGCTGGTGGTGCTGATCAGGTTCTTCTTCAGGCAATAGACGCCCGAATGGGTGATCGTGAACGGCACGCTGGTGATCTCCGTACAGATCGTGACCTCGGCGCGCGCCGGAATGGCGAACGCCAGGACCGGCAGCAGAAAGGAAAGCAGGTAAAAGGCAGCTCTGGACATGACACGGTTCCTCGTTTCGCGCCTGTCGGCGCACCGTCGCAGCCAGCCCGCCGCAACCATAGCACGTATGGCGGGTTTCAAAACCGCCCTGCCGGCGCCTTGCCGGCCTGCGGTTAACAATTTCCTCGTCGCTGCATGGTGGCCACCGACCGGATCAACGGTTCCACCTCAATTTCTCCGGACAATCTACGCGGAATCCGGGAAGGCAAGAATTGACCAAAACACCCAGAAAGCTTCCTGTTTCGGCACGAAAATCCAATTAAATGCCAGAATGTTGGCTGTGGCTGCCTTGAAGACTGCCCACCTCCCTCACCCGGCGCCTGCAATCACCGGCATAAGTGTTCGACGACGTCGAGCATGCCGCCTTGTCCAGGCCGATAGTGTTTCCATGAAGAGATTTATTTCAAGATCGTTAACTAATGCGCGGAACACTAACATAACCAAATAGCCGTATTTACTAACATGCTGTTTTCAAATGGCAATCAAATGCGGTTGAAAAGGCGATGTCATTTTTGTGGAAAGCCTTAAAGGGGGTGGTAAGCCCGGTTATTACCAACAGGCGCGATCACCACGCCTATGTGATCGCCACCACGCTTCTGTGTCTTGTGGTGGCGTTGAGCGCCGATGTGGCCAATCAGCTGGTTTTCTTTGACGATTGGCCGACCGCCCTCCGCAGTTGGTCGATAACCTGCTCGATCGCGGTGTTTGTCGCGGGCCCGGTCAGTTACTCCGTTGGTCTCACCCATCTCGAACTTTGGCTTGCCAAACAGACGGTCGCCCAACAGCTTTCTGCCCTCAAACAGGCGCACGAGGCGACCGGGGCGGCGCATGAACTCGCGCAATCGCTTGCCAGGCATGATGCACTTACAGGTCTGCCAAACCGCAGGGTTTTCACCGAAGCACTGGAAAAGGCAATTGTCCGCGCCAATCGCAGTCTCGGCAGATTTGCAATTCTGAGTATCGATTTGGATCGGTTCAAGCCGGTTAACGACGTTCACGGTCACGCAACCGGCGACGCGGTGCTGTGTGAAATCGCCAAACGACTCTCCGAAGTCGTCAGGAAGAACGGCACGGCAGCGCGCTTTGGCGGAGATGAGTTCGGTGTCATTCTCGATCTCGGTTCGTCCGGGGATCCAGGCGAAGCCGCGGCTCGCTTGACCAGGCGCATCGTCGACCGGTTTGAGGAGCCGATTGAACTGGCCGAAAGGCGCATTGAAGTTGGAGCCAGTGTGGGGATTGCGCTTTGCCCAACAGACGGCTCCAACCCGGAAACGCTTCTCAGGGCTGCCGAGATGGCGATGTATCGCGCCAAACAGGAAGGCCGCGGCGGATATTGCTTTTTCCAGCAAGGCATGGAGAAAGAATTGCTCGACAAGGTGGCGCTGGAGGAAGATGTCCGCCAGGCGGTCATCGACGAGGCAATCCAGCCAAACTTCCAGCCAGTCGTGAAGCTCGCGGAAAATCGCCTTGCCGGCTTCGAGATCCTGGCGCGCTGGCGTCACCCGACAAGGGGGGAGATCAAGCCGGAGACATTCATTCCGGTGATTGAGAAGCTCGATCTGATCGGCCAGTTCACCTATTCGTTCCTGCGTCGGGCCTGCCTTGCGGCGCGTCATTGGCCGCCGGAGATCGCGATCGCGATCAATCTTTCACCGATGCATATTCACGACCCCTTGTTGCCGGTGAAATTCCTTTCAATCCTGTCGGAGACCGGCTTCCCGCCGACACGCCTCGAAGTCGAGGTCACCGAGACGGCGCTGATCGACGATCTTCCCGCGGCGCGGGCCACGCTTCATGCACTCCAGAATATCGGCATCAAGATTTCGCTCGACGACTTCGGAACGGGCTACTCCAATCTGCGCCATCTGCATGAACTGCACTTCGACAAGATCAAGATCGACCGCTCATTCGTGACCTCCATGACCGCAAATGCCGACCAGGTCAGGATTGTGCATTCGGTGCTGGAACTGGCGAAGAGTCTTGGCATGTCGGCGATCGCCGAAGGTATCGAAGACCTGCAAACAGCACACGAACTGACGCAGGACGGCGCCGAGTTCGGTCAGGGGTTCTATTTCGGCAAGGCCGTACCAGCCGAAGCAGCCGACAAGCTCGTTCGCGACGGCATCAAAGGCGTTGCACCGCATAACGCGGCCTGACGGCCGGTACTCCACGCCTTTTACCTGCGCCGTTTGTCCCTCTTGCGCCGGCCGTCAGTGATGGTGACGGGCAAGGACCGTCAGCTTTCGCAGGTTCATCATCCCGGTTATTTGTTGTGCCCCGGAGCACTGGCGCTGTTGCCATGGCTGGCCGAGTGGGAGCCATTGTTCGTCCCGCCATTGCCCTTGCCGGTCACGCCATCCTTGCCGAAACCGCCATTGCCCGGCTGTTCCCCGGCATTGCCGACGCCCTTGTCGTTGCCGGGATTGCCAGTGACCACCGGGTCGACCACGGGAGGAGGCGTTACGGTTACAGGTATAACGGCAGGCACCACAATGGGGACGAACGTGGGCACGACCGGCACAGTCGGTGAAAGATACGCAAAGCTGCAGCCAGCCGGGATTTGCCGGAATTGAGGACGCAACTGCCCCTGGCTTGCAAGAAGCGGAAAGAGTTTTTTGGTTGAAGTGCGGATACTGGGCGAATTCAGCTTTCCCGTATTGATACCATGCCTGCCAATCTGCACGAACTCGCACGGGTTCCTGATCTCGCGGCATGCCCTTCTGCGGTCGCAGACCCTCAGGCCGCCGCTCAGCAAAGCAATGTTGGTTGCTCCTCCGGATATCGAGACATCGAACGCAGTCCCGCGAACGCCTATTGTTCCGTATGGCGTATTGATCTTGTAGGCGGAATGAGCACTGCGCCCGGTAATGAACCGGAAAGCGCCGCGTGTGGCGCTGACGGTCAGCTTTTGCAGCGTTGGCCCGCCATTGTAGACGAAGTCGTCAATCCGAACGTCGGCATTCGGCCCGACAACGATCTTGGTTCCGTCCACCAGTTGAATCTGGGCGTTGCCGGTGGCATTCGCCCTCAGGCGGTCGTTCTGGTAAATCTCCGCATTCGTGACGATAAGCCGGGCCTTGGAACCGCTGATCTCTCTTACGGTTTGTGCGGCATCGACAGTAACGCCGATCTTGTCGGCAAGTGCCGGGCTGGCGGCTGCAGATATCATGACGAGGGCGGCAATGATCCTTGCCTGCCTCATGGCGACCCTTCCAAATATGCGAAAAAACAATATTAACAGAATACTAACAAATGCGCGACTCACGAATTCGTGCTTCGGTTAACGGCGACCAGGGGCTGGTAGCAGAAACAGTGCAGACGGCAGTCAAGGGCATTGAACGGATACAAAATTCTCGGCGTCGGATGACTACCTAGCGCTCTACAACACCGCATTTGGAAAAAAGATTAAGGCGAGTGACCTTAAGGGGACTGACCCAATTGTACGACAGATTGCTCAATATGAAGGAGTGGAACGGTACTACCACAACGCTCCGGCGGAGGTTCTGCTGCGCGAGCGGGCAACGCGTGTGTTAAAGCTTTCAGATGAAACGTTGGACGCTTTCGAAGCGCTTTTCAAACGGATCAATGAAACACTGACCTAAGCCTAGCACCGAACAAGCGGTATCCCTCACCCCAACTCCTCCCGCACCCCTTCCCCCGGCGCGGCCAGCCGGCGGCGCATGTGGTCGACGATGGCGTCCGAAACGACCCGGATGCGTTCGAGCCGCGCATAATCCTCGTGCACGATGAACCAGAAGGCGCGGGTGAACGAGACGTCGCCCGGCAGCACCTTGACGAGCTGGGGATATTGCGCCGCCATGAAATCGTGCAGCACGCACAACCCCCCGTCGGCGAGCGTGGCGGCAAGCTGCACATGCACGCTGGTCGAGGTCAGATGCGGCTTGATCGCCGGCGAGATCAGCGGGATGTAGTCGAGTTCCTTGTCGTAGATGAATTCCGGCACATAGCCGATGCCGCGCACCTTCTTCAGATCCTCGATGGTCTTGATCGGCTGGTGGCGGGCGAGATAGGTCCGCGTCGCGTAAAGATGCAGCGTGTAGTCGGAAATCTTGCGGAATTTCAGCCGGCCCGATGACGGCGCGGAAACAGCGATGGCGATGTCGGCCTCGCGCTTTGACAGCGAGAAGGTTCTGGGCAGCGCAACGACCTGCAGTTCGAGCTGCGGATGCGCCCGGCAGATCTCGGTCGCGGCTTCGGCCAGCACATAGGCCGCCACGCCCTCCGGCGCGCCGACGCGCACCGTGCCGGAGATCACCTTGTCGCCGCCGCCGATCTCGGCACTGGCGCCGATCGCCGCCGTCTCCATGTCCTCGGCAATGTCGGTCAGGCGCTGGCCGGCATCGGTAAGCTGATAGCCCTGCGGCGAGCGGTGGAACAGATTGGCGCCGAGCGTTTGCTCCAGCGCCTTGATGCGCCGGCCAACCGTGGCATGGTCGACGCCAAGCTGGCGGCCCGCCGTCGACAGCCTTCCCGAGCGGGCCACGGCAAGAAAAAAGCGATAGTCATCCCAGTTCATTTGCGATCTACTCCGCGATGGAGGCGCGAGGGGAGCTTGTGCATTTCTGCACAACGGTGATGGAAAATCCAGTGTTGGAGATCGAATTTTGCCGCGCTATAGACGCTGCGAAACACGATCCGGCACTTTTCGCAGTCTGATCGAAGGGAGAGGAAATCATGAAGGAAATCGGCCATTACATCGGCGGCAAGCGGGTCGCGGGCACGAGCGGGCGCACCAGCGACGTCTTCAATCCGGCGACCGGCGAGGTCGAGGCGAAGGTGGCGCTCGCCAGCGCGGCCGAACTGAACGCGGCGATCGAGAATGCCAAGGCCGCGCAGCCGGCATGGGCGGCGATGAACCCGCAGCGCCGCGCCCGCGTCTTCATGAAATTCGTCGATCTCCTGCATCGCGACATGGACAAGCTGGCGGAAGCCCTGTCGCGCGAGCACGGCAAGACCCTGCCTGATGCCAGGGGCGACGTGATCCGCGGGCTGGAAGTGGCCGAATTCTGCATCGGTGCGCCGCATCTTCTGAAAGGCGAGTTCTCCGAAGGGGCCGGTCCCGGCATCGATCTGCATTCGGTGCGCCAGCCGCTCGGCGTGGTCGCCGGCATCACGCCGTTCAACTTCCCGGCCATGATCCCGATGTGGAAATTCTGCCCGGCGATCGTCTGCGGCAACGCCTTCATCCTGAAGCCATCCGAACGCGATCCGTCCGTACCGATCATGCTGGCCGAACTGATGCTGGAAGCAGGCCTGCCGGCGGGCATCCTAAACGTCGTCAACGGCGACAAGGAAGCTGTCGACGGCATCCTCGACCACAAGGACATCATGGCGGTCGGCTTCGTCGGTTCCACCGCGATCGCCGAATATGTCTATACGCGCGGCTGCGCGGCCGGAAAGCGCGTGCAGTGCTTCGGCGGTGCCAAGAACCACATGCTGATCATGCCCGACGCCGACATGGACCAGGCCGTCGACGCGCTGGTCGGCGCCGGCTATGGCGCGGCGGGCGAGCGCTGCATGGCGGTCTCGGTTGCCGTACCGGTCGGCGAGGGCACGGCCGACAAGCTGATGGAAAAGCTCGTCCCGCGCGTCGAAAACCTGAAGATCGCGCCTTACACCGCCGGTGACGATGCCGATTTCGGCCCGCTGGTAACCAAGGCCGCCCATGACCGGGTGAAGGGCTATGTCGACAAGGGTGTGGCGGAAGGCGCCGACCTCGTCGTCGACGGCCGCAATTTCAAGATGCAGGGCTACGAGAACGGCTTCTTCATCGGCGGCTGCCTGTTCGACCATGTGACGAAGGACATGTCGATCTACACCGACGAGATTTTCGGCCCCGTCCTGTCTGTGGTGCGCGCCAAGACTTACGAGGAAGGTCTCGATCTGGCGATGAGCCACGAATACGGCAATGGCGTCGCGATCTTCACCCGCGACGGTGACGCCGCCCGCGACTTCGCCTCGCGCATCAATATCGGCATGGTCGGCATCAACGTGCCGATCCCCGTGCCGCTCGCCTATTACACCTTTGGCGGCTGGAAGCGTTCCGGCTTCGGCGACCTCAACCAGCACGGCCCCGACGCCTTCCGCTTCTACACGCGCACCAAGACGATCACCTCGCGCTGGCCGTCCGGCATCAAGGACGGTGCGGACTTCGCCATTCCGACAATGAACTGACGGACCATGTACTTGACAGCTGGTGTAGCCTCGACTCGCACACGAACCGAGGGTCTACATCATGATGAAAGAACACCTTTTCCGCCATGGACTTGGCTTCGGCGAACACTTCGCCAACAACTGGTCGTTGACCGTAAAGGCATTGAAATCTGCCTTCTACACATTCGGGCATGCGTTCACGCCACGGGTGAGTGGCATGAGGGCCTCGCAATTGCACAACGAAATCTGGTCCGAAGGACGAAAGGCATCCCTCCAGGACCTGAGGCACCGGATCAACAACGGTCTTTATGCAAGCAAGAGCGAAGCCCTGAAGGATTATAGAGCCTATTCCGCGCTGTATGATGAGGAGCCTCTGATGAAAAAATTTGCCGAAGAAATAGAAGAATACTATTCGCGAAAATGATGGACTTCGCACTGAGTGAGGAACAGACCGCCATTTATGAAATGGCCCGCTCCTTCGCCGATGAAAACCTCACTCCGAAAGCCGTGGAGTGGGACGAGACCGGTCATTTCCCGATCGATGTCGTGCGTTCGGTCGGCGAACTGGGCCTCGCCGGCATCTATGTGAAGGAGGATGTCGGCGGTTCGGGATTGGGCCGGCTCGACGCCACCCTGGTCTTCGAGGGGCTGGCCTATGGCTGCCCGTCGATTGCCGCCTTCATCTCCATCCACAACATGTGCGCCTGGATGATCGACACTTTCGGCAGCGAGGAGCAGCGCCGCAAATGGCTGCCGAAAATGTGCACGATGGAGACGCTGGCGAGCTACTGCCTGACCGAGCCGGGCTCCGGTTCCGACGCCGCAGCGCTCAAGACGAAGGCCGAGCGTGACGGCAACCAGTGGAAGATGAACGGCGCCAAGGCTTTCATCTCCGGTGGCGGCCATTCCGATCTCTATGTTGTCATGGCGCGCACCGGCGCCGACGGCCCGAAGGGCATTTCGGCCATGCTGGTCGAGCACGGCACGCCCGGCCTCTCCTTCGGCGCAAACGAACGCAAGATGGGCTGGAAGGCGCAGCCGACCGCCCAGGTCCAGTTCGACGATTGCAAGGTGCCTGCCAATCATCTGCTCGGCGAGGAAGGTGCCGGCTTCAAGTACGCCATGGCCGGCCTCGACGGCGGCAGGCTCAACATCGCGGCAAGTGCGCTGGGCGGCGCGCAATGTGCGCTGGACAAGGCGCTCGCCTACGTCAAGGAGCGCAAGGCCTTCGGCAAGCCGATCGCCGAGTTCCAGGCGCTGCAATTCCGCCTCGCCGACATGGAAACCGAATTGCAGGCCGCGCGCACCTTCCTGCGCCAGGCCGCCTGGAAGCTCGACCGCAAGGCCCCCGACGCCACCAAATATTGCGCCATGGCCAAGCGCTTCGTCACCGACACGGCGTTTCGTGTCGCCAATGACGCGCTGCAATTGCATGGCGGCTACGGCTACCTTGCCGATTTCGGCATCGAGAAGATCGTCCGCGATCTGCGTGTTCACCAGATCCTGGAAGGCACCAACGAGATCATGCGCGTCATCATCTCGCGCCAGATGCTGGCGGAGGTGTGATTGAGCCACGACATCCATATCCGCAAGGAATGCAGGGCCGGACGCATCACGCTGACCCGGCCTGACGCGTTGAACGCGCTGACCTGGGACATGGCGATGGCGATCGAGGCCGCGCTCGCCGACTGGCGCGATGACGACGAAGTCGCGCTGGTGATCATCGACGCCGAGGGCGAAAAAGCCTTCTGCGCGGGCGGCGACATCCAGGAACTCTACGAACACGGCAAGGCGGGTGATTTCGATTTTGGCCGCAAGTTCTGGAGCGACGAATACCGCCTCAACGCGGCGATCGCCGACTATGAAAAGCCCTATATCGCGTTGATGCAGGGCTTCGTCATGGGCGGCGGCGTCGGCATCGCCTGCCACGGCTCGCATCGCATCGTCTGCGAAACGACGCAGATCGCCATGCCCGAATGCGGTATCGGCCTCATTCCCGATGTCGGCGGCTCGTTTCTGCTTGCCCGCGCGCCGTGGAAGTTCGGCGAATATCTCGGCCTCACCGGCACGCGCATGAACGCCGCCGACGCCATCCATGCCGGCTTCGCCGATCTCTACGTGCCGATGGCGGACTGGCCGGCGCTCAAAGAAAAACTGTGCGAGGAAGGCAGGACCTCCGTCATCGGCGATTTTGCCAGACCGACCGATCCTTCCGCGCTCGCCGAACTGACCGCCGAGGTCAACCGGTTTTTTGGAGGTGCTTCAGCGCTGGAATGCGTGCAGGCGCTGGAGGCCGACGATTCGCAATGGCCGCAGAAGACCGCAAAGGCGATGCGCCGCGGCTGTCCGCTCTCGGTCGCTTGCGCCTTCGAACTGATCGCCATGAGCCGCGAGGTCGCCACCGTGCGCGAGGCGCTCGACTTCGAATTGCGCTTCACCTGGCGTTCCCAGTCGCATGGCGAATTCGTCGAGGGCGTACGCGCCCAGGTGATCGACAAGGACCGCGATCCGAATTGGCATACCGCGCGGCTCGAGGACGTCACGCCGCAGACGATCGCTGCCATGCTGGCGCCGATCCGGGAACTGGCCTGAACGGACCGACTGAAATGAATGGAGGAATTCATGACTGAAATAGGATTCGTCGGGCTTGGCAATATGGGCCTGCCCATGGCCGCCAATCTGGTCAAGTCGGGATACAAGGTCACCGGCTTCGACACGGTTCCGGCAGCGCTCGACAAGGCGAAGGCCGCCGGCATCGCCATCGCCGCAACTTCCGCCGAGGCAGCTTCCGGCCGCGACATCGTCATAACCATGCTGCCAAACGGCAAGATCGTTCTTTCCGTCTTCGAGGAGATCGTCCCGGCATGCGCGCCCGGCACCGTCATCGTCGATTCCTCCACCATCGATGTCGCCAGCGCGCGCGCCGCGCATGACATGGCCGGGAAGGCCGGCCTTCTCAGTGTCGACGCCCCGGTCTCGGGCGGTGTCGGCGGCGCGGAAGCCGGCACGCTGACCTTCATGATCGGCGGTTCGGAAGCCGCGCTCGAAAAGGCCCGCCCGGCGCTCGAGGTGATGGGCGGGCGTCTCGTCCATTGCGGCGAGGGCGGCGCCGGCCAGGCCGCCAAGATGTGCAACAACATGCTGCTCGGCATTTCGATGATCGGCGCCTGCGAGGCTTTCGCGCTCGCCGACAAGCTCGGCCTGTCGCAGAAGGCGCTGTTCGACGTCGTCTCGACCTCTTCAGGTTCGTGCTGGTCGGTCAACACCTATTGCCCGGTGCCCGATGTCGGGCCGAAATCGCCAGCCGACAATGATTACAGGCCGGGCTTTGCCGCGGCGCTGATGCTTAAGGATCTGAATCTGTCGCAGCAGGCCGCCGCCGAAGCCGGCGCCGCAACGCCGATGGGCAGGCACGCGACCGAAATCTACAATGCCTTTGTCGAGGCGGGCGAAGGAGGCACGGATTTCTCCGGCATCATCCGCTTCCTCGACAAGGCGAGGGATATGTGAACATGAGCGAGGCCATTCTGACCGAAACGCGCGGCCGCGTCGCCGTCGTCACCATCAACCGGCCCGAGGCGCTCAACGCCGTCAATCACGACGTCATGCACGGCTTGATCGATGCCGTCACCGAATTCGATGCCGATGAGGGCATCGGCTGCATCGTCATCACTGGCGCAGGCGACAAGGCCTTCGTCGCCGGCGCCGACATCAAGGAGATGGCGGACAAGTCCTACATGGACATGTTCATGGCCGACCGGCAATCGGCCTGGGAACGCTTCGCCGCGACCCGCACACCGATGATCGCCGCCGTCAACGGATTCGCGCTGGGCGGCGGCTGCGAGATCGCCATGATGTGCGATTTCATCATCGCTTCCGACAAGGCGAAATTCGGCCAGCCTGAAATCAAGCTCGGCGTCATTCCGGGCTGGGGCGGTACGCAGCGCCTGACCAAAGCCGTCGGCAAGGCCAAGGCGATGGACCTGATCCTGACCGCGCGCATGATGGACGCCGCCGAAGCCGAAAGCGCCGGCCTCGTCGCCCGCGTGGTGCCTGCCGACAAATTGATGGAGGAGGCGCTCGTTGCGGCCGAAACCATCGCCTCCTATTCCAAGCCCTCAACCATCGTCGCCAAGGAGGCGGTCAACCGTGCCTTCGAGACCACGCTTGCCGAGGGTGTGAAATTCGAACGCCGTACCTTCTATGCGTTGTTTGCCACCGAGGACCAGACCGAAGGCATGGCGGCCTTCGCCGAAAAGCGCAAACCGGATTTCAAACACAGATAATCCGGCGCTGCTGAACAGGGAGAATGCCTATGTCCGAGACAGTCGTTATCGCCGGCGCGGCGCGTACGCCGATGGCCGGGTTCCAGGGTGAATTCGCTTCGCTGACCGCCTCCGAACTTGGCGGCGCGGCGATTGCCGCTGCACTGAAAGACGCCGGCGCGAAAGCCGAAGTCGTCGACGAAGTGCTGATGGGCAATGTCCTGCCCGCCGGCCAGGGTCAGGCGCCGGCCCGACAGGCGGCCTTCGCCGCCGGCCTGTCGGATGCGGTGCCAGCCTCGACGCTCAACAAGATGTGCGGCTCCGGCATGAAGACGGTGATGATCGCGCACGACGAACTCAAGGCTGGAAACGGCAAGACGATCGTCGCCGGTGGCATGGAATCGATGACCAACGCGCCTTATCTCCTGCCCAAGATGCGCTCTGGCGCCCGGCTCGGCCATGCCCAGGCCATGGACCACATGTTCCTCGACGGGCTGGAAGACGCCTACGACAAGGGCCGGTTGATGGGCACCTTCGCCGAGGATTGCGCCGAAAAATACCAGTTCACCCGCGAAGAGCAGGACGCCTACGCCATCCGCTCGCTGGAAGGCGCATTGGCGGCCCAGAAGGAAGGCCGCTTCAAGCGCGAGATAGCACCCGTGACGGTAAAAAACCGCGCCGGCGACACGGTAATCGATTCAGATGAACAGCCGCGCAAGGCGCGCCCCGAAAAGATCCCGCAATTGAAGCCCGCCTTCAGGAAGGACGGCACCGTCACCCCGGCCAACGCGTCTTCCATTTCCGATGGCGCGGCGGCACTGATCCTGACGACGGCGAGCGAAGCCGAAAAGCAGGGCCTTGGCATGCGCGCCCGCATCCTCGGTCATGCCAGCCACGCCCAGGCGCCGGGCTGGTTCACCACCGCGCCGGTGTTCGCCATGAACAAGCTGCTGGAGAAGATCGGCTGGAGCGTCGACGACGTCGATCTGTGGGAGATCAACGAGGCCTTCGCCGTCGTGCCCATGGCCGCCGAGCGTGAAATGGGCATTCCGCGTGACAAGCTCAACGTGCATGGCGGCGCCTGCGCGCTCGGCCATCCGATCGGCGCTTCCGGCGCACGCATCCTCGTCACCCTCGTCAATGCGCTGGAGACGCATGGTTTGAAACGCGGCATGGCCGGTATCTGCATCGGCGGCGGCGAGGCAACGGCAGTGGCCATCGAACTGGTGTGATATAAACTAGGGTCAGGACGGCGCGACGACCGCCCAACGGGAAGAACCGCGATGCACGAAATCCTCGAAGAACTCGACCGGCGCCGCGAGGAGGCGCGTCTTGGTGGTGGGCCGAAGCGCATCGACGCCCAGCACGCCAAGGGCAAGCTTACGGCGCGTGAGCGTATCGAAATCCTGCTCGATCCCTGCTCCTTCGAGGAGTGGGACATGTTCGTCACCCACCGCGCCACCGAGTTCGGCATGGCCGAGACCAAGCTCGCCGGCGATGGCGTCGTCACCGGCTGGGGCCTGATCAACGGCCGCATGGTCTATGTCTTTTCCCAGGACTTCACCGTCTTCGGTGGCTCGCTGTCGGAAACGCATGCCAGGAAGATCTGCAAGATCATGGAAATGGCGATGAAAAACGGCGCGCCCGTCATCGGCCTCAACGATTCCGGCGGCGCGCGCATCCAGGAAGGCGTGGCTTCCCTCGGCGGCTATGCCGATGTCTTCCAGGCCAATGTGCTCGCTTCCGGCGTCGTGCCGCAGATCTCGCTGATCATGGGCCCCTGCGCCGGCGGCGCGGTCTATTCGCCGGCCATGACCGATTTCATCTTCATGGTGCGCGATACCTCCTACATGTTCGTCACCGGCCCCGATGTGGTGAAGACCGTCACCAACGAGATCGTCACGGCCGAGGAACTGGGCGGAGCGAAAACGCATACGACCAAATCGTCGGTCGCCGACGCCGCCTTCGACAACGATGTCGAGGCGCTCGCCTCGCTCCGCCGTTTCTTCGATTTCCTGCCGCTCAACAACAGGGAGAAGCCGCCGCACCGACCGGTCTTCGACACCGCCGAGCGACTCGACTACTCGCTCGACACGCTGATCCCCGACAATGCCCACAAGCCCTACGACATGAAGGAGCTGATCACGAAGCTCGCCGACGAGGGCGACTTCTTCGAGTTGCAGGAGGATTACGCCAGGAACATCGTCACCGGCTTCATTCGCCTTGAGGGCAGTACGGTCGGCGTCGTCGCCAACCAGCCCATGGTGCTGGCCGGCTGCCTCGACATCAACTCGTCCAAGAAGGCCGCCCGCTTCGTGCGCTTCTGCGACGCTTTCTCGATCCCGATCCTCACCCTGGTCGACGTGCCGGGCTTCCTGCCGGGCACGGCGCAGGAATTCGGCGGCGTCATCAAGCACGGCGCCAAGCTGCTCTTCGCCTATGGCGAGGCGACGGTGCCCAAGGTCACCGTCATCACCCGCAAGGCCTATGGCGGCGCCTATGACGTCATGGCCTCCAAGCACCTGCGCGGCGACGTCAACTATGCCTGGCCTTCTGCCGAGATCGCGGTGATGGGCGCCAAGGGCGCCGTCGAGATCCTCTACCGCTCCGAACTTGGCGACAAGAACAAGATCGCCAAGCGCACCGCCGACTACGAAAGGCGCTTCGCCAACCCCTTCGTCGCCGCCGAGATGGGCTTCATCGACGACGTCATCATGCCGCATTCGACCCGGAAGCGCCTCGCCCGCGCCTTCGCGTCGCTGAAGAACAAGGATTTGCAGAACCCCTGGAAGAAGCACGACAACATTCCGTTGTGAGGACCACGATGCGAGCATCCTTCCCTGACAGGGAACCCACCCCCGAGGAACTCCGCCGCGATCACTGGCAGATGCTGGGCTTTCTGGCGCTCAACGCGGCGATCGGCGTCTTCGCCGGCATCGGCGTTGCGGCGGCGCTGATCTGGCTGAATATCGGCGGACTTGGCGACCGCATCGCGCATGCCTCCAACCCTTTCCTGCCGATCCTGCTGATCACCGCGCCTTTGGCGCTGACCTTCGGCGCGGCGGCGGCGGCCTCGGCCATCATGATGATGCCTTACAAAAGGAAATTCGGACGCTAGTTCCCTCAGGGTATGTCCGTAACGAAATCCCAAAAGGAAATTTCATGACCGACGAAGAAGAGAAGTTCCCGCCCGAGAAGAACCTGCCCGCCGGCTATGTGCCGCCCAGGGTCTGGAAATGGGACAAGGAAAGCGGCGGCCAGTTCGCCAGTATCAACCGCCCGGTCGCCGGCCCGACGCATGACAAGGTCCTGCCCGTCGGCAAGCACCCGCTGCAGCTTTATTCGCTTGCCACGCCCAATGGCGTGAAGGTGACGATCATGCTGGAGGAATTGCTCGCCGCCGGGCATGAAGGCGCCGAATACGACGCCTGGCTGATCCGCATCAACGAAGGCGACCAGTTCGGCTCCGGCTTCGTCGACATCAACCCGAATTCGAAGATCCCGGCCATGATGGATCACGCGCCGAAGGGCGGCGGCGATCCGATCCGCCTGTTCGAGAGCGCCTCGATCCTGTTTTATCTCGCCGAGAAGTTCGGCGCCTTCCTGCCCACCGACGTGCACGCCCGCGCCGATACCATGAACTGGCTGTTCTGGCAGATGGGCGCCGCGCCCTATCTCGGCGGCGGCTTCGGCCATTTCTACGCCTATGCGCCGATGAAGATCGAATACGCCATCGACCGCTTCGCCATGGAGGTGAAGCGCCAGCTCGACGTGCTCGACCGGCATCTCGCCGACCACAAGTTCATGGCGGGCGACGACTACACCATCGCCGACATGGCGATCTGGCCCTGGTACGGACGGCTCGCTTCGGGCGGCGCTTATGAATCCGGCGAGTTCCTCCAGGTCCACGAATACAAGCATGTGGCCCGCTGGACCGACGAGATCGACGCGCGCGAACCGGTGAAGCGTGGCAGGATGGTCAACAAGGCATTCGGCGAACTCTCAGAACAATTGCGCGAACGCCACGACGCGTCCGATTTCGAAACGAAAACCCAGGACAAGATCGAGGCCGCCGAATAGGGATTGGCGTGGCGGCAAATCCGCATTCGGGTAGGAAAAGAATGTTCAACAAAATCCTCATCGCCAATCGCGGCGAAATCGCCTGCCGGGTCATCGCCACTGCGCGCGACATGGGCATCGCCACGGTCGCCGTCTATTCCGACGCCGACCGCGACGCGCTGCATGTGAAGTTGGCTGACGAGGCAATCCATATCGGTCCGCCGCCGGCCAGCCAGTCCTATATCGTCATCGGAAAGATCATGGACGCCATCCGCCAGTCGGGCGCCGAGGCCGTCCATCCGGGCTACGGTTTCCTGTCGGAGCGTGCCGAATTTGCGCAGGCGCTGGAAAAGGAAGGCGTCGCCTTCATCGGTCCGCCGGTGAAAGCCATCGAGGCGATGGGCGACAAGATCACCTCGAAGAAGCTCGCAGCGGAAGCCGGCGTTTCGACCGTGCCCGGCTATATGGGCCTGATCGAGACGGCCGACGAAGCCGTGAAGATCGCCGGGCAAATCGGATATCCGGTGATGATCAAGGCATCGGCCGGCGGCGGCGGCAAGGGCATGCGTATTGCCTGGAACGACGCCGAGGCGCGCGAGGGCTTCCAGTCATCCAAGAACGAGGCGAAATCCTCCTTCGGCGACGACCGCATCTTCATCGAGAAATTCGTCACCTCGCCGCGCCACATCGAGATCCAGGTACTCGGCGACAAGCACGGCAACTGCATCTGGCTGGGCGAACGCGAATGCTCGATCCAGCGCCGCAACCAGAAGGTCATCGAGGAAGCGCCCTCGCCATTTCTCGACGAAAAGACGCGAAAGGCCATGGGTGAGCAGGCCGTCGCGCTGGCCAAGGCCGTCGATTACAGTTCGGCCGGCACGGTCGAGTTCATCGTCGACGCCGAGAAGAATTTCTACTTCCTCGAAATGAACACCCGCCTGCAGGTCGAGCATCCGGTCACCGAACTGATCACCGGCATCGATCTGGTCGAGCAGATGATCCGGGTCGCCGCTGGGGAGAAATTGAAAATCGCGCAGAAGGACGTGAAGCTCGATGGCTGGGCGATCGAATCGCGCCTTTACGCCGAAGACCCCTATCGCAATTTCCTGCCGTCCATCGGCCGCCTGACGCGCTACGCCCCGCCGCCGCAGGGCAGGCAGGACAACGGCGTCACGGTTCGCAACGATACCGGCGTCTATGAGGGCGGCGAGATATCGATGTTCTACGACCCGATGATCGCCAAGCTGTGCACCCACGCACCCGACCGCAAGCAGGCCATCGCCGCCATGGCCGAGGCGCTGGACGAGTTCGAGGTCGAGGGCATCGGCCACAATCTGCCCTTCCTGTCGGCGGTGATGCAGCACTCCCGCTTCCAGAAAGGCCGGTTGACGACCGGCTTCATCGCCGAGGAATGGCCGGACGGCTTTGCCGGGGTCAAGCTGTCGAAGAAGACCTGCGAGGCGCTCGCCTCTATCGCCGCTTCCTGCAATTTCGTCTACCAGCAGCGCGCCACCCGCATTTCCGGCGTGGTGGAGCATCACCGCCGCGTGATTTCGAAGGACTGGATGGTGACGCTCGACGGCCACGAATTCCCGCTGGCGATCGAGCGCGACGGCGAAACGTTGCGGGTGACCCATGTCGGTGCCAAGCCGGTCATCGTCGATCTCGGCGGCTGGCGGCCGGGCACCAGCCTGATCCGCGCCCGCATCGGGCGCTCCGCCTTCACCGTCAAGATCGAGCGCAAGGCGCAGGGCTTCCGCGTCCGCTATCGCGGCGCCGATTTCCGTGTCTTCTGCCGCACGCCGCGCGAGGCCGAACTGGCCAGGCTGATGCTCGAAAAGCAGGCCGCCGATACGTCCAAAATGCTGCTCTGCCCGATGCCGGGCCTCGTCGTGACCATTGCCGTGAAGGAGGGCGACGAGATCCAGGAGGGCCAGCCGCTCGTCACGGTAGAAGCCATGAAGATGGAGAACATCCTGCGCGCCGAGCGCAAGACGAAAGTCACGAAGATCAACGCCAAGGCCGGCGACAGCCTCGCCGTCGACGACGTGATCATGGAATTCGAGTGAGGGAGTGCGCGTAATGGACAATCCCAGGCCGCATCTCGACCAGTGGCGCGAACTCGCGTCGAAGGAACTGAAGGGCGAGGACGCCGAGAGCCTGACCTGGCACACGGCCGAAGGCATCGACGTCAAGCCGCTCTATACCAGCGCAGACCTGGAGGGTGCCGAGGAACTCGATTCCCTGCCCGGCTTCGATCCGTTCCTGCGCGGGC
This sequence comes from Salaquimonas sp., assembly GCA_022340185.1. Taxonomy (GTDB): domain Bacteria; phylum Pseudomonadota; class Alphaproteobacteria; order Rhizobiales; family Rhizobiaceae; genus BOKV01. Next base: position 39,217 of record JAJDOK010000091.1, on the reverse strand, counting down.
CGCGTGCCACCATGTATGCCGGCAGGCCATGGACCATCCGCCAGTATGCCGGCTTCTCGACGGCGGAGGAATCGAATGCCTTCTATCGCAAGGCGCTCGCCGGCGGGCAGAAGGGTCTCTCTGTCGCCTTCGATCTGGCCACCCATCGCGGCTACGATTCAGATCATCCGCGCGTCGTCGGCGATGTCGGCAAGGCCGGCGTGGCAATCGATTCCGTCGAGGACATGAAGATCCTGTTCGACGGCATCCCCTTGAAGGAAATGTCGGTATCGATGACCATGAACGGCGCGGTCATTCCCGTCCTCGCCTCCTTCATCGTCGCCGGCGAGGAACAGGGGGCGAAGCCTTCCGAACTGTCGGGGACGATCCAGAACGACATCCTGAAGGAGTTCATGGTCCGCAACACCTTCATCTATCCGCCCGAACCCTCGATGCGCATCGTCGCCGACATCATCGAATACACGGCCAAGGAGATGCCGCGCTTCAACTCGATCTCGATCTCCGGCTACCACATGCAGGAGGCCGGCGCGACGCTGGTCCAAGAACTGGCCTACACGCTTGCCGACGGTCGCGAATATGTCCGCGCGGCGCTCGCCAAGGGCATGGATGTCGACGCCTTCGCCGGCCGGCTGTCCTTCTTCTTCTGCATCGGCATGAACTTTTTCATGGAAGCCGCCAAGCTGCGCGCAGCGCGCCTGCTGTGGAGCCGCATCATGAAGGAGTTCAACCCGAAGAGGGCTTCCAGCCTGATGCTCAGGACCCATTGCCAGACCTCCGGCGTCTCGCTGCAGGAACAGGACCCCTACAACAACATCGTGCGCACCGCCTTCGAAGCGATGTCGGCGGTGCTTGGCGGCACACAGTCGCTGCACACCAATTCCTTCGACGAGGCGATCGCGCTGCCGACGGAATTTTCATCCCGCATTGCCCGCAACACGCAGCTTATCCTCAACCACGAGACCGGGGTGACGAATGTCGTCGATCCGCTCGCCGGCTCATATTATGTCGAGAGCCTGACACATGAACTGGCCGAAAAGGCCTGGGCGCTGATGGAAGAGGTCGAGGCGCATGGCGGCATGACCAAAGCCGTCGCCGAGGGCCTGCCCAAGGCGCGCATCGAGGAGGCCGCCGCAAGGAAGCAGGCTGCCATCGACCGCGGCGAGGAAGTGATTGTCGGCGTCAACAAGTACAAGCCGACCGTGCCCGACCAGATCGATATCCTCAGGATCGACAACGCCAAGGTGCGCCGGAACCAGATCGACCGGCTGAACCGCATGCGCGCCAGGCGCGACGAGGCCGCCTGCCAGGCGACGCTGAAGGCGCTCGAAGATGTCGCGCGCACCGGTGAAGGCAATATCCTCGCCGCTGCCATCAAGGCCGCCCGTGCCCGCGCCTCCGTCGGCGAGATCTCCACCGCCATGGAGAACGCCTGGGGCCGCTACGACGCCGACACCCATCTGGTGACCGGCGTCTACGGCGGAGCCTTTGAGGGCGACAAGCGCTACGAGACGGTGAAGCGCGAAATCGCCGCGATGGCGCAGAACCTGTCGCGCAAGCCGAAAGTGCTGGTCGTCAAGATGGGTCAGGACGGCCATGACCGCGGCGCCAAGGTCATCGCCTCGGCTTTCAGTGATCTCGGTTTCGACGTTGCCGTCGGCCCGCTCTTCCTCACGCCGGAGGAAGCCGCCGATCTGGCGATGGAGGAGAATGCCGATGTCGTCGGCGTCTCCTCGCATGCTGCCGGCCATCTCACCCTTGCGCCGATGCTGCTCGCCGAACTCGGCAAGCGTGGCGGCGCCGACAAGCTCGTCATCTGCGGCGGCGTCATTCCGAGCCAGGATTACAACGCGCTGAAAAAGGCCGGTGTTGCAGCGATCTACGGGCCGGGCACCAACATTCTCGATTCGGCGGAAAATCTGCTCGCCATGCTGCGCGAACGCCTGCGCGGCAGAAATCGTTGAGAATGATGGCGGTCCAGCCGCCCACCGTCGTCATGCTCGAGCCAAATTCCAGCAATGGCCCGAGCATCCAACGAACCCCGGCGGTTCATTAGATCCTCGGTACAAGGCCGAGGATGACGCCGCGATTGCCGACAAGCCTCCGTCCCGATCACCGGCGCATAACGTGGTTCAGCCCGAACGCATCCTGCTTTAAAGAAGAAAACGATGTTCTTCGCCGCCTCCAAGATCTTCTGGGTGTTCGCCCGCCCGCTGAACGCGCTTTTCCTGCTGTCGCTGCTTGCCGGCGCACTCGCGCTGTTCGGCAGGCGCCGCTTCGCCGGCTGGCTGTTCGCCCTCTGTGCCGCCCTGTTCGCGCTGATCGGCTTCACCCAGCTGCCGGACGCCCTGCTCTACCGGCTGGAAATCAGCGTCACAGCCCAGCCTCTGAAGCAGGACCCCTACGGCATCATCGTGCTGGGCGGCGGGCTTGCCGCTGAAAGCGCTGCACAGTCCGACGATTACCATCTGGGAGAGGCGGCAGACCGCATCGTCAAGGGGCTGGAACTGAAACGCCGCTTTCCGGGTGCCCGCATGATCTATTCGGGCGGCGAAAATTCGCTGCTGCAACAAAACCTGCCCGAAGCGCAAGCCGCCCGGCGCATGATCGAAGCGCTTTACGGCACCACGGATGGTGTCGAGTTCGAATACCGCTCGCGCAACACCTGGGAGAATGCCGTCTATACCGCCGCGCTTGTCGGCGACGACAAATCCTATCCATGGCTGCTGGTCACCTCGGCTTTTCACATGAAACGGGCGCTCGGCTGCTTCCGCAAGGTCGGCATGAACGTCATCCCCGTTCCCACCGATTTTCGCGCTGATCCCCTGCGTTTCCCCTGGCTCACCGGCGACATGGCGGGCCAGTTCCTGAAGATGAACATCCTCGCCAAGGAATGGATCGGACTGTTCGCCTACCGCCTGGCCGGTCATCTTGCCTGACACAGTGGCACATCGGGCACGCGAAACACTTTCAATCAAGAGTAGGCCTTGATAAAGCTGCCGCGCCGGCCGAAAAGGCCACGCTAACAACACACAGGGACTGGCAATGCTTGCGGGCAAATCGGTATTGATTACAGGCGGCACGGGTTCGTTCGGCAAGCACTTCGTTCGCCATGTGCTCAACGCCCATCCCGAGATACGCCGGCTGGTCGTCTTGTCGCGCGACGAACTCAAGCAGTACGACATGGCCCAGGAATTCCCGACCGACCGCTATCCCGGCATGCGCTTCTTCCTCGGCGACGTTCGCGACGAGGCACGTCTGAGGCGCGCGCTCGAGGGTATCGACATCGTCGTCCACGCCGCCGCGCTGAAACAGGTGCCGGCAGCCGAATACAATCCCTTCGAATTCATCAAGACCAATGTCCTCGGTGCCCAGAACCTGATCGATGCCTGCCTCGATACCGGTGTAGAAATGGTCATCGCGCTGTCGACCGACAAGGCGGCCGGCCCGGTCAACCTCTACGGTGCGACCAAATTGTGCTCCGACAAGCTGTTCATCGCCGCCAACAACATTGTCGGTTCCCGCCCCCTGCGGTTTTCGGTGGTGCGCTACGGCAATGTCATGGGCAGCCGCGGTTCGGTCATTCCCTTCTTCTTGAAGATGCGTGGCGAGGGCAGGCTGCCGATCACCCATCCCGACATGACGCGGTTCAACATTACGCTGGAAGAAGCCATCAAGATGGTCTTCTGGTCGATGGAGAACGGCCTCGGCGGCGAGATCTTCGTTCCCAAGCTGCCGAGCTACCGCATCACCGATCTCGCCGAGGCGATCGCGCCTGGTGTTCGCCAGGACATCGTAGGCACCCGGCCTGGTGAAAAGATCCACGAGGAGATGATCGTGCCCGCCGACGCCGCCACCACGGTCAATCTCGGCGACTATTACGCCATCCTGCCGGCAACGCGCGGTGTCACGCCGCAGGAATATGCAAAGCATCAGGCCTGTGAGCCGGTGGCCGCCAGCTTCCACTATCACAGCGGCAACAACGAGAACTTCCTTGGCATCGACGAATTGCGCGCACTCATCCGCGCCCATGTCGATCCGGATTTTGCGGTCTGAAGCAGGTCAGGCGATCGGGAACGGTCGGACCATCAGGAGGAGAAAACCCCGTGCCCCGCCATTATCTCGATCTTTCCGTGGCGCTCGAGACCGGCATCGCTTCCGATCCGCCGATCATGTTGCCTGAGATCACCTATTTCGACCATTCGATGACCGCCCCGCAGATCGCCTCCTTCTTCGAGGGACTGTCCGCCGATCAATTGCCGGGCGGCGAGGGCTGGGCGGTCGAACAGCTCACCGTCTCCACCCATAACGGCACCCATCTCGATGCGCCCTATCATCACCATTCGACCATGAATCACGGCGAGCGGGCACTGACCATCGACGAAGTGCCGCTCGAATGGTGCTTCAACCCCGGCGTCAAGCTCGACTTCCGCCATCTGCCCGATGGCCATGTCGTCAGCGCCGCCGAGGTCGAGACTGAACTGGAGCGTATCGGCCACGATCTGCAACCGCTGGACATCGTGCTCGTCAATACCGCCGCCGGCGCTCGCTACGGCGAACCCGATTATGTCGATCGAGGTTGCGGCATGGGCCGCGAGGCCACGCTTTATCTGCTGGAGCGCGGGGTGCGCGTCACCGGCACCGATGCCTGGTCGTGGGACGCCCCGTTTTCGCTGACGGCGAAGAAATGGGCCGAGACGCATGATCCTTCGATCATCTGGGAAGGTCACCGCGCTTCGATGGACATTGGCTACAGCCATCTCGAAAAGCTGACCAACCTCGACAAATTGCCGGCTAACGGCTTCACCGTTTCCTGCTTTCCTTTCAAGATCAGGGGCGCTTCAGCCGGCTTCACCCGCGCGGTCGCGATCTTCGACAATTGACCATCGAAGGGCCGGCAATTTGGGTGGCGGCTCTGCCAGCGGAAATAAAATTGCCGGCTAAATAATTTCTTCGACGGCCATTATCACAGTACGTATTTCTGCAGGATGTGCATTTGGTCACATCTGTGGCGCGCCGGGTAACCTCGTTTCCAATTGCCGATGGCCATTTGTCGTATTTTAGCATATCATTAACTTCATCGCTCAGGGGCGTGATGATGGGAACGTTGAATTGGAAACGAGCCAGAATCCAGATCTGGTCGATTTGCTTGTGCCGGAATCTGACAGTATTCCGACGCTGGACGGCGCTCGCGCATCCCATGGCGGCCCGCTGAATGGCGACACGTCCGACTATTCAACGGTCATCGACGCCGACGGCCAGCCGCACATCGAGATAGACCAGACAGCGCTGGTCCAGGGTGATTATTCGCGCGCCGGGCACGACCTGCTCATCCATGCCCCGGATGGCGCCACAACCCTGATCACCGACTATTTCGCCCAGGGCGAGCCCGCCGCGCTCATCTCGCCTTTCGGCAACATGCTGCTCGGCCATGCCGTCGAATTGCTCGCCGGGCCCGCTTCGCCTGCACAATATGCCCAGGCCGGCGGCAGCACCGCCAGCAATCCGATCGGTCAGGTTTCACTCCTGCAGGGCGCGGCCAGCGTCCAGCATGCCGACGGCACGACCGCAGCGCTCAGCAGCGGCGCGCAGATCTTCCAGGACGACGTCATCTCGACGGGCGATGGCGGCAAGATGTCGATCAAGTTCATCGACGGCACAGCGCTGACCATGTCGGCCAATGCCCGCATGATCTTGGACGAACTGGTCTATGATCCGAACGCCCATGACAACTCCATGGTGCTGAACCTGGTGCAGGGCGCCTTCGTCTTCACCACCGGGCTCGTGGCCAAGACCGGCACGGTGCGCGCCGAAACGCCGGTCGCCACCATGGGCATTCGCGGTACGACGCCGGTCGTCAACATTGACGCATCAACCATAAGTCCGGACGGAACTCCCGTCACCACTTTCGGCATCGCACCCGACCCCAATGGCGAGGTCGGCGCATACCAGATCATCAACCTCGTCACCGGCGAGGTGATGGGCACCGTTTCGACCACCGATTTCGTCTACAATCTGTCGGGCGTCAACGGCCAGCTCGAACAGCTTCTGGTCGACCCGGCGCTGCAGAGCGAATTCAACGACCTGTTGAACTCGACCTACCAGTCCTACGGCCAGGGCCCTGGCGACCAGCCGAACGACCAGAACGACCAGAACCAGGGCGGTGAGAACCACGGCTCCACCGATCCGGGCAACCACGGCTCCGCCGATCCGGATCATGTGTTCGCGACGCTAACCATCGAGGGCCTCGGTCCGGACTACCTGCAACTGGGCGAGGGTCAGACCGGCGACGTCACGCTGACCATCGCGCCGATCGACGACAGCACCGGCCAGCCGGAGGCGCTGAAATTCACCGTCACCGGTCAGAACGATCCACCGGTTATCAACCCGATCGATACCAGTTTCCTGGAGGACAGCGACGGCGGAACGGTTACGCCCGGCGTGTCCGATCCGGACAGCGGCGACACACTGACCTATTCGATCGACACGACCAACACGATCGGCTTGGTCACCCTCAATCCCACTGTCGGCAGTTTCACCTACGACCCGAACCACCAGTTCGAATCATTGGCCGAAGGCGAACAAACAACCGACAGTTTCATCTACACCGTTGCCGACAGCCACGGCGCCAGTGCCAGCCAGGTGGTGACGGTGACGATCGATGGCGAGAATGACGCCCCGTCCGCCAGTGACGTGACGGGCGAGGTCGACGAGGACGGCCAGACCATGATCGCCGCCAGCTTCACCGACGTCGACACCAGCGACAGCCATACCTTTTCGGTCGATACCACCGGGACGCTCGGCCAGGTCACCAACAATGGCAACGGCACCTTCACCTTCGATCCGAACGGACAATTCGACTATTTGGGTATCGACTCGCAGGGAAACCCAGAAGAGGCAACCACGAGCTTCACCTATACGGTTGATGACGGCCATAACGGAACGTCGACCGCTACGGCTACGGTGACCGTCACCGGCGTCAACGACGCCCCCGAGGCTGTGGGCGGCGACATCGTCACCAACCAGTTCACGCCGATCTCCGGCCAGCTTGAAGCCTCCGATGTCGACAAAGGAAGCGTACTGACGTTCTCGCTGGTCGCCGGCCCGCAATACGGCACGCTGGATCTCAACGACGACGGCAGTTTCACCTTCACGCCAAGTGCCGACGCCATTGGCACAGCCGACAGCTTCACCTATGCCGTCTCCGACGGTGTCGGCGGCACGGCGCAGGCCACCTACGACATCGACGTCCACGATCTCGGTCTGGCGGTTGCCCAAGACACCTTCGATACCAGTTACGGCCAGTCGGTCAACATGGTGCTGACGAGCGAAGCGCAGACCGATAATGATTCGACCTTCGTCGATTTCCAGATCAATGTGAGCGATCCGCAGGTTACCAACATCAACGTCTCCATTGCGTTCGATGCTTCGGGCAGCATGGGAAATGTCGGCCCCGATGCGACCGAAACCCGCTACGACCTGCAGATGCAGGCCATCCAGAACACCATTGACGACCTTCGCGCGCAGTTTGACGGATCGGCCATGCAGGTCGATGTCCAGATGGTCCAGTTTTCAGGCATCGTGACCTCATCCCCCGAATTTTTGGCAGGTATCGACCTGTACGATTCCAGACTCGACGATGTTGCCGCGTCATTCCCGTACACCGGTGGCGCAACGAACCTGGATCATCCGTTGCAGGCCATGCTGGATTTTCTCCAGGACGAGAGTCAGGCGGGCGACCAGAATTTCGTCATCCTGACTTCCGACGGAAGAGGCCAGGGTTCGATCGACGATTTGGCGCACCAATTGCAGCAGATCGCCTACGTTTCCGCCTTTGAAATCGACTCCACCGCTCCCCTTGATCTGGTGCTCAACCGAATCGACAGCGACAATTCGCCGGTCAAGGTCGATTCAGCCGATGACCTGTCCGCGGCATTCTCCGTGCCGCAGGATTTCGGTGTCGACCTTGTCGATTTCCAGTTGACGCTTGACAACGGTAATGGCGGCGACCCGGTCGTCGTCGCCGACCAGTCGGACCTCGTCCAGAACGGTTCGGGCTACTCCCTGTCGATCGAGGCGCTGCACGGGCTTGCCCATTGGGTCGGCGACGACAGTGCACTGAATACGCTAACGGCGATCGCCACCTTCGACACCGATGGCGCCCTCGGCGATGAAACACAGAGCTTTACCATTCACAACACGATTGGCGGCAGCGATTCATCGCTCGACATCACCGGCAGCGAAGGCAATGACTTCCTGGCGGCAGGCCTGATGGGCGACGAGATTTCCGGCCTCGGCGGCGATGACCTGCTGATGGGTTTTGCCGGCAATGACAAACTCGATGGCGGCGAGGGCAATGACATCCTGATCGGCGGTCTTGGCTACGATCAGTTGGCAGGCGGCGGGGGCGACGATCTGTTCGTCATCGATCATTTCCCGCTGCCGGGCGACAGCGGCACGCCTGTTGCTGATGCGCCGGACCTGATCACCGACTTCAATACGGATGAGGATTCGCTCGACATTTCCAGACTGCTGACCGCCGCCTTCGACACCGGCAATCCGGATGCCTTTGTCCAGATCACCGCCTCCACAGTGGCGAGTGATGACGGTCCAAAGACCGTCGTGCATGTAAGCGTCGACGCCGACGGTCCCGGAGGCGACGCCGCGATGCAGGTGGCGGCTACCGCCATCGTCAATGACAATCCGGAAGATGTCGTCATGAATATCGTGTTCGACGATGCCGGCCACTCTGTTCAGGTGAGCGCCGCCACCGAGGTGGGCTGATGCGCCACTTGATGGGGCGATTGCGTACCGCGCTTGGATTTTCTCTCGCGCGGGTTCTGGGTCTTTGTCTGCTTGCCATCATCATAGCCTTGCGGATTTACGATCCGGTCTTCATCTCGACCATCCGCAACCAGAGCTTCGATCTCTACCAGCGCATCAACACGCGAGCCTACGCGCCGGCGCCGGTCGTCATTGTCGATATCGACGAGAAAAGCCTCGCGAAATACGGCCAGTGGCCGTGGCCACGCACGCGTATCGCCGAACTAATTGACAAATTGTCCGCCGCCGGTGTGCTCGATATCGGTTTCGACATAGTCTTCGCCGAGCCCGATCGCCTGTCGCCGGCGCGTATCGCCGCCGACAATCCCGATCTGCCCGAAGCAGCGCGCATGGAACTGCTGCGGCTGCCCGATAACGAGGCCGCGCTCGCCCACGCCATCGCCGCCTCGCGAGTTGTTGTCGGCGAAACCGCCGCCCGCCTGCCCGCCGCCGACCAGTTCGACCAGAAGGTCGACGAGGTTCCCTATGCGATCCGCGGCGAGGACCCCGCGCCCTTCCTGACTTCCTACAGCTCGCTGGTCCAGAACATGCCGGCAATCCGCGATGCCGCGGCCGGGCGCGGCGTCTTCACCGTCGTTCCCGATCCCGATGGAATCTACCGCCGCGTGCCGCTCGTCATGCTCGTGGCGGACCGCTACCGGCTGGCCCTGTCGACGGAGGTGTTGCGTATCGCCACGGGCGGATCCGCCTTCTTCCTGACCACGGATAGCGCCGGCATCAAATCGGTGACCGTGGGCGGCGTTGCCATTCCCACCGATCGGCACGGCATGGTCTGGCCATGGTTCTCCCGCACCGATCAGCGCCGCTACGTTTCGGCCGCGGATATTCTCTCGGGCGAGGCGCCGCCCGATGCCGTCGCCGGCAAGATGGTGCTGGTCGGCACCTCGGCCGTCGGGCTCGAGGATTACCGCGCCACGCCAGTCGAGGCTGCCATGCCGGGGGTCGAGATCCACGCCCAGATCATCGAGAACATCCTGACCGGACAGTTCCTGACCCGGCCCTATACTGCGATCGGCATGGAACTGATCTTCATCGCCTTCGCCGGCGTCCTGATCATCTGGCTCGTGCCGCTCATGGGCGCGGTCTGGGCGGCCATCGCCGCAATCGCCTGCCAGGCGATGTTCATCGGCGGCTCCTACTGGGCCTTCGTCCAAAACCATGTGCTCGTCGACCCCAGCTACCCCTTTGCCGCGACAACGGCGCTGTTCATCATGATGGCGACCACCAACTACATGCGCGAGGAGGTGCAGCGGCGCCAGATCCGTTCCGCCTTCAGCCAGTACCTGTCGCCGGCGCTGGTCGAACAATTGTCCGACGACCCCTCGCGCCTGGTGCTGGGGGGCGAGACGAGACAATTGTCGGTGCTGTTCACCGACGTGCGCGGCTTCACCTCCATCTCGGAGAGCTTCAAGGCCAATCCGCAGGGCCTGACCCGGCTGATGAACCGCTTCCTGACCGTCATGTCGAACGCCATTCTGGAAACTGAGGGAACGATCGACAAATACATGGGCGATGCGATCATGGCCTTCTGGAATGCGCCGGTGGACGCTCCCGACCACGCGCTGCGTGCCTGTCGCGCCGCGCTGCTGATGCGCCAGCGCGTCGCCGAACTCAACGCTACGGCGCGCACCGAAATCAACCGTACGGGCGGCTCCTACCACGAGATCAATATCGGCATCGGCATCAATACGGGCGACTGTGTGGTCGGCAATATGGGCAGCGAGATGCGCTTCGACTACACCGCACTCGGCGACGCGGTAAACCTTGCCTCGCGCCTTGAGGGCCAGTCCAAGCCCTTCGGCGTGCCGATCATTCTGGGCGAGACGACGGCACTGGCGGCTGAAGCCGAATTCGCCATGATCGAAATCGATCAGGTGCGCGTCAAGGGCAAGGCCGAGCCCGAACGTCTGCACACGCTTCTGGGCGACAAGGAAACGGCGGCAAGTGAAGTGTTCGGTGCGGTCAAGGCAGGGAACGCCGAAATGCTTGCCGCCTACCGCACCCAGAAATGGGCAGCGGCGGAAAAGGCGATTGCCGCGCTTGAAAAGCTGTCCGTGACCATGGACATCCCGCTTGACGACTACCTCGACGTCTATCGAAGGCGCATCGCCCAGTATCGCGCCAATCCGCCCGGCAAGGACTGGGACGCCGTCTACGACGCCACCGAGAAATAGCGGCAACGCGTGTCTCAGCGCTCGCGCAACGCTTCGTGGCGCACCCGGTTAAGCGGCTGGATGAGATAGTCGAAGACAGTCCTGCTCCCGGTCTTGATATCGACGGTCGCAACCATGCCCGGAATGATGTCGAGTGCGGCGCCCCTGTGCTCCAGCGTGGTCGATTCCGTCTCGATCACCACGCGGTAGAACGGTTCGCCCGATTGCGGATTGGTCAGCGTGTTGGCGCCCACTTGCGTTACCTTGCCCTTGAGCGATCCATAGATCGTATAGTCATAGGCACTCAGCTTCACATTCGCCTCCTGGCCGACGCGGATGAACGCCACGTCCTGCGGCCGGATCGCCGCCTCGATCACCAGCTTGTCGTCGAGCGGCACGATTTCGAGCGCCGCCCCACCGGGCTGGATCACGCCGCCAATCGTGGTAACCGCGATGCGGTTGACGACGCCGCGCATCGGCGCGCGAATGGTGGTGCGTTCGACCCGGCCTTCGGCGCCGGTGATCGATTCGCCGATCACCTTGAGCGAACCCATCTCCTTGGCCAGATCCACACGCGCAGATGCCCGGAAATCCGCGTCCAGGCTCGCCAGCCGGTTTTCGTATTCCTTGATCGCGGCTTGCGTGCGCTTCATGCGCGCCGCCGTCTCGTCCAGGTCGCCGCGCGCCTCCACCGCGTCGCGCTCCAGCCGGATGAGATCCAGTTCCGGCACCGCGCCGCTATCCGCCAGATCGCGCGTCAGCTTCAATTCGCGCTCCAGCAATTCGAGCGACTGGGTGAGTTTCTTTTGCTTCTGCTGAAGTTCAACCAGATCCTCCCGGCGTTGCTCCAGTTGCGGTTCGAGCACCTTGCGCTGGCCCTCGAGCGCGTGCTGGCGTGACTGGAAGGCCTCGGTTTCGGCCTCGATGAGATCCGGCGCCATGATCTTGAGCCGTTCTGAAAATTCCGGCGCATCCTTGCCCTCGGCTTCCGCGCTGAGCCGCGCAATACGCGCCAGGCCGGCATAGCGCTGGCCCGACAATTCGCCAAGCCGGGAGCCCTGGCTCGTTTCGTCGAGACGCATCAGCACCTGATCCTTTTCGACCTGTTCGCCCTCATGCACCAGGATTTCCGAGACGATGCCGCCCTCGAGCGACTGGACGACCTGGATTTGCTGGGCAGGCACCACCTTGCCCGTACCGCTCGTCACCTCGTCGAGCACGGCAACGCGCGACCAGGTGATGAAGCCGGCGATCATAGCAGCGAGCACGATCACCAGCATGGCGGCAGTGCGCGGCAGGTCCTTTTCGCGCGCCGTGCGTACATCGTTGGCAAACAGCAATGCGCCGCGACCGCTCACGTCAGTGCTCCAACTGGTTTTGCTCTGGCCTGCATTTTCTGCAGTTCTTCCATCACCTTGTCACGCGTTCCGGCAAGCGCCAGCTTGCCGCCGTCGAGCACCAGCACCTTGTCGACAAGACTGAGCAGGCTCATCCGGTGGGTGGCGACGATCAGCGTACGCTCCCGCCCGCAATAGGCGTCGAGGCGCGACACGAAATCCGCCTCGCGGGTGGAATCCATGGCGCTGGTCGGTTCGTCGAGGAAGATGACCTTCGGCATGCGCAACAGGCTGCGTGCCAGTGAGATCGCCTGTCGCTGGCCGCCAGACAGATTGCCGCCACGCTCGGTTACCGGCGTGGAAAGTCCCAGCGGAAGTGTGCGCGTGAACGTGGTAACCCCGGCAAGCTCGCTTACCGCCTCAATATCGGCGTCGCTTGCCTCATGTGCACCGAGCGCGATGTTGTCGCGGATGGTGCCGGTAAACAGCACCGAATCCTGGCCGCTGCATGAAACCCTGTCGCGCAGTGCGGCACGTGGATACTGACGGATATCCCGTCCGTCGACGAGCAGCGTGCCCTCCTGCGCATCGTAAAGACCGGCCAGCAGCCTGCCGATAGTGGACTTGCCCGAGCCGACCACGCCGATCAGGCCGATCCTTTCACCGGGCTCGATGGTGAAGGAAAGACTGCGCAGCGCGGGTTTGTCGATGCCGGGATAGGCGAAAGTGACATCGCGGAATTCGACGCGACCCTGTTCAATCATTGCGCCCCCCGCCTCGATACCGGTCTCACGCGGCAGTTCGGCGAGACCGGCCAGCCGGCGCATCGCCTGAAACGCCTGTCCGGAACGCGCCAGCGTCTGGGCAATATTCGACAAGGGCTGCAGCACGCGGCTCGACAGGATGTTGGCGGCAATCATCGCACCGACGGTGATGCGCCCTTCCATGACCAAGAACACGCCCCAGGTGATGATCAGCACCGAAACCATCTGCAGCACGAAGCCGGTGGTAACATTGGCAAGCGAAGCCCAGCCCTTGGCCCGCGACGCACCGTCGGCAGCGGCGGCCACCACGCGCTCCCACAGGAACTGCCGCTTGCCTTCCGCGCCGACGAGACGCAGCGCCTCCAGCCCGGTCAGGCTTTCGACCAGCAGGGTCTGGCGAGCCGCGACATGGCCCGCCGACTGCCTGACCGAGCGCGCGATCGGCAGGCGCGACAGTAATGTCACGACGATCACCACGCAAACAGCGCCGGCAGGCACCAGCGCCAGCGGCCCCGCGATCAGCCACAGCACGACAAGAAAAATGCCGATGAAGATGAAATCGGTTACGGCGACCAGGCTTGCCGAGGTGAAGAAATCGCGCACCGTTTCGATTTCGCGGATCGCATTCGCCAGTCCGCCGGTACCCGCCGGAAAATGGTCGAGCCGCACCCTCAGCACATGGGCGAACATTTCCGAACTGATACGCATGTCCACCCTCCTGCCCGTCCGGTCGAGCAGCGAGGCGCGCAACAACTTGAGCGCGGCATCGAAGAACAGCGCGATCACAACGCCCGCCGCCAGCGCCCACAGGGTCGGAATCGCCATATTGGGTAGCACCCTGTCATAGACATTCATCATGAACAGCGGCGAGGCGAGCGCCAGCAGATTGATCGAACAGGCCGCAACCGCGACCAGCGCCCAGCTCGGCCAGTAGGCTCCGACGATCCGCCAGAACAGATTGCCGCCGGCAAGCGGGGTTTCCTTTTCGCCCGCGTCCTGCGGTGCGCCGACATGTGCCGGCGTGACATAGGCAACGCGGCGGCTCGATTCGAAATCGAGCTGGGAAAAGGCGATGTCGCGCCTAACCGGGGCCGATTCCCCCTCCCCGCTTGGAAGTACGATCGAGGCAATACGGCGGAAGTGATCGAGTTTCTCGACAACCGCCGCATTGCCGTCCTTCATGAAGGTGACGAAAGGCGCGACCAGCGGGGAAACCCGCGAAGGGCGGGACTTGTCGAGCGCGACCTTGAGACCGCAATTTTCCGCCGCGCGTGCAAACAGCTCCGGATCGATACCTTCTCCGCCGTCGGGCAGGTCGGCAAGGGCGGCTTGCCGGTTGTATGGCAGCGAGAAATGACCGCACAGCAGCGACAGGCAGTCGAGAAGATTACCGCCGGCCGCGGTCTTCTCGCTATCTTCCTGTACCGGCTGCGTTTCCTGCAGGGCCGACATGTCGACCTGCAACCTGTCCGACATTCTTGCCACCTTCCCGCCCGGCGGCACCCCGCATCCGCTGGACAATCTGTCGATTGTCTATCGTATCGCCCAATTCAGCGGGCCGGAAGTCTGAGCCGCATTACAATCTCGTTAAGGATAACGCGCCACGCCTGAAACCTTTTTGAGTATGGGACCTAGCGCAGCGGCTCGATCTGCAACGGCTTGTTGAAGCTGCTTGGAAGAAAGACATTGCCGTAATCAACATCTGCGGCCGGCGCCGACAAGCCCATCGAGGAAAGCAGCGTTCCGGTTTCGGCCTTGACCATATAGGCCGTAAACAACCGTACCCCGGAAATGCTGGCTTGCTGGAACCGGCTGGTGAACACCGCCCTTTGCGCATCGAGCAGATCAAGCAGGCTGCGCCGCGATGCTTCGTATTCCTTCTTGTAGCTGGCGGCCACGCGCTCGGCAGCGGCCACCTGCTCGTTGATGGCGTCCAGGCGTTCCTTGCTTGCCAGGAGCCTGCCATAGGTCGCCTCGACCGATTTGGTGATTTCCCGCAATTGCAGATCGTGCTTGAGCCGCGCTTCGGCGGCATTGGCGCTCGCCTCGCCGATGCGCGCGGTGCGCAATCCTCCGTCGTAGATTTGCCAGGTGAGCCTCAGCTTGACCCCGTAATCGTCGTTGCGCCCGGGCACGGCATCGAGATCGTGTCCAACCTGCGCGCTGCCCTCCAGGCTGAGCGTCGGGAAAAGTTCCGATTTCGTGCGTTCATATTCGAAGCCGAATGCTTCGGCTTCCGCATCGCTCGCCGCCAGCGTCGGATTCTTGGCATTGGCAAGATCGACCGCCGCTTGCTTGCTGGCGGGGATGCCGGACGGATAGTTGACGGGCTCGGTGACGCCGGGTTCCACACCGACCGCCTCCTTGAACTTGGCGTCGGTTTCGTAGGAGGCCAGCTTGATCTCGGCGCGCGCAGCCTGGGCACCGAACAAGCGCTCCTGCACCTGGTCGACATCGCTCTGCAAACCCTTGCCGCCGGCGAGACGCTCGCGCGCAAGCTTCAGGATGTTCCAGTGATAATTGATGTTGTCGTCGGCGATTTTCAGCAGGTATTTGTGCCGACGGTAGTCGATATAGGCTTCGATCACCGACAGCGCCAGGGCTTCCGACTGGGCCACCACCTGCAGGGAGGCGGCATCGACATGTGCCGCGTCGCGATAAATGGCGTTGGCGCGCTGCATTCCGTCGAACAGCACCAGCGATCCGGTGACCGTCGCCTGCTGGCGCAGCCACCAGCGGGCATTGTTCGCCTTGCTCAGGCTCCCCGGCCTGTCGACATACTGCTTGCCCACATCGGCGTCGATATCGACCTTCGGCAGCAATTCGGAATTGGCCGCATCAAGCCGGTATTCGCTGGCTCTCAGATTTTGCTGGGCGATGCCGACCCGCGGGTGTTCGGACAGCGCCATCTGGATCGCTTCTTTCAGCGACAGGGCGAAAGCCGGCTGACTGGCAAGCAGCAATGCGCTTCCAGCCAACAAGAACCGTTTCACTCCGCCCAGAGTCGACACGTCACATACTCGCAGGAACAGTGGGGCCGCCCGACAGCCCCAAAACATCAGTAAACACATTCCGGCGGAACGAAGCAACGAACAATATGTCAAGCAAACCGGCACGAAACCGCCGTTTTTCAAGCCGATAATTCGGCACGGACGCCCAATCGAAACCGTTCAGCCCGCACCGGAGGCATCATTGTTGGTTGCGGGCTTGATCGGAATCAAGGAAACCACGTTTCCCGGGTGCTATCCGGACTTTCTGTAACCTGGCAACACGCGGGGGGAATCCGACGATTGATCGGGCGAGTTGTCTTTTTGCAACACCGACAAGGACGGGAGGTGCCCAAATGGTCGGGAAATCTGCAAGTACAATGACCCCAGCATATCCGCAATTTCCGTTTTCGGGCGGCGAGACACAGCGCGCCTTCTTCGCTTTCAGCCGTTTCCAGGAACACGGCCTGAAGATAGTTCTGCGCTATCAGATCGAGACGCTCGATTTCCTCAAGCGCCGTTATGAAAAGGACATGCGCTTGCTGGATGATCTGGCCGCGAGCGAAGAACACGGCGACATGTTCGACATCTACGCCGACTTCGTTCGCGAGGCGATTACCGACTACAGCGACGAAGCCGGCAAGCTGGCGAGCCTTGAATCGAAACTGGCATCGGAAACGGCGAAAGAAATCCAGTCCGAAACCCGGGCCGTGGCGGAGGACATGGCGCTGGCAAAGGTCGCCTGACTGGTGCGCTGCAACGGTCTCGATGCGGCGCCCGGCGACGGTCGGGCGATGGCAGATTTGCTGTTGTTCGTGCAGTGGCCGGCCAGCCGGCTAAGGAAATTGGTAAGCCTGTCACCGCATGATGGCTGACGGGGAAGAGGTGTGTGGTGTTAAAGAGTAAACGACCCCCGGCGCCGCGAAGATGAAAGTCTTCTCACTCACCCAGGAACAACCCGCCAGGAACAACCCGAATGTCGACGCATGCCCGGCAACGTAGAAAGATCACCCCGCACAAGGCGCGCGGTTCTGCCGATCACACCGCAAGGTCCGGCGAAAAGGAGCGCAGGCGCCTTTCGGTGATCGCTCCGCCGAAGGAAATCGATAAGCCGGCTAAGTTTGAAGATACGGGGGATGGAGCTTCCCTTTTCCGCGATATCGACCGGCAGATCCACGCAGCCCTTGCGCCGCTGACATTTGGCTTGTCGCCGATCAGCCTGTACCAGGCGTGGCTGGATTGGGCGCTGCATCGTGCGATTGCGCCGGGCAAGCAATATCGCGATCTTCTCAAGGCATTCGAGAAGTGGGCCCGGCTGAGGCGCTACCTGATTGAATGCGGCCTGAAACACGAACCCGCACCCACCATAACCCCGTTGCCGCAGGACCATCGCTTCCATCATCCCGACTGGCAGAAGCTGTCCTTCTCCATGATGGAGCAATCCTTTCTCCTGATGCAGCAATGGTGGCACAACGCGACCGTCGGCATTTCCGGCGTCTCGCCGCGACATGAACGCCTCGTCGAGTTCTACAGCCGCCAGTGGCTCGACATGTTCGCGCCGTCGAATTTCCTCGCCACCAATCCCGAAGCGATCGAGCGCACGCTTGCCGAAGGCGGCGCGAACCTTCTGCGCGGCTATGCGCACTATCTCGACGATCTGACACGCACCGTGACCGGCAAGGGACCGGCTGGGACGGAAGATTTCGCCGTCGGCGGGAATCTGGCTGTCACGCCGGGCGAGGTGATCTACCGCAACGATCTCATCGAGTTGATCCAGTACAGCCCGACCACCGACAAGGTGAAGGCCGAGCCGATCCTGATCGTGCCCGCCTGGATCATGAAATATTACATTCTCGACCTGTCCCCGCACAACTCGCTGGTGCGCTATCTGGTCGACCAGGGCTTCACCGTCTTCTGCATTTCCTGGCGCAATCCCGGTTCTGAACTGCGCGACATGGGCATGGACGACTACCGCAGGCTCGGCGTCATGGCCGCCCTCGATGCCGTCGAGACCGTCTGCCCTGGCCACAAGACCCACGCCGTCGGCTATTGCCTGGGCGGCACGCTATTGTCGATTGCCGCAGCCGCAATGGCGCGCGACGGCGATGAACGTCTTGCCAGCGTGAGCCTGTTCGCCGCGCAGGTCGATTTCGAGGAACCCGGTGAACTCGGCCTCTTCATCGACGAGAGCCAGGTTTCCTTCCTCGAAGACATCATGTGGCGTCAGGGCTATCTCGACCAGCGTCAGATGGCCGGCACTTTCCAGATGCTGCGCTCGCAGGACCTCATCTGGTCACGCATCGTGCGCGAATACCTGCTCGGCGACCGCGATGGCATGTCCGATCTCATGGCCTGGAACGCCGACCCGACCCGCATGCCCTACCGCATGCATTCGCAATATCTGCGCCAGCTTTTCCTCAAGAACGACCTGGCGCAGGGCCGCTTCAAGGTCGGCGACGAACCGGTGCATCTGGAAGATGTCCACACGCCCGTCTTCGCGGTCGGCACCGAGAAGGACCATGTCGCCCCCTGGCATTCGGTATTCAAGCTGATCCATCTCTTCGACACCGATGTCGATTTCGTTCTCACCTCCGGCGGCCACAATGCCGGCATCGTGTCGGAGCCCGGACATCGGCACCGGTCCTTCCGCCGGCTCGAATACCGCCACGGCCAGGTCCATCCCGACCCCGATCAGTGGTCTGCGAATGCCCCGGTGGAAGAAGGTTCGTGGTGGCCAGTCTGGGCCGAATGGCTGGCGCGTCACTCAAGCGACGATGTTGCACCGCCGCCGATGGGCCACGCGCCCTACGAGCCGCTTTGTCCGGCGCCCGGCACCTATGTGCTTGAGCATTAAACCGGTATAACTCTCTATCACTGCCACTGTTTGGGGGCAGGACCCTCTTGGAGATTGATCGAGATGAACTTCACCTTCCGCGTCCGGAATGCATTCCATGTTAGCCTCGTCCCTGCCCTGGGTCTCGCCATTGTCGCGCTTTCCGCAGCCGGTTCCGCTGCCGAACCCACCATCAACCCGTTCTCGCAACTGATCGGCAAATGGGGCGGCGGCGGCATCATGACCATGGATGACGGCACCAAGGAGCGCATCGCCTGCGACGCCGATTATTCCGGCAACTCCATCCAGTTGCGTCTGTCGATCCGCTGCAAGAGCGGCGAGCGCGACATCCGCATGTCGGCCCGCCTGTCGTCCAATGCCGGCCATCTGCTCGGCTTCTGGGAGGAGAAATATTTCAATGCAGCCGGCTCCATCGCCGGCGTGGCTACCGCTAACAAGCTGGACTTCACTGTCAGCGGCAATGTCAACGGCAAGATGCTCGTCAACTATTCCCGTGCCCGCCAGAACGTGTCGATTACCACCAAGGCTGTGCCGCTGCGTTCGCTCAAGATCGATCTGAAGCGCCGCTGATCCGCCAACAGCGGGAATTCGTGCCGGCAACGGCGAATCCTGCTAGAGCCGTTCATGTCCAGATGGAATCGTTTGAACGCCGGTATTTTGCGGTCTGGCAAGGAGCGCGGGGCGACGCGGTGCAGACACCACTAGGCGCTCGACGCTGTCCAGGCCGCGAATGAGCAAGTTCACACGATTGCAGTTCAGCATATGTCAATGGATTGCACATTCCCGGCTTGGATATTCTTTCCGCCCTGGCCGCGTCGAAATCCTCGCACGATAGTCATATCGTGCTGCGATCTTCTCCTTGCCAGGACGAAAACTCCATTCCATCAAACTGCTTCCATCTGAACATGACCGGCTCTATTCTCCGGGCTCGATGAATCGACCGCCTGCCAATGAACGATAGCGCCCCGCCCGCTCCGCTGGCATATGACAAGAAGGACGGATTGCTGCGCATCCGTGCATCCGGCGCGTGGACAGCAAGCCGCGCCGGCGAGATCGAGCAGGAATTGCAGCGCCTCCTGCCTGCGCCGCCGGGGACGAATGAAATCGCCATCGACATGACAGGGGTCACCGGTTTCGACACCTTCGGCGCCTGGCTTCTGGAGCGTTTTCGCCGCGATGTCGCCAGCGACGGAGGGAAGTTGCGGGTTGAGGGCATGGCGCCAGCCAACCGGGCGCTGTTTGAGGAAATGGCACAGGTCAATCTGGGCGCTGGCGCGCCGATGCGCGGGCAATTCCCGCCATGGCCACTCGTCACCTTCCTGCGCGCGCTTTACCGCGAGGTGACGACCTTCCTCGCCATGGCTGGCGCGCTCGTCGCCGCAGCCGGCCGCATGGTCCTGCATCCACGGAGATTCCGCCTCACCTCGACGGTCCACCAGTTCGACCGCGTCGCCTGGCAGGCGGTGCCGATCATCCTGATGATCACCTTCCTGATCGGCGTGATCATCGCCCAGCAGGGTTTTTTCCAGTTCCGCCGTTTTGGCGCCGACCTTTACGTCGTCAACATGATCGGCTTTCTGATCATGCGCGAACTGGGCGTCCTGCTCGTCGCCATAATGGTCGCCGGCCGCACCGGAAGTTCCTATACCGCCGAACTCGGTTCCATGAAGATGCGCGAGGAAATCGATGCCTTGCGCACCATGGGTTTCGACCCCGTCGAGGTGCTGATCCTGCCGAGGATACTGGTGCTTGTCGTCTCGCTTCCCGCACTTGCCTTCATCGGCTCGATGGCCGCTCTCGTCGGCGCAGGGGTCATCGCCGTCACCTACGCCGGTCTGAGCACCCAGCTCTACGTCACCCAATTACGCGAGGCAATCAGCTTCGACTATCTGTGGGTCGGCCTGATCAAGGCGCCCTTCATCGGCGCGGTAATCGGCATCATCGCCTGCAATGAAGGGCTTCAAGTCAGGGGCAGCGCCGCCTCGCTCGGCGAGCACACCACGCGATCGGTGGTCAAGTCGATCTTCATGATCATCATGCTCGACGGTCTTTTCGCCCTGTTCTTCTCGGCGATCAGGATGTAGCCCGTGAACGCCGAACCCGCCAATCCGGTCGTGCGCGTACGCGGTCTTACCGTCGGCTTCGGCGATCGCAACGTGCTGGAGAACATCAATCTTGACGTGCGCCGCCGCGAGGTGCTCGGCATCGTCGGCGGTTCGGGTTCCGGCAAGTCGGTGCTGCTCAGAACCATTATCGGCCTGTTGCCGAAACGCGCCGGCACCATTGAACTGTTCGGCCAGGACACCGGCCGGCTGAGCCTCGCCGAACTGCGCCTGCTCGAACGCCGTTGTGGCGTGCTGTTCCAGCAGGGGGCGCTGTTTTCCTCGCTCACGGTCAAGCAGAACATCCAGTTCCAGATGCGCGAGGCGCTCGGTCTCTCCACCCGGCTGCTCGACGAGATGTCGGTGGCCAAACTGGAAATGGTCGGCCTTGCCGCAGCCGACGGCGACAAATGGCCGGCGGAACTGTCGGGCGGCATGATCAAGCGCGCCGCCATGGCGCGCGCGCTGGCGCTCGATCCCGAATTCGTCTTCCTCGACGAACCGACCTCTGGCCTCGATCCCATCTCGGCCGGTGATGTCGACGACATGATCGCCACCCTGCAGGATACGCTGGGCCTGACCGTCTTCATGGTCACCCATGATCTCGATAGTCTGAGATCGATCTGCAACCGCATCGTCGTGATTGCCGACAAGGGCATCGTCGCCGACGGAACCATCGAAGACATGCTGCACCACGACCACCCCTGGGTACAATCCTATTTCCGCGGTCGGGCGAACGTGCCCGCCCCGGCTAACGGCAATTGAGGACGGATATCATGGAGTTCAAGGCACGCTACATCCTGACGGGACTTTTTGCCGTTGCCGTGATCGTCGCCATGTTCGCCTTCGTCTACTGGCTGGACAACAAGTCCGGTTTCGGCGAACGGGCCACCTATCAGGTCCGCTTCACCGTGCCGATCACGGGCCTGTCCACCGGCGCCGACGTCCTGTTCAACGGCGTCAAGGTCGGTGAGGTCGAGCGCATCCAGCTCGACGCCGCCAATCCGGGCGATCTGATCGCCACCATCTCGATTGCCGCCGCCACGCCGGTTCATGCCGACACCGGGGTCGGCATCGACTATCAGGGACTGACCGGTGCCGCCAATGTGCTGCTGACCGGAGGCAGCCTCGACGCGCCACGTCTTGTTGGCGACGCCGCCCATCCGCCCATGCTGCAAGCCAATCCCGATGCCTCGCGAAGCTGGACGCAGAAGGCGGGCCGCATTCTCGGCGTGCTCGACAATATGCTGGAAAAGAATTCCGGCCGCTTCGACGCCATTCTCGCCGGGCTTGCAAAGCTTGCAGGCGGCGATTCCGGCAAGGACAAGAAGGTCACGCACGACCTGCTGGCGGCGACATCCTTCCCATCGCCAGCCGACACGGGGAAATGGCAATTGAGCATCAGCGAGCCTTCCGTCGTCCTCGCGCTCAACACCGACCGCATACTCGAGCGCGTCGATGGCGACGCCACAAGGCCGATCGACGACGCCCGCTGGGCCGATTCCCTGCCGGCGCTGTTCCAGGCGAGGATCATCCAGAGCTTCGAAAATGCCGGTTATCTCGACGTCATGCGCCCCGCTGACGCGCCCGATCCCGACTACAACCTCGCAATCGACATCCGCGGCTTCTGGCTCATCGACAAGCCTCGGCCGGCAGGCGCCATCGACCTTGTCGTGAAAGTCCTCGACCGCAATGGCGCGGTCGTCGCCGCGCACCATTTCCAGGCGCAGGTGCCGGCCACCGGCACCGGAGAGGCGGCAGCAGCCTCCGCGCTCGGCGAGGTGTTTACCTCAACAACGAAGCAATTGGTCACCTGGACGGCGTCCAATCTGAAGTGACGATCAGAAGCCACCGTCGCCAGGTGAGGTGAACGCGTCGTCATAGCGCTCGCGCAGCATGTTCTTCTGCACCTTGCCCATGGTGTTGCGAGGCAATGCCTCGACGAAACGCCAGGCTCTGGGATGCTTGAAACGGGCCAGTTCCGCGCCGACGGTGGCTTGCAGTTTTTCAATATCGAGCGGTTTGCCATCGCGCGTGGCGATAACCGCCACCACGCCCTCACCGAAATCGGCATGCGTCGTGCCGATCACCGCCGATTCCACCACGCCCTCGACATTGTCGAGCACGGATTCGATTTCCTTGGGGTAGATGTTGTAGCCGCCGGAAATAATCAGGTCCTTGCCGCGCCCGACGATGGCGACACGCCCGTCCTCGGCCTGCGTGCCGAGATCGCCCGTGATGAAGAAACCGTCCGCGGTGAATTCCTCCGCCGTCTTCTCCGGCATGCGCCAATAGCCCTTGAAGATGTTGGGGCCGCGCACCTGGATCGTGCCGACGTCGTCGTAGACACGCTCGCCCTTTTCATTGTGCACGCGCACCTCGATGCCCGGCAGCGCGAAGCCCACCGTTCCGGCGATCCGCTCGCCGTCATTAGGGTTGGAGGTGATCATGCCGGCTTCCGTCATGCCGTAGCGTTCCAGGATACGGTGGCCGGTCCGCGCCTCGAACGCCTCATGCGCCTGCGCCGTCAGCGGCGCGGAACCGGAGATGAACAGCCGCATATGCGCGCATTCCTGCCGGTCGAAGTCCTTCTGATCCATCAGCCGCGTATAGAAGGTCGGAACCCCCATCATCACGGTCGCATTCGGCAGCGCGGCGCGCACTTCACCCACATCGAATTTCGGCAGGAACAGCATGGGTGAGGCGTTCAGCATGGCGCAATGCAGCGCGACGAACAGCCCGTGCACATGGAAGATCGGCAGTGCGTGCAGCAGCACGTCGCCTTCCTCGAATCCCCAAAAGTCGACCAGCGTCAGCGCATTGGACGAAAGGTTGCCATGGCTCAGCATGGCGCCCTTGGAACGCCCCGTCGTGCCGGAAGTGTAGAGGATCGCCGCCAGATCATCATCGGAGCATTGAAGTATGTCGGTGACCGGGTGCGCCTCGCCCGCGCGCTCCATCAGTGTACCGCCGCCGACCTCGTCCAGCGTCAGGATCATCGCTGGTGTGTATGCGCCCTTGCCATCTTCGTAATGCGCCAGGTTCTGTGGTGTACAGACAAACAGCGCCGGTTCGGCATCGCCCAGGAAATAGCCGACTTCCGCCGGCGTATAGGCCGTGTTGAGCGGAATGAAGATGGCGCCGGTTCTAAGACAGGCGAGATAGAGCGCTACCGCCTCCGCCGATTTTTCGACCTGCACTACAATCCGGTCGCCGGGCTCGACCCCGCCAGCCCTGATGACCCCGGCCATGCGCGAGGCTTCGGCATCGATGTCGCCATAGCTCCAAATCCGCTCATCCGTCACCAGGCAGGGCTGGTCGATATGGCTGGAGAACTTCTCGAAAAGGATCGCATAGAGATTGCGGTTCATGCCTCACCCATTCCCGCCCGCCCGGACAACAATGCCGGCGAACGTTCCAAGCCTGACGCATACGCCGCTGCTCATGCCGCGGTAAAGGTCTCTTTGCTTTTCAGGCGCACACTTTTAGCTAGCCGGGGATGCGCCGCTGCGCCTTGCCGCGATATTTGACAAGCAGCGCCGGATCGATCTCATCCTGGTCGTAGACGCCGAGCACGATGCCCTTGCGGATCGAGCCGCCGCCCGAGCGCATCGCCATGATCTGCTCGTCGGAGACGGTGGTGCGCTGCGACATCCGAAGCGCCCACTCGTTGAGATGCTCGTACATCATTTCGATGATCCCGCCATGGTCGGCACTGCCGCCCAGATCGTGCAGTTCGCCAGGATCGTTCTTCATGTCGAACAGCATCGGGCGGAATCCGCCCTCGGCATGGATCAGCTTCCATGCGTCCGTCACCACCATGAACATGCGCGCATCGCGCGGCGCGACGTCGAGATTCTTTGCTGCTTGCGTCGGTGAATAATCGTATTCGCTGACGGCGTAACTGCGCCAATCGTCCGGCGCCACGCCGTGCAGGAACGGCGTCAGCGACCGTCCCTCGAGAATGTGTCCGGGCACCTTCGCGCCGACCGCGTCAAGAAAAGTCGGCGCCAGATCGATCGATTCGACGAGGGCGTCGCTGACGCTGCCGCGTGTGGCATCGGCTACTTCGCGCGGATCGTAGACGATCATCGGAATGCGGACCGAGCAGTCGTGGAACAGTTCCTTCTCGCCGAGCCAGTGATCGCCGAGATAGTCGCCGTGGTCGGAGGTGATCACGATCATCGTGTCCTCCATGCGGCCGGTCTCTTCCAGATGCGCGAAAAGCCGACCCATCTGGTCGTCGCACTGCTTGACGAGGCCCATATAGGCCGGGATCACCGCCTCGCGCACCTCGTCGCGCGCAAAGGCGCTGCCCACCGTTCCGGCCATAAACTGGCCGAACACCGGGTGCGGATTCGATTTTTCGCAGACGTCGCGCACCGGCGGCTGGATGTGCTGCGGCCCGTACATGGCATGGTAGTGCGCCGGCACGATATAGGGCCAGTGCGGCTTGATATAGGACAGGTGACAGAGCCAGGGTTCCTTCGCCTCGGCGCTGCCCAGAAAGTCGATCGCCTGCGAGGTGAGCCACGGCGTCTCGCTGTCTTCCTCGGCGATGTTGGCCGGCAGCGACGCGTTCTTCATCAGCCAGCCGCTGGCGATGTTGCCGTCGTTGTCGATGCCGGCATTGGCATGGTTGGCCCAGGGATTGTCGCCCTCGTAACCCTTGCGCGCCAGATATTCGTTGTAGGGCGAGCGGCTCGAATCGTAGAAGCCGGCCTCGCCCTGCGCCCACAGCCCGTCGTCGCGCGTATGCACGTCGAAGCCGCATTCGGCGACACGCGCGCCGATGACCGAATCGTGCGAAATGCCGAGCCGGTCCATGCCCTCGCCGTCGACCTTCATGTGGGTCTTGCCGATCAGCCAGCTCGACACGCCATGCTTGCGCAGATGGTCGCCCAGCGTCATCTCGCCTACCTTGAGCGGGAAATTGTTCCATGCCGCGCCGTGGCTGGAGACGTAGCGGCCGGTATAGAAACTCATGCGCGAGGCGCCGCAGATCGTCGACTGCACATAGGCGCGGGAAAACCGTACGCCCCTTGCGGCGAACGCATCGATATTGGGCGTTTCGAGATACCTGTGGCCGGTGCAGCTCAGATAGTCGAACCGCAACTGGTCGAACATGATGAAAAGGATGTTGCGGATATTGCGAGCCATTCACTGTCACCGGATTTTGCGTGCCATCAAGGATGGGATTACCTGCCCATTTGCGACAACATCGCTGTTTTCGCAACGCTCTGTGTGACGCGTGACGAACCAGACAGGCCGCAGGGATGTTACCGCCCCCGCCAGAAGCGGGGACGGCCTGCCTTGCCCCAACTGATTATTTCGAACCGTCGGGTATCTTGACGCCGGCTTCCTCGTAGAAGCGCAGCGCACCCGGGTGAAGCTTCAGTCCGCCATCCTGGACCGCATAGTCCATGGTGATGTCCTTCATCCAGGGATTGGCCTTCATCGCGTTTTTGCGCTGGTCCCAGAACGCCTTGGTGATGGCGTAGACCAGGTCCGGATCGAGGTCGGCGCGCGCCGCCACGCCGACGACCGCGCCGAGCGTGTAGACATCTTCCTTGTTGACCACACCATTGCCATAGATGCCGGCGGGAATGATGCCGAGTTCCTCACCCTGGATCTCGGTGTATTTCTTGGCGGCCTCGTTGGCCTCGAACTGGGCCTTGTCGAAACCAAGCAGACGCATCTTGGATGTCAGGGCGAGCTGCTCGAGTTGCGGGAAGGGAGCGATGCCGGTCGTCACATAGACATCGAACTGCCGGTCCTGGAATCCCTGGAAGGCCGAGGACCAGCTTGCCTTGACGTTTTCGTAGTCCTTGTCGGGTTCGAACCCTCCGGTCAGAATCTTTACCCAGCCGCGCGCCGCCGCCCATGCGCCGCCTCCCGGGGGCCCAAGGAACACGCGCTTGCCCTTGATGTCGGCCGGCTTCGTCATGTTGTCGTCGGCATAGGTCACGATGTGGTACTGGCCGAGCGGAAACCACAGCACCAGCCTCAAGTTTTCGGCAAGCTGCGGCGCGTCCGCCAGCTTCTTGTACATCACCGAGCCGTTCTTCATGAACTTGTAGACCGTCGGAGAGGTCATGCACATGTCGAGCTTGCCCTGGGCCAGTTCGATCATGTGCTTGGTGGCGGCACCCGTCGCATCGACCTGGATGTCGACATTGTCGAGCGCCTGGTTCACCATCGTCGCCATGGTGGTCATCGTCAGATAGGCGGACGAGCCGGGTGCGATGGTCGCCATTTTCAGATTGTGCTGCTGCGCCTGGGCGCTGCCGGACAATCCCAGTGTCAGGCCCGATGTCACGGTCAGCGCCATCGCGCCGACCATGAAGGTCTTGAGCAGGGTCTTCATTCGATCCTCCCGATTGTGTCCCGTTGATCTTTGATGAGTTCGGCGGGTCGGGACATTAACCGCCGCTGCACAGAAAGTGCGATGAGGATGATCACCGCCGTCACGGCAATGGGAACATCGACAGACAGGACCGCTATGCCCGCGGCCAGCCTGATCGCGCGTTGCCAATAGGGCAGCGCGACGCCCTCCCAGCCCACCAGTCCGGTGACAAGTCCCCAGGTCGAGATGGCGAAGGCGCCGCAGGCCCATACCGCTCCGGTGATCGTTGCGCCCTCGACGATCAGCAGCACGTCGGGGTGGTAGATGAAAACGAACGGTATGATGAAGCCGGGTGCAGCCAGTCGCACCGCCGCCCAGCCCGTTTCCATCGGCTTGGCGCCGGCAATCGGCGCGGCGGCGAAGGCCGACAGCGCCACCGGAGGCGTCACCGAACTGAGCACGCCGAAATAGAGCACGAACAGATGCGCGGCGACCAACGGCACGCCGAGGCTGGATATCGCCGGACCAAGGACAATGGCGATGATCAGATAGGCCGCCCCCGTCGGCACGCCCATGCCGAGGAACAGGCTCGCCAGCATCACCATGACCAGTGCTATCGAAAGGGAACTATGCGAGTAGGCGAGGACGCTTTCGGCGAACATGATGCCGACCCCGGTCATGTTGACGACGCCGATCACGAAGCCGATGCCGGCAACCACGACCATCAACACAGCCGACGAACGCCCGGCATCGACCAGCGCTTCCCACCATTTGCGCGGATGACGGAACTCGGGGAACAGGATCAGGCAGGCGACGAAGGCAATGGCGGTCGCATAGGCGCCGGCATTCTGCGCCGTGCGTCCGGTGACAAGTACGGCTACGATGACGGCAAGCGGCGCCCAGAACGCAAGGCTCTTGACCATGTCGTCGCGCGTTAGCCTGGCGCGTTCGGACTTCGGCAGCGGCTTGATGTTCATGCGCCGCGCCTCGACCGACACGAAGGCAAACAGCGAACCGTAATACATCAGTGCCGGAATGGCGGCTGCGACGATGATCTTCAGATAGGAGATTCCGGTAATGTCGGCCATCAGGAAGGCGACCGCGCCCATGACCGGAGGCATGATCTGGCCGCCCGTCGAGGCGGCTGCCTCCACACCGCCGGCAAAGCGCGGGCTGAAGCCCACCCGCTTGATGACGGGAATGGTGAAAACGCCCGTCGACACCACATTGGCCACTGCCGCGCCCGACATGGTGCCGAACATGGCGGAGCCGACGACGGCTGCATGTGCCGGACCGCCAGCAAGCCTGCCGGTCGCAGCGAAGGCGATTTTCAATAGCACCTCGCCCGCGCCTGCCGACTGCAATACCGCACCGAGAACGACATAGATCAGCACGATGCGCCCGACGACCTCGACCGGTCTCCCGAACACGCCATCGGTCGAGAACCAGAGATTTTCGGCGACCCTCGTCCAGTGTTCGCCGCCGCCCCCGAAGGTGGAAGGCGCCAGCACATAGACACCGGCAGCGGCAATCACCAGCAGCATGGGCATTCCGAAGAAACGCCAGGTCAGATAGGCGATCAGCGCGAACGAAATCCAGGCGAAAACGTCCTGGGCAAGGCTGATCGTGACGAACAGATATTCCTGCTCGAACATCAATTCGGCCCAGTCGTAGAACAGCGCTATGATGACGAGCGCCAACACTGCGTGCGCCACCAGCAGCCAGGTGGGGCCCGGCGAAGTCTCGGTAGCGCGCCAGGAAACGAAGCCGTAGAGCACCGCGATCAGCACTGTCAGGCCGGAGACGATGATGTTGTCGAAAACGCCGAAGGCGGCGACATAGATCGCGAAGGCAGACATGAATGCTGCCAGGATCGCAGCGATCCTGTCGAGCGTGCCGATCAGGCGATTGCGCATCAATGCCGGTTCCTCCCGGCACGAACTACTGCACCTCCCTCTTGCCGCGACAACAAGAAAGCGTATAGCGTGCCGCTGAGCGGCACGTTTGCGACATGAAACTCGAACACCAGGCCCTGGACCGCGGCATCACCGTACTGGAACTCATTGCTCGCAATGGGTCCTGCTCGCTCGCCGAACTTCACAAGGCATCGGGGATATCGAAATCCTCCATCCGGCGGTTGCTGGGCACGCTTGTTGAGCGGCGTCTCGTACGCCGTTCGCTTGCCGACGGACGCTACCGCACCAGCGTACTGATGACGGCGAGCACGGGTGTGCCGGTGCCCGCGGACGTGGCATTCGCCGTCGATGTGGCCCTGCCGCATGTCATCGCGCTGACCAACGAGATCGGCTGGCCCTCCGACATCCATCTTTTCGAGGGCGACCGCATGCGTATCCTGGAATCCACGAGGCCATTGAGCCCCTACCATCTCTATCGCGCCTTCATCGACATGCACGTCAACATTTTCGGATCGGCGTCGGGAACGGCCTGCTTTGCCGAATTGCCGGATTCGACCTTCGAAAGCGTCGCGGCGAAAACCCGTAACGACAAGGAGTGGGGGCTGGCGCGCTATGGGTTGACGGTGGAGCAATACCGCGCGCATCTGGATACGGCACGCAAGTGCGGATACGGCATGCGCGGACCCCATTTCATCGGCAACACAAGGTTCGACGACGGCCTCTCGGCGATCGCGGTACCGATCCATCGCGATGAAAAGGTCTTTGGCGCCATCTCGCTGCTGTGGCCCAAGGATTATCTCAAGCCGGACGCCTTTGCCCGCGAATATCTGGATCACCTCAAGCGCGTGACCGGCGCGGTCTCGGAAGACCTCGAACGGCTGAAATCCTTTGCCGGAGGCGCCTCGCCCACCGGCTGACACCGATCTGGCCAGCTACCGCTCATCTGAAATACCTGTTTCACATCCTTTCGAAATTTCACTGCGAGCGCGGTCAATCCGGCTGTTCGAACAGGATTGTTGCATCAATATTGACATCTCAGATATGAAGTATCACTGTGCAGTTCCTCACATTCATATCCTGCATAGGAACGTTCGTTGATCACCTCCGCACAGATGCGCGCCGCCCGTGCGCTGCTTGGTATCGACCAGAAGGAACTGGCCGAACTGGCCGGCGTCTCGGCGCAAACGATCCAACGCATGGAAGCAAGCCAGGGCAATGTCAGAGGCGTCGTCGACAGCCTGACCAAGGTGGTCGATGCCCTCAGTTTCGCAGGTATCGAGTTGATCTACGACAATGCGGTGAGCAGCCAGGGTGGACGCGGCGTCCGCCTGCGTGAACCGGCCATGCCTGCGCCGCAGGACACGGGTAAATAGGATCGGACGCGTCAGGATATGTTGATCGAATTCGCCCTGATCCCGGTTGCCGGCCTGTTGGCGGTGTCGCTGGCCGCGATTCTTGCCGGGGGCCGGCCTTCGATCTCGGCGCCCGTCTACGGCGCCAGCGCCATTTTGTGCGCCCTTGTTGCCATAACCGGCCTTGCGGCAATGCTGGGTGGAGGAGTTTCAACGACCGTGCTGCCGGTCGGCCTGCCCTGGCTCGGCGCGCATTTCCGGCTCGATGCGCTCGCCGGATTCTTTCTCGTCGTGGTCGGTCTTGGCGGCGCCGTCGCCAGCCTCTACGCCATCGGGTATGGCCGCCACGAACGTGAACCATGGCGTGTTCTGCCCTTCTATTCCGCCTTTCTCGGCGCGATGAGCCTGGTCGTGCTGGCCGATGACGCCTTTTCCTTCCTCGTTTCCTGGGAGGTGATGTCGCTGCTCTCCTGGGCGCTGGTGCTGGCCCATCACCGCGAGAACGAAAACCGGCGCGCCGGTTATGTCTATTTGATGATGGCGGGGTTCGGCACCATGGCGCTGCTGCTCGCCTTCGGCCTGCTCTCCGGCGGTAGCGGCGGCTACGCCTTCGATGCCATGCGCGAAACCGCCCGCACACCGGCAATTGCGGCTGCCATACTGGCTCTGGTGTTGATCGGTGCCGGCTCGAAGGCGGGTCTGGTGCCGCTGCATGTCTGGTTGCCGCTTGCGCACCCCGCCGCACCGAGCCATGTCTCGGCGCTGATGAGCGGTGTCATGACCAAGGTCGCCATCTACGGCTTCATCCGCATCGTCTTCGACCTGGTCGGTCTGCCGAGCTGGTGGGCGGCCATGGTCGTGCTCGTGCTGGGCGGCGCGACCGCCGCGCTCGGGGTGCTCTACGCTCTCATGCAGCACGATCTCAAACGTCTGCTCGCCTATCACACGGTCGAAAATATCGGCATCATCTTCATCGGATTGGGGCTGGCGCTTGCCTTCCAGTCGAACCATCAGACGGCTGGCGCCGCGCTCGCATTCACCGCCGCCCTGTTCCATGTCTTCAACCATTCGCTGTTCAAGAGCCTCCTGTTCTTCGGTTCCGGTGCGGTGCTGACGGCGACGGGCGAGCGCGACATGGAACATCTGGGCGGCCTCATCCACCGCATGCCGGCAACCAGCATCGCCTTCCTGATCGGTTGCGTCGCCATCTCCGCGCTGCCGCCGCTAAACGGCTTCGTTTCCGAATGGCTGACCTTCCAGGCGATCCTGATCAGCCCCGAATTGCCGCAATGGGGGCTGAAATTGTCCATCCCGACCGTCGGCGCGTTACTCGCCCTGTCGGCCGCGCTGGCGGCTGCCTGCTTCGTCAAGGCTTATGGCATCACCTTTCTCGGCCGGCCGCGCAGCAAGGCCGCCGAACGCGCCGCAGAGGTCGACCGCTTCGCGCTCTCCGCGATGTTCATCCTCGCCGGCTTGTGCGTGCTGGCGGGCATCTTTCCGGGCTTCGTCATCGATGCGCTGGCGCCTGCCGTGGCAAGCCTTGTCGGCGGACAGATGCCCACGCAGACGGCGGTACCCTGGCTTTCCATCGTGCCGATCGCCGAGAGCCGCTCTTCCTATAACGGCCTGCTGGTCTTCATCTTCATCGCGGCTTCGGCGACGATCGCCGCCCTCGCCATCCACCGGCTGGCCTCCCGGGCATTCAGGCGCTCCGATCCGTGGGATTGCGGTTTCCCCAGCGCCGACCCGGCAACCCAGTATACTGCCGGCAGTTTCGCCCAGCCGATCCGCCGTGTCTTCGGCACCCTGGTCTTTGCCGCCCGTGAAAAGGTTGAAATGCCGCCGCCCGGCGACACCGGCCCGGCCCGCCTGCATGTCACACTGCGCGATCTGATCTGGGACTGGCTCTACCAGCCCGTCGCAATTGGCGTCACCGTCGCCGCCACCCGGCTGAACGCGCTGCAATTCCTGACGATCCGGCGCTATCTGGCGCTCGTCTTTGCCACCCTCGTCCTGTTGTTGATGGTGCTCGCGCTATGGAGTTGATCGCCGACCTCGCCGTCCAGGGCGTCCAGATGGCGCTCGTATTGCTCCTGGCGCCGCTGCTCACCGGTCTTGTGCGCAAGGTCAAGGCGCGCCTGACACGCCGCCAGGGCCCATCGCTGATCCAGCCCTATCGCGACCTGCTGCGCCTGTTGAAGAAGGAAGCGGTCCTCGCCCACAACGCCTCCTGGCTGTTCCGCGTCACGCCCTACCTCGTCTTCGCCGCGACCTGGGTCGCCGCCGCCCTGGTGCCGACCTTCGCCACCGGGCTCCATTTCTCATGGTCGGCCGATCTGATTGCGATCACCGCTTTGCTTGCCAGCGCCCGCTTCTTCCTGGCGCTGGCCGGC
This sequence comes from Salaquimonas sp., assembly GCA_022340185.1. GTDB lineage: Bacteria > Pseudomonadota > Alphaproteobacteria > Rhizobiales > Rhizobiaceae > BOKV01. The sequence continues at coordinate 6,172 of JAJDOK010000091.1, read as the reverse complement.
ATGGATGTCGGCACTTCGTTCGGCGGCATCGGTTCCAGCCGCGAAGTGATGATCGCCTCGCTGGCCGAACCGGCCATGATCATGATCACCTTCACGATCGCGCTGATCGCCGGCTCGAGCCAGCTTTCCACCATCGCGGCCTTCATGCTCTCGCCCGAGGCGGGTCTCAGCGTCTCGCTCGGCCTGGCGCTGATCGCGCTTGTCATCGTCGCGATTGCCGAGAATGCCCGCATCCCGGTCGACAATCCCGCCACCCATCTCGAACTCACCATGGTGCACGAGGCGATGGTGCTGGAATATTCCAGCCGGCATCTGGCCATGATCGAGTTCGCCGCCTCGCTGAAGCTGTTGCTCTATCTCTCCCTGATCGCCTGCATCTTCGTGCCCTGGGGTCTCGCCGGCCATGGCGCCGGCCTCGGCGCCTACGCGTTCGGCATCGTCACCTATCTTGCCAAGCTCGCCATTGGCGGCGTGCTGATCGCCGTCTTCGAGACGTCGATCGCCAAGATGCGTGTCTTCCGCGTGCCGGAGTTTCTGGGCGGCGCCTTCATGCTCGGCCTGCTGGCGAGCCTCCTCCTCTTCGTGGTGCAGAGCCAATGACGCCGACAATGCCTCAAACGATAGCGATGACCGGCGGCTTCGTCTTCGACGTGGCCCATCTGCTGGCTGGGGGTCTGGTGCTGGTCAGCCTGATGATGCTCTATCAGCGCCGGCTTTATGCGCTGCTCAACGTGTTTGCGCTGCACGCCCTGGTGCTCACCTTCTCCGTCGCCTGGCAGGCTTATATCCAGGATGCGCCGCATCTCTACATCACCGCGGCGATCGCGCTGGTCTTCAAGGCGATCGTCATTCCGCTCGCGCTGCACCGCATGATCGTGCAGCTCGGCATCCATCGCGAGATCGAGACGGCCGGCGGCGTCGGGCTCACCATGCTGCTGGGCATGGGGCTGGTGGCGCTGTCGACCGTCATCATGCTGAAAGTCACATCCGAAGCCGATCCGCTGGCGCGCGAGGACCTCGCCTTCGCCCTGTCGGTCGTCCTGCTCGGCCTGCTCGTCATGGTCACCAGACGCAACGCGGTTTCCCAGGTGGTCGGCTTCATGTCGCTTGAAAACGGCCTGGTGCTGGCGGCAACCGGCGCCAAGGGCATGCCCTTCGTCGTCGAGATATCCGTCGCCTTTTCCATCCTGATCGCTTTCATCGTCATCGGCATCTTCCTGTTCCGCATCCGGGAGCGCTTCGATACCGTCGACGTCCAGGCGCTCGACCGTTTCCGCGGAGAAATGTCATGAGCGCGTTCGATCCCGTGACGGTCATTCTGCTGGTGCCGCTCGTGACGGCGGCGATCCTCGCGCTGATCTCCGACTACCATTGGGGCGCCCGGCTCAATGTCGCCGCGACCTTCGTGGCATTCGTCTCCGCCTGCTTCCTGTTCGCCGCGCGGCCCGAGCCGGGCGACTACATCGTTATCGACGACCTCAACATCGTCTTCATCGTGCTTTCGACCTTCGTCGGCTTCACCACCTCGATCTTCTCCGCCAGCTACATCGCCCACGAAGTCGAGGCGGGAAAGCTGACCCCGACCCATCTGCGCTTCTATCACGCCATGTATCAGGTGCTGATGTTCGCCATGAATCTCGCGCTCATCGCCAACAATATCGGGCTGATGTGGGTGGCGATCGAGATCGCGACCCTGACCACCGTGATGATGGTCGGCATCTACCGCACGCACGAGGCGCTGGAGGCGGCATGGAAATATTTCATCCTCGGTTCGGTCGGCATCGGTCTGGCATTGTTCGGCACCATCCTCGTCTACATGGCCGCACGCCCGGTTGTAGGCGAGGGTTCGGACGGCATGGTCTGGACCGTGCTTGCCGGCCAGGCGCAGCATTTTGACCCGGCGCTGCTGAATCTCGCCTTCGTCTTTCTGCTGCTCGGCTACGGCACCAAGGTCGGCCTGGCGCCTTTGCACGCCTGGCTGCCTGACGCCCATGCCGAAGGCCCGACGCCGATCTCGGCCGTCCTGTCCGGACTGCTCCTCAACGTCGCGCTCTATGCGCTGCTGCGCTTCAAGATCCTGCTTGCCGCCAACCCGGCGGCTATCGCGCCAGGACCGTTGATGGTCGCGCTCGGCTTGTTGTCGCTGACCTTCGCCGCCTACATGCTCTACCGCCGCCGCGACATCAAACGCCTGTTCGCCTATTCATCCATCGAGCATATGGGCATCATCGTCTTCGCCTTCGGCATGGGCGGACCGCTCGCCAATTTCGCCGGCCTGCTGCACATGACCATGCATTCCCTGACCAAATCGGCGATCTTCTTCTCCGTCGGCCACGTCTCCCAGGTCAAGGGCACGCAGAAGATCTCCGATATCGGCGGGCTCACCGTGACCCATCCTTGGCTTGGCTGGGGCCTGGTGGTGGGCGTCGTCGCGATTGCCGGCCTGCCGCCGCTCGGCATCTTCACCAGCGAATTCCTGCTCGTTACCTCGACCTTCGCGCGCCAGCCGCTGCTCGCCATTCCGCTGGTCGCCGGCATTCTGGTCGCGCTTGGCGCGCTGTTCCTGCGTCTCGGCAATGTCGCCTTCGGCGAGCCGCGCGGGCCGGTCGCGCCGGCCAAGGCCTCCTATGTGCCGATGTTCCTGCATCTGGCGCTGGTGCTGACAGCCGGCATCTACCTGCCCGCCCCGATGGTCGCCTGGTTCCAGTCCGTCGCGAAACTGCTGGGCTGAGGACGAAACGATGACGTCAATCCTTGTTCATGTCGACCAGCTTCCGACAGCCTTCCGCACCGCGCCGATGCCGCGCCACAGGGTCGATGCCAGGCAATGGAACCAGGCCGGCGAAGCGCTCGCCGCAGGAGAATTGACGCTGCTCGGCCTGTGGGCGCACGGCGCAACGGTCCACATGGCGCTTCTCGACCAAGCGGCAAACAGGATCGGCATTGTCTCGCTCGGCAACCGTCGCGGGAGCTTCCCGTCGATCGGCAGATTGCATGCGCCGGCAATCCGGCTGGAACGCACCATTGCCGACATGAGCGGGCTGGAACCGGAGGACGCGCCGGACAGCAGGCCATGGCTCGACCATGGCCGTTGGGGCGTCAGCCATCCGCTCGGTAAACTGGAAACAAGCTGGGCAAAGGCCAAGCCCTATCCCTTCCTGCCGGTTGAGGGCGAAAGCCTGCACCAGATTCCCGTCGGCCCGGTCCATGCCGGCATCATCGAACCGGGACATTTCCGCTTTACCGCACAGGGCGAGACGGTTGTCAGACTGGAAGCCCGGCTCGGCTATGTCCACAAGGGCATCGAAAAGCTGATACAGGGCGGCGATCTCGAGCGCGGAATGACGCTTGCCGGACGCACTTCCGGCGACAGCACGGTTGCCTGTCAATGGGCCTATGCCCAGGCGGTCGAGGCGGCGCTGGCTGTGAAGGTGCCTGCCCGCGCGCTCTACATCCGTGCGATCATGGCCGAACTCGAACGCCTCGCCAACCATCTCGGCGATTTCGGCGCGATCTGCAACGACGCCGCTTTTGCCATGATGCTGGCGCAGGCGGGCGTGTTGCGCGAAAACGTGTTGCGCGCGGCGGATACCTGCTTCGGTCACCGCTTCATGCGCGATTGTGTCGTGCCGGGCGGTGTAAGCCGCGATCTGACCGCTGAAGGCGTCGCCACGCTTCAGGCGCTTGTCGCTGCGATCCGCGAGCGCTTCCCCAAGCTGGTCGCGCTCTATGACAACACCGCCTCCCTGCTCGATCGTACGGTGGCGACCGGTTACCTGAAGCCGGAACTGGCACGCCAGTTCGGCGCCGGCGGCTTTGTTGGCCGTGCCTCGGGCCGCGATTTCGATGTCAGGCGCAACCTCGCCTACGCGCCCTATGACGAACTTGCCTTCGAGGTTCCGGCACGTGACGACGGCGACGTCAATGCCCGTGTTTGGATCAGGATCGAGGAAATCCGACAGAGCCTGTCGCTCATCGGCCAATGCCTGGTCAGCCTGCCAGATGGTCCGGTCCGTGCCGAAATCCCCGTTGCCGGCGAGCCGCGCGAGGGCATTGGCCTTGTCGAGGGTTTCCGCGGCGACATTCTCGTCTGGCTGGCGCTCGACGCGAAAGGCAGGATCGCGCGCTGCCACCTGCGTGATCCGTCATGGTTCCAGTGGCCGCTGCTCGAAGCGGTAATCGAGGACAACATCGTCGCCGACTTCCCGCTCTGCAACAAGAGCTTCAACTGCTCCTATTCGGGCCACGATCTCTAGGAGTTCATGATGCACCGTTTCCTGCTCGAAGGACTGCTTGGACGGCCACTGACCGAGAAGCCGCCTGTGCCCGCGGATATCGAAGAACTGGGCGCAGCCATGGCAAAGGCGGCTCAGACACGGCTCGGCCGTTCGCTGTCGATCCGTCAGGTCGATGCCGGTTCCTGCAATGGCTGCGAACTGGAAATCCACGCCCTCAACAACGCCTATTACGATCTGGAGCGCTTCGGCCTGCACTTCGTCGCCTCACCGCGCCATGCCGACGTGCTGCTGGTGACCGGCCCGGTGACGAAGAACATGGCTGAGGCCTTGAAGCGCACCTATGACGCCACACCCGATCCGAAATGGGTGGTCGCCGCCGGCGATTGTGCGGCCAATGGCGGCTGTTTTGCCGGCAGCTATGCGGTCGTCGGCGGCGTTTCCGAAATCGTGCCGGTCGATCTGACCATTTCCGGTTGTCCCCCGACACCGACGGCGTTGCTCGAGGGTCTGCTTGCCATTCTCGAACAATCAGCCAGGCCCGCCAAGGCGGGATAAATACCGCCAGCAGCCCTCTGCAAAATCCGTTCAAAGCCGGTCGCGCAGCGCATACCAGGTCATCGCCAGCGCCAGTAGCGTCGGCCTGAGCGCCGGCCCGCCTGGAAAGGCCAGATGCGGGATGGACGAAAAGACGTCGAAGCGCTCGGCCTGGCCGCGGATCGCTTCCGCCGCCAACTTGCCGGCCAGCGTGGCGATCGTCACCCCCTGGCCTGAATAGCCTGACGCCGAGAGGATGTTGTCGCCCAGACGGATCATCAGCGGCAGCCGGTCGGCAGTCACCGCCAGCGTACCGCCCCAGCCGTAATCGATCCGCGCGTCTTTGAGCTGCGGAAACACCTTCAGCATCGGCCGGCGTACGAAGGCCTTGATGTCGGCGGGAAAACGGTAGCCGTAATTCTCGCCGCCGCCGAACAGCAGGCGGTGGTCGGGCGTCAGCCGGAAATAATTGATGACGAAACGGCTGTCGGCGACCGCCGCATTGTTCGAGATCAGCGCCTTCGCACCATCCGCGCCGAGCGGCTCGGTGGCGATGATGAAATTGTTGATCGGCATCGCGCGCGCGGCGATTTCCGGTTCGAGCCCACCCAGATAGCCATTGCAGCCGAGCAGCACATGATCGGCCTCGACCTCTCCCTTCGCCGTCGTCACGACTGCCGGCCGGCCTCTGCGAATGGCCGTCACCTCGCTGTTTTCGAAAATCTGTGCGCCGGCTTCACCCGCCGCACGCGCCAGCCCGAGCACATATTTCAGCGGATGGACATGGAAGGAGCCGGCGTCATGGGTACCGCCATGGTAGTCCTCGCTGGCGATCAGCGCGCGCATCTCTTCGCGGTCGACGAACCGGATCTTTTCGTAGCCGTATTCACTGTTGAGCTTGTCGGCATAGGACCGGCTATGCGGCACGTAACGCGGCTTGTGGTCGGCATGGATGATGCCGGGTGCTGCCTCGCATTCGATATCGAAGCGCTCGATCAGATCTGCGACGAGCGCCTTCGATTCCTCCGCCAGTTCCCATAATTGCCGTGCCGTTTGTCGGCCAAGCCTGGCTTCCAGTTCGTCCTGGTCGCGGCGCTGGCCGGTGCCGACCTGCCCGCCATTGCGCCCCGACGCCCCCCAGCCGGCGCGATGGGCCTCGACGAGGATGACGGAATAGCCGGCTTCTGCCAGATGCAGCGCCGCCGACAGGCCGGTATAGCCGCCACCGACGATACAGACATCGGCGCGATGCCTGCCTTCCAGCTTCGGCTTCATCTCCGTCAAATCGACCGTAGCTGCATACCATGACGGCGGGTATCCGCCCCCTGTTGCATTGGGCCGGTCGTTGGCGTGGAGTACATTAAGCGCCATGCGTCGTCATACGTTAAGCAGCAGATGCT
>JAJDOK010000075.1 GCA_022340185.1 Salaquimonas sp. | reverse complement strand
CGCCGTTCACGCCCAGATCGCCATCCGTGTCCCGGATTCCGTTCGTAGCGGCGGATCGGGAAAAGGCTTCGCCGTCCCACCGGCCAGCCTTTGCGCGATCATGTGGCAGGCACAGGCATCAAGCAAATCGTCGGCCGCCGCGCCGCGCGGCAGTCTTGCGCCGAGAACTGCTTCCAGGAATCCCAGCGACGCCAGCAGCGCCTTGCGTTCCGCCATGCCCGCCGGGTTGACCCGGCCCTTGATCTTCTTCGGCAGCCTCATCGCCTGCTCTCCATTGAGCCGCCAGAAGGCGAGTTCGGGATGGACTTCGTAGACGCGTTTCTCCAGTTCACGCGTCATCAGCGCGTCGATCTCCATGATCTTTGGAAACAGGTTGAATGCCTGCTTTGACACCTTGCGCGGCGGATCGGAGCTCGCGAGTGCCGCTTCGCAGGCGGAGCGGTAGTCATGGGCGTAAACCGCACTGCGCGAGGGAATGGAAAAAACGCTCGACTGGCGCCGGCCCAGCAATGGCCGGACCGTCTGCTCCGGTCCTCGACCACCGTGTCCTGTACGTTCGGGCAGGCCGATCGGCATGTCGACGGCGATGATCGCGTCGCCGGGCAAGACGCCCAGCAATTCGCCGAAGGAGGCGAACACGTTGATTTCCGGTTGCTTTCCGGCGTGACCATGCACCGCGATCCAGCCGCCGCGGCAGCCGTCCACGCCGGCGAGCGTGCGTGTCATTTCCTGACCGTGTCGGCGACCACCACGCTGCGCAGATTGATCATCGCCATCGGCCGCATGATGCTACCCTTGTCTGCCGCCAGCATCAGTTCGCTGCTGCCGCGCTTGGCCGCCCGCATCACGATCTCGAATACCGAGGCCGTCGCCCTTTCGAGCGCCTGCACCGGGTCCATGCCCGCCAGAAGATGGGCGAGGAACAGTCCCGAGACCAGATCGCCCGGCCCGTTCGGTGGCCTCTCGACCAGGCGGTGTTCGGCCATGACGACGCGCTTGTCGTCGACCAGCAGATTGCCGATATGATCGCGCATCATCGCCGGCGCGGATGTGGCGATGACCGTCGCCGGACCGAGGCGCCGCGCCATGTGCACGACCGCGCCCGCATCGCCCACCCCGCTTTCGCCGGTAAGCCAGGCAAGTTCGTGCACATTGGGCGTCGCGATATCGGCGCGGGTCACCAGATGGTCGCGGATCGCGCGCGCGGTATCCTCCGCCACATAAAGCCCGCCATGGTCGCCGATGATCGGATCGCACAGCGTGACGAGACCGGAATTGCGTTCCTTCAGCGCGCCGACGAACCCGCCGACAATCTGAGCCTGTGCTGCGTCGCCCATATAGCCGGTCAGCACGCCCCCAATCTCGCCGACCCACGGCGAGGCAAGCAGATCGTCCAGATAGGCCTGGAACTGGCCTGTATCGGGGACCAGCCGTGTCGCCTTGCCATGGCCCGGATGAAAGGGCAGCGATACGGTGTTGACCGACCAAACCGCATGGCCGAGTGTCTCAAGCGCAAAGACGATTCCACGGTTTCCCACCGAACCGCGTGCGACATGGCTGGAAATGGAAAGGATCGCCGGCCGCTTCTCATCCCCCGAGCCGTTCATTGCTTCACCACGTAAGTGAGGAACAGGTAGATGGCGAGACCGACAAATGCGATCAGGCCGAGGACCCGGCCGATCCGTTTGCCCAGGACTTCTATCCGATCGTCCTGCGGGCCATCCTTTCCCAGGAAGTGGTTGGCGATCCGCGTTGTCGTGCGCGCAAAGCCTGAACTGCCGAGCGTTTCCGATTCCCGCGCGATGCGCTCGAGAATGCGCGCGGATTCCGCCTTGCGCTCGGCTTCCATTTTCCGCTTGCGATTGGCTTCGCCCATCAAATCCCCGCCTCGCACGATCCGGCATGCGGCCTTCATGTAACCGGCCCGTGCCTGCCCTTCTCCCAGTAGCAAATGTCACAAAAGCCTGCCATAGTCCGCTCCGATTGGCGGGCAGGGAGAATGATGCATGAGCAGCGCTGAGACGGCGGGGAGCGGGGCTGTGAAAGCTTATGCTGACAGGAAGGGCATCTGGGGCTGGATGCTGTTCGACTGGGCCCAGCAACCCTTCCACACCCTGATCATCACCTTCGTCTTCGCCCCCTATTTCGCCGCCTATGTCGCGCCCGACCCGACAACCGGTCAGATCGCGTGGGGACATGCCATTGGTTATGGCGGCGCCATGATCGCCATCCTGGCGCCCTTCCTGGGCGCCTATGCCGACGCCACCGGTCCGCGCAAGCCATGGATTTTCGGCTTCACGGTTATCGGTTTCGCCGGCTGCTACATGCTCTGGTACGCGGTGCCGGGCATGGAGTCCCTCACACCGGTGATGCTCGCCGTAGGTATCGCGCTGATTGGCGTCGAATTCGCCGCCGTCTTCAACAATGCCATGATGCCGACGCTGGTGCCGCGCGCCGAACTGGGCAAGCTTTCGGGCAGCGCATGGGGCCTCGGCTATCTTGGCGGCCTGGTCGGCCTCATTATCGTGCTCGGCCTGCTCGCCTCCCAGCCTGACACCGGCAAGACCCTGCTTGGCCTCGATCCGCTTTTTGGTTTCACCGCTGCGGGTCACGAGGGCGACCGAGCTGCCGGCCCGCTCACCGCGCTATGGATGGCGGTATTCCTCGTTCCGCTCTTCCTGTTCACGCCGGATACGCCACGCATCGCCGCGCGAAAAGGCGCGGTGCGCGAAACGCTGGTCGAACTGGGCCATACATTACGCGACCTGCCGCGCCAGAAGAGTTTCTTTTCCTTCCTGATGTCGAGCATGATCTACCGAGATTCACTCAACGCGCTTTATGCCTTCGGTGGCATCTACGCGGCTGGCGTGCTGAAGCTGTCGATCATCGACATCGGCATTTTCGGCATCATCGGCAACATCGCCGGCGCGCTCGGCGCCTGGTACGGCGGTCGCATGGATGCGCGCTATGGCCCCAAGCCCGTCATCGTAGTTTGCATCATCGTGCTGTCTTTCGCCTGCCTCGCCATCATTTCAGCGACGCCGACCGAGGCATTCTTCATGCCGGTCGGCTCGCCAGATGCGCCCTCCCATCTGCCGATCCTGATCTTCTATGTTGCCGGCGGGCTGATCGGCGCGGCAGGCGGTTCCCTGCAAGCAGCTTCGCGCACATTGCTCGTCGATCAGGTCCCTGCCCACGATGCCGGCAAGGCCTTTGGTCTCTACGCCCTGTCGGGCCGCGCGACCGCCTTCATCGGCCCGCTTGCCATCGCCTGGGCGACGACTGCTTCCGAGAGCCAGCGCGTCGGTGTGACGCCGATCATTGCGCTCTTCGTCATCGCCGCCCTGCTGCTGCCCTTTGTGCACAGCGCACCGGCACACCTGGCCGCCAAAGCCTGAACCAAAAATTGTCAGTGCCGGAAATGGCGCATGCCGGTGAACACCATGGCGATGCCCGCCTCGTCTGCCGCCTCGATCACCTCGTCATCGCGCATCGAACCGCCCGGCTGGATCACCGCCGTCGCGCCCGCCTCCACTGCCGACAGCACCCCGTCAGCGAACGGGAAGAAGGCATCTGAAGCGACGACGGAACCGCGTGTCGCCGGTTCGTCCGCGTCGGCAGCACTTGCCGCGTCCTCGGCCTTTCTCGCCGCGATGCGGGCTGAATCGACCCGGCTCATCTGGCCCGCGCCGACGCCGACCGTCGCCCGATCCTTGACATAGACAATGGCGTTCGACTTCACGTGCTTGGCGACCCTGAAGGCGAATTTCAGGTCCGTCATCTCGGCAACTGTCGGCGCGCGCTTCGTCACCACCTTCAGATCCAGTTCGTCGACGCTTTCCCCACTAAAGCTGGCATTGTCGCGCGACTGCATCAGGATGCCGCCTGCCACCGTCTTGGCCGTGATGCCCGGTGCCCTGGCCCCGGCAAGCGCACCGGTCACCAGCAGCCGCAGATTCTTCTTCGCAGCCACGATCTCGGTCGCCTCCGCGCTGGCCGAAGGTGCGATGATCACCTCGGTGAAGAGCGCGACGATCTCGCGCGCCGTTGCTGCGTCGAGTTCGCGATTGAGCGCAACGATGCCGCCATAGGCCGATACCGGATCGCAGGCGAGCGCCCGTCTCCATGCTTCGTCCAGGCTGTCGGCGCAGGCGACGCCGCACGGATTGGCGTGCTTGATGATGGCGACCGCCGCGCCTGTCGCCGGGTCGAATTCGCTGACCAGTTCGAAGGCGGCATCCGTATCGTTGATGTTGTTGTAGGAAAGCTGTTTGCCCTGCAGCTGCGTGGCGGTTGCCACGCCGGGCCGCTTCTCGCCCGTCAGATAGAGCGCCGCCGTCTGATGCGGGTTCTCGCCATAGCGCAACTTGCTTGCGAGCCGCCCGGCAATGGAAAAATGCCGCGGCGCGGCAATGCCTTGTTCGCGCGAGAACCAGCCGGCAATGGCGCTGTCGTAAGCCGCGGTGCGGCCATAGGCGCGACCCGCAAGGCGCTTGCGCAGTTCGAGCGGCAGCGTGCCGTCATGTTCACCAAGCGCCGCGAGGATTTCGGGATAATCCTCCGGATCGGTCGCCACCGCGACATAGGCATGGTTCTTGGCCGCCGCGCGGATCATCGCCGGCCCGCCGATATCGATATTCTCCACCCCTTCGGCCCATGCGGCATCGCCCGCCACCACCGATTCGAAGGGATAGAGATTGACCACGAGGAGATCGATCGGCGCGATGCCATGCGCTTCCATCGCCACCTGATGTTCTTCATCGTCGCGGATCGCCAGCAACCCGCCATGCACGGCCGGATGCAACGTCTTGACCCTGCCGTCCATGATCTCGGGAAAGCCGGTCATCTGCGAGACATCGATAACCTCTAGCCCGGCTTCACCGAGCGCCTTCGCCGTGCCGCCGGTTGAAAGGATTTCTATTCCTGCCTGCGCGAGCGCAGTGGCGAATTCAACGATGCCCGATTTGTCGGAAACGGAAATGAGCGCCCGGCGCACCTTCACGAGATCGGGCGCCGGGATATTCTTGCTGGCAACGGCCATGGGAGGAGACAATCCGTACTGTTGGGTCAAGACCAGCCGATAGCACAGCCTCCGGCACCGGCCAACGCAACACGTCGGCAATGCACAGGCTAGGAGCACCAGGTCGGGAATTGCGACCTTATATCAGCTTCTTTTTCAGGATTGTTGCCGCTCGAGAGACCAGCCGATCTGCGCGTGTTCCGCCACGCCTGCCTCGAGCACGATCTGCATCGTGCGTTTCGGCCCGCCTGCGGAGGCGAAGAAGATGCTTTCCTCAAGCTGCGGCACTACCTGCGGCGAGGTGAATTTCCAGGCTTCCCCGCCACCCATCCACAGCAGCAGATCACTGCCTGTTTCGAGTTCCTCCACCCTGACCGACGGATGCAGATGGAACCGCACGGCAACCCTGTCGCGCTCGGCATTACGCGGCAGCTTGCCTTTGGGCGCAAGGAAGCTGTCCCGGCCGCTCAGCCTCGCCCCGTCTTCGTCGAGGACGAGATGGCGTTCGTGAACGATGCCGAAACCGCGCACATACCCGTCATGGCTCGCCGTCACGGCACGCACGCTGTCCCCGTCTTCGCGTTTGCAGGTTACCACCTGTGGTCCGCCGATGATCCGGTTGCCGAGATAACGGCCGATAACCCCGTCGAGCTTGAAACGGCAACTGGATGTGTCGTTGACAATTGCCGTCGAATGCGCTGCCGTCGAACGCGCCGCAGCCGTGCTCTCATGGTCGGGAAAGAACGGCGCGCCGCAATTGACGATCAGCGGCGACTTGCCGCTCGACATCTCGAATGACAGGCAGCCGGCATGCGCCGCGCGCGAAACCTCGCCCGGCGGCGGCATGCCGCTATCCATCATGACGATCGTCGCACCAAGCGCCATGCGCTGATAGCCCGAATAGGCGGCTTCGTTCGACGGTTCGCCGCGCACATCGTCGTAGCGCAGCACCGTCGCCACCATATCGTTCGGCGTCACCGACACGCCGTTGAAACGCGCGAAACCGCCATCACCGAGGCGGTAGAAGCGGATCGCCGTCAACATGCGGTCGACCGCCGAGACAAACTCGGCCGAGGGTGCAGTCCCCAGTGTGACGAAGGATTGGCGCAGCGGTAACAGCCAGGCGAGGATGCGGGGAAGCAGCGTCGCATTGCGCGAAACATGGCCGCCATCCGGCAGAATCTGGTGCGACAACTCGATGTCGAGGCGCGTTAGCGCTGTATTGGTACCGCCCGTCTGCTCCAGCGTGCACACGGCGGCATAGGCAAGTGCGATGCGCGCGGCAAGGCGCGGCATCCCCGCCGGTGCCTCGGATACGTTGCGTTGCAGATAGCGGATGTGTTGGCCGATCGATTTGAGAAATTGGCGATAGAAGCCCAGATCGGCATTTTCCAGGATCAGCACCGAATGCGAGAACCACGAGATCAGCCGTTCGGCGGCGATATCGACCCGCCATGCAAGCGACCGGCTGGGTCTGGCATTGAGTGCAAGCCAGTCGCGCACCAGCGCCTGGGCATTGTTGGCCGACAGTGGCCCGCCTGCCGCTTCCAGATGGCAGAGCCAGCCGAAGGAATGCAGTTCCTGTTCCCATTTCGATGTCGGCGGCTCGACCGCAAACGGGCTTTGCCCTTCGGTGTCGACACACTGGCCGGCGAAGAAGAAAATTCCGGAATAGATTTCCTGTGCCACTGTCGGATCGGCGGTACTGAGATCGGGTGGCGCTAGATCCAGGCGTTCAGGCGTGGCGCTGGAGAGACGCAACCGCTCGCGGCCGGCTAACAGAGCGCGGCCACGCAGCCGGCGCCAGCTTTCGGCGAGCGTCAGCCCGAGGATCTTGGGTTGATCGGCAAAAGCCATACCGTTTCGGTCTCTTCTGCGCACAATGTCACGCGGGCCGGCGAAAACGCCTGTGCCCCAAACCCATTCACCCCTGTGCTAGAATTCTATCGCTTCCTTAACAAAGAGCAACCAGGATCGTTAAACATTGTTAATTCAACTGCTCACGCGGAGCCGGCAGGCGAAGAATCCGTCCATCCCGCCGTGCCATTGCGGCTCGTCAGGTGCTGCAGGCGGCAGATGGAACGGCATGGTGCGCAGCGCTCCCTGTCCGTTGATCCATTCGCCGAGCGCCGGAAATTCCCCGCCGCACAGCGGCATATGGACGAGTGGCGATGTTTCCCGCATCAGCCTGGCGAGCTGGTCCTCGCCCTCCGCCTTCAGGATCGAGCAATTGGCATAGACGACAAGCCCGCCCGGTTTGACCAGACCTGCGGCGGCGGCAATCAGCCGGTTTTGCAATTCCACCAGTTCGCCGAGATTTTCCGGCGTACGGTTCCAGGCGATATCGGGATGGCGCCGCATCGTGCCGGTCGCCGAGCAGGGCGCATCGAGCATGACGGCATCGAATTTGCGGTTCGTTTGCCAGTCAAGGATGTCGGCTTCGACAATTTCCGCGACGAGTGCGGTTCGTTGCAAATTCTCGTGCAGCCTTTCCAGACGCTGGCGCGAAATGTCGACCGCCGTCACCCTCGCACCGGCGGCGGCAAGCTGCATCGTCTTGCCGCCGGGCGCGGCACACAGATCGGCGATTTCCTTGCCCGTGACATCGCCGAGCAGACGCGCCGGCAGGCTGGCGGCAGCGTCCTGTACCCACCACGCGCCCTCTTCATAGCCGGACAGCGATGCAACAGGTTTGTGGTCGACCAAGCGCAGCGAACCGGTTGTGAGCATGGTGGCGCCCAGATCGGCGCAAAGCCTGTCGCGCTCCGCCGCCGACAGCCGCGGATGCGGCGTGATGTCGAGCACCGGTGCATAGGTGATCATTTCCGTGATTTTCCCGAGCCGCTCGCGACCGTGATCCCTGGCAAGCTGGCGCGCCAGCCACTCGGTGAAGTGCTGTTCCGGCTTTGCGCGGATTTTGACGAGTTCATCCTTTTCGCGCGCCATGCGCCGCAGCACGGCATTGGCAAAACCGGAAAACCGGACGGTGCGCGAGTCCCCTGCGATCGCAGCAACACCCAGATTGACGGCCGCGCTGTCGGGTACGTCCATGTAGAGGATCTGCGCGGCGGCGGCGTGCAGGCTGTGCAGCAGGTGGCGCGCCCTTTTCGGCGGCGTACGGTCAACAAGACGTGCCAGCACCGCCGTGATCTGCCCGCGATGACGCAATGCAACGGTAGCGATCGCCCGCGCTAGCGCCCGATCCGGTTCGCCAAGCGCCCGCCAGGCAGCAAGGCCTGTTCGCGCATGCGTCAGCGCTTCGAGGATCGCGTGACCGTCGACAATCCTTTCGATCATCGAAGCCGCTGCCAGTCGCGACGCCAGGCCGGGCAGGGCCTTCGCTGTTGCCTTTTGTGCCGATGTTTTCATCCCGTTTGCTTCACCGCCCTGACATTCTGCCATAGATATACCTGGAACGTGCGGAAGACCGCTCCTATAGAACGGTCGCACATGCAACAGGAAGTTCCCGCAATGGCCAAAACCGCACCGGATGAACCGACAAAGGAAGCCGCCAGGAAACTGCCGCCCGCCGCCGAGCGCGCCCTTCGCGAAGCCGAAGATCGGCGGCGGCAGGGGACTTACGACCCGAAAATGCCAGCCGAACAGGGCGGTCGCGATGGGCCGGATCCCGTTCGCTACGGCGACTGGGAGAAGAATGGCATCGCCAGCGACTTCTGAACGGCGTTCGAACCCGACATGTCGTCCCGGATTGGAACGCCGCCGTGCCGCGCCGCCATGTTGCAGTGCAATAATGGGACGTATCGGATGAGCAATCGCGCCTGGAAAGGGCGCTACCGGAAAACATCCGGGGTTGGTGTTAACGGCTGATCAACCAATTACCAACCGAAAACCACGCATTTTCAAAAACTTGTTGATCGGCCACTTTCCCCGGCCGCGCCACGACCACAACTGGCAGGCCTCATGCATCTTCTCACGCGGAGGAGGGCCAGGCTGTCCATCCTGCAGCGTTTCGCGCAGCGAACGGCATGCGTGCCGCAATCTCCCGCAGCGCCGCACACGGACATCCAGGAAGATTTTTTAAATCTCCGGCCCTCGCATAAAGGCTCGAGCGAAGAAGACGACCCTATGCTCGCCTGAGAGCCGGAGGGCCCGGGGATGCGACCCACACCGCTCCCCGGGCTTTTCTTAGCCCGATATTTACGACTTGCCGGGTATGATAGTGGGGCTGCTATTCGACTTTGTGAAGGCAAGCTCTGTAATTTTTGCATGGCAGCAATGATTATATTGCACTGCAAAAAGAAAATTGGGCGTACTAGATTATTACGTAACGGCGCTGGGCAATTGCTCATGCCAACAGATCGGCCTGATCGTACTCCTCCTCCCACGATCTGGCTGTGGTTCCGGCAAACTCCTCCTCCCTTGCCGGGACGAAGTACCGAAGCCCACCGGATCCTCCTCCCCCGGTGGGCTTCGTCTTTTCTGGCCACATAATACGCAATCCAGGCATTCGGCCCATGAAAAAGGCCGCCTTCCTTGTCAGGAAGACGGCCTTACGTGTTTCGTCCGTGATGCGCGTTCCTGGCGGCAATTTCGAATTGCCTGCCGCGCCTCTTGCGGTCAACGGGAGGGCTGCCCCCCGCTGAGGCAATCCGCGGAGCTCACATTACGGTTAACGAAATCACTCGACATCGGATCACCTCCTTTCGATTGGTTGGACACAACGCGAATGTGTGGCCATTCGTTTTGCATTGCAAGGGAGAACGTGAAGCAGCGGGTCAGATCAGCCGCATTTCATCGTCCTGAAGCAAGCGTCCGGGCCGGTCGACCGTGCAATAGACGCCGATGTTGTGATCGTTGTGGCGTACGAGTTGGCGAAGAATGTTCGGGTCGTAGTCAATGCCTATCTGCGCCTGGATGGTGAAGCCGCAGCGACGGCAGGGTTCTGCGATGGAAAGTTCGATTTCGCCGATGGTAAGCCGCCTTCCAATCCACTCTGTCTCCGGGAACCGGCCCTCGACCTCCGCCATATCGATGACGATGTTCGGCCGAAAGCGCCTCTGGTCGGGATTGCCTTCCGGATGCAGCGCCTTCAACTGCTTCAGCGATGCAGTCGTGATCAGGTGAACCGGCGCCTTGACATAACGCGCATCCGCCAGCGGACCGGCCGTTGCGACGGAATGTTCGCCGGTGAGCGGACGTATCGAGACCCGGAATCCAAGAAAATCCGATGCCAAATCATCTGCCTCCATGCCCGGCGCACTCAACCAGGGCGAATCGGGCGTCGCGATTTCGAGACCACCCGAAAACGTCAGCCTCGCGCTGATCTGAGCCACCTTCGGCCAGCGTGGATCACGTCCATCCGGCCGGGCGATGTCGCCGGTCTTGGCATCGACGATGCCAAACAGCCGGTCGCCTTCGACACCGCGCGGCCCAATCGCGACTTCATCAAGCCGTTCACCAGCCATCGAACTGGCCGGATAGCGCCACAGAGCAGTCACATTGCCGATCATCGCAGCCGTGCCTTTCCCTTATTCCGCCCTTTGAGTCTGGCGGCGTTCAATCAGACCGCGGATGACCGCACTTGCCTTGAAACAAGCAATGGCATCAAGCCGAAAAGGACTTGTCCGGCAAGACCCGTGAGGCCAGCCGGCGAAAACAGGAGATGCATTTGCGCCTCGAATGAACGGCCAAGCACAGTGCCGAGCGCGAATTCGGCTGCCATAAGAAGGACGAAGGCTACAGCGCCCATGACAAGGCGATCGCTGAACGTATCCGCCACCTTCATCCACGCGATGATCCAGCCTGCCACCAGCCACGAAACGATCAGCATGATCGGCAGTTCGACGAGCGTTGCAGCAAAGGCTCCGAGCACCGGCGTGACAAGAAACATGCGTATCGCGCCCAGAACAAAGCCACACGCAAAGACAATAAGGAAATAGGCGGTACCTGCCCCAATTACCTTCAATTGCTACTCCGCATGTGCAACGGGCAGCTCAATGGCCGCCCGCATCCTTCGTTCGCATCGCCTGATGCAACGGTCAGTGTTTCCTGTTCTGCCGGTTGTCGATCAGATCGTCGACCACGCCTGGATCGGCCAGTGTCGACGTGTCGCCCAGCGTGCCGTAATCGTCTTCGGCGATCTTGCGAAGAATACGGCGCATGATCTTGCCCGAGCGCGTCTTGGGCAGGCCGGGCGCGAACTGGATCTTGTCGGGCGAGGCGATCGGACCAATCTCCTCACGCACATGGGCGACGAGTTCCTTCTTGAGCTCGTCCGACGGCGTTTCGCCGGCCATCAGCGTCACATAGCAATAGATACCCTGACCCTTGATGTCGTGCG
Organism: Salaquimonas sp.; assembly: GCA_022340185.1. GTDB lineage: Bacteria > Pseudomonadota > Alphaproteobacteria > Rhizobiales > Rhizobiaceae > BOKV01. The sequence goes on along the minus strand of JAJDOK010000075.1, from coordinate 1,054 downwards.
GATAGCCGACGACGGCCGCTTCCGACACCTTGTCATGGCTGACCAGCGCCGATTCGACTTCCGCCGTACCCATGCGGTGGCCCGAAACATTGATGACGTCGTCGACGCGGCCGGTGATCCAGTAATAGCCGTCCTCGTCGCGCCTACAGCCGTCACCGGTGAAATACTTGCCCTTGTAGTGGGTGAAATAGGTCTGCACGAAACGGTCGTGGTCGCCATAGACGGTGCGCATCTGCCCCGGCCAGGAATCGGTGATGCACAGATTGCCCTCCGTCGCCCCTTCCAGCACATTGCCCTCATTGTCGACGATCTGCGGAATGACGCCGAAGAACGGCTTGGTCGCCGAACCGGCCTTCAGATCGATCGCGCCGGGCAGCGGCGTGATCAGGATGCCGCCGGTCTCGGTCTGCCACCAGGTGTCGACGATCGGGCAACGCTCCTCGCCGACGATCTTGTAATACCATTCCCAGGCTTCCGGGTTGATCGGCTCGCCGACAGACCCCAGCACGCGCAGGCTCTTGCGCGAGGTCTTGGTCACATGGTCGTCGCCGGCGCCCATCAGCGCGCGGATCGCCGTCGGCGCGGTATAGAAGATCGAGACATCGTGCTTGTCGCAGACTTCCCAGAAACGCGCCGGCGAGGGATAGTTCGGCACGCCCTCGAACATCAGCGTCGTCGCCCCGTTCGCCAGCGGTCCGTAGACGATATAGGAATGGCCGGTCACCCAGCCGACATCGGCCGTGCACCAGTAGATTTCGCCGTCGTGATAGTCGAACACATATTGATGCGTCAGCGAGGCGTAGACGAGATAGCCGCCCGTGGTGTGCAGCACGCCCTTCGGCTTGCCGGTCGAGCCTGACGTATACAAGATGAACAGCGGATCCTCCGCGCTCATTTCCTCGGGCGGACAGTCGGTCGAAGCTTCCGCCATCGCCTCGTGATACCAGATGTCGCGGCCTTCCTTCATGTCGACATCACCACCGGTCCGCTTCACCACCAGCACATTGCGCACCGAGGCGCCGTCGCGTTCGGCGATCACGATCGCCTTGTCGGT
>JAJDOK010000124.1 GCA_022340185.1 Salaquimonas sp. | reverse complement strand
TATTCGACCATCGGCGCGGCCATTCCCGAAGGCTATCTGCCGGTCGGCATCGAGACGATGGAAGGCGGGACGGTGTCGCAGGACATTCTCTATCCAGCCAATCCCGGCTCGATCTACCACATGACCAAATGCCTCGATCAGCTGCTGTTCCAGTTCTATGCGAAGAATGACGGGCTGCGCGTCACCGATCTGCACCAAGGCATCGTCTGGGGCACGCACACGGCCGAGACGCGCCGCCATGCCCAACTCGTCAATCGCTTCGATTATGACGGCGACTATGGCACCGTCCTGAATCGTTTTCTCATCCAGGCGGCGATCGGCCATCCGCTGACGGTTCATGGCACCGGCGGCCAGACCCGCGCCTTTATCCATATCCAGGATTCGGTGCGCTGCATCGAACTGGCGCTGTCGAGCCCGCCGAAGGCGGGCGATCGCGTCAAGATCTTCAACCAGATGACCGAAACCCATCGCGTGCGCGATCTTGCGGCGCTCGTCAGCCGCATGACCGGTGCCGAGATCGTCAATCTGCCCAATCCGCGCAAGGAAGCCCACGAAAACGAGCTCGTGGTGAAAAACGACCAATTCCGTGAACTCGGCCTCGACCCGATCACGCTGGAGGAAGGCCTGTTGTCGGAAGTCGTCGACGTGGCAAAGAAGTTCGCCTACCGCGTCGACCGATCCCGCGTGCCGGCAGTCTCGGCGTGGACGAAGGACATCGCGCGCAAGGTCGTGCACGACCCCGAAGGCAAGCGGCTGCGGAGTGTAAGTTAATCCAGTTCGAGATGACCGAGCGCCAGCGACTGCAGCACCATCACCGTCTTCATGTCGCAGATGCGACCGTCGCGGATCATGGCGAGCGCCTCGACGAAGGGCAGCTCGACCACCTCGATTTCTTCGTGTTCATGCGCCACCCCACCGCCGTTCGACACCCGGTCGGCAGGTCCGTAGGCGGCGAGAAACACATGCATGCGCTCTGTCGCGCAGCCGGGCATCGACCAATGCGCGCCGACGGATTCCATTTCATGCAGGCGCAGTCCGGTTTCTTCCTCGACCTCGCGCCTGCCCGCGGCGTCAGGCGCCTCGCCGTCGGTCAAACCGGCCGGCGCCTCCAGCAGCATCGCTTCTTCGCCGACATACAGTGGGCCGACGCGCGGCTGGCGCACCAGCGTCACGCATTTGCGTGCCGGGTCGTAGGGCAGCACACAGACCGCTTCGCCATGGTCCTCGACCTGGCGCTCGAAAACCTTGCCCTCGCCGTTGCGCACCATGGCGAGCGCGAATCTGCCCCAGCCGTCATGGACTGTTCTGATCTTGTCGATCGCATACAATGGAACATCTCCCGAATCCGTTTGACCGGTTATAGGCAAAAGTCGGCACCAATAAATGTCATCCACGAACGCTTTCGTCACCCTGGTCACCAATGCCGATTTCGCCATGGGCGCCACCGCACTGGTGCGCTCGCTGAAACTGACGGACACGAAGGCCGACATCGTCGTGATGCACACCGCCGGCGTGAACGAGAAAGCACTGGCACCGCTGACCGATCAGGGTGCACGGCTCGCCGAGGTGGAACACCTGCCGACCTCTGCCGCGTTCAACGAGCGCCACAGCCGCGCCACCCAGCACGAAGTCGCTCCCTTCACCAGGGGCCGCAAGCCGGCCTTCCATACCCCGCTCGACAATTTCTGCAAGCTGCGCCTGTGGCAGATGGAAGAGTACGGTCATGTCGTCTTCCTCGACGCCGACACGTTGGTCCTGAAGAACATCGACAAACTGTTCGCCTATCCGCAATTCTGCGCCGCACCGAATGTCTATGAGAGCCTCGCCGATTTCCATCGCCTGAATTCCGGCGTCTTCACCGCCCGCCCGTCACAGGCGACCTTCGACGCTATGCTGACCCGCCTCGACCAGCCGGACGCCTTCTGGCGGCGCACCGACCAGACCTTCCTGCAGACCTTCTTTCCCGATTGGCATGGTCTGCCGGTGACCTTCAACACGCTGCAATATGTCTGGTTCAACCTGCCCGGCCTGTGGCACTGGCCGTCGATCGCCGTTCTGCATTTTCAATACGAAAAACCCTGGGAAAAGGACCATCCCAAGGCTGACATTCTCAAACCGCTGATCGATTTGTGGCGCGCCTTTCACGAGGGCGGTGACATCCCCGATATCGCTTCCCTGCCAAACCCGCCAGGCGGGTTGGTGACAATCGGTCGGCCGAAGATCGAAAGTGGCGATCGAAACCGATGAGCGGACACCGTGTTCTCGTCACCGGCGGCGCCGGTTATGTCGGCCGCTTCATCGTCGAGGGGCTGTTACAAGCCGGATATGACGTGACCGTCGCCGGACGCTCGCCGCCCAATTTGGAGCAGTTTGCAAAACAGGTTGAATTTCTTCCCCTTGCGCTCGAACCAGACGAAATTCATACCGCGACATTGGAGGGCTTCGATGCCCTCGTCCACGCCGCCTTTTATCATATGCCGGGAAGATATCGCGGTGGCGAAGGCGATGACCCAGCGGCATTCCGCCGGCTCAATCTCGACGGTTCGGTCGCGCTGTTTGGAGCCGCGAAGGCTGCTGGCGTTAAATGCTGCGTCTTCCTGTCCTCGCGCGCCGTTTATGGAGGGCAACCGCCAGGCATCGAACTGACCGAGGAAACCCCCTGCCATCCCGACACGCTCTATGGCGAGGTAAAGCTTACAGCTGAGCAATCACTGGCCGATCTCGCCACGCCCGATTTTGTCACGGCAAGCCTGCGGGTGACCGGCGTCTATGGGGGCGAATCGCACAAATGGGCTTCGCTGTTCGACGACTTCCTCGCGGGCAAATCCGTCGAACCGCGCGTCGGCACTGAGGTGCACGGCAACGATGTCGTCGCGGCGGTCCGGCTGATGCTCGAGCGCGATCCGGCTCTGGTGAACGGCAAGTCCTTCAATGTCTCCGATATCCTGCTCGACCGCCGCGATCTGCTGGCGCTGGTCGACGAAATCGCCGGCACGTATCACGCGCTGCCGGATACCGCTAACGCCAGCGACTTCAATGCCATGTCGAGCGAACGCCTGCGCGCACTCGGCTGGCAACCGGGCGGCTGGCCTTTGCTCGAAAAAACCGTCTCGGAAATGCTGGCCGAGCGGGCCGGCTAATCCTCGTCCTGGAACAATCCCATCTGCAGCGCGGCTAGGTCGGCCGGCGCCGGCAGGCCTAGATGCTTCCAGGCATTGGCCGTCAGGATGCGTCCGCGCGGCGTCCTCTGGATCAGCCCCTGCTGGATCAGGAAGGGTTCGATGATGTCCTCGATCGCATCTCGCGGTTCCGACAGCGCCGCCGCGATGGTCTCGATCCCGACCGGCCCGCCGCCGAAATTGCCGGCGATCTGGTCAAGATAGCGCCGGTCGAGCTGGTCGAGGCCGCGCTGGTCGACCTCGAGGCGGGTGAGAGCTGCGTCGGCGATCTTGGCGTCGACCGTCGCCGCACCGGCGACTTCCGCGAAATCGCGCACCCGACGCAGCAATCGTCCGGCGATGCGCGGCGTGCCGCGCGCGCGCCGGGCGATCTCCTTGGCGCCGTCATCGCTCATCGCAAGACCCATGATCCGCGCGCCGCGCCGCACGATCAGTTCCAGTTCCTCTTCGGTATAGAAATTGAGCCGCACCGGAATGCCGAATCGGTCGCGCAACGGCGTGGTCAGCAGGCCGAGCCGCGTGGTGGCGGCAACCAGCGTGAACCTGGCGAGATCGATCTTGACCGAACGCGCCGCCGGTCCCTCGCCGATGATCAGATCGAGCTGGAAATCCTCCATCGCCGGATAGAGGATTTCCTCGACCGCCGGGTTGAGGCGGTGCACCTCGTCGATGAACAGGACGTCGTTTTCTTCCAGATTGGTGAGCAGCGCGGCGAGATCGCCGGCCTTGGCGATCACCGGACCGGAAGTGGCGCGGAAATTGACCCCCAGTTCGCGCGCCATGATCTGCGCCAGCGTCGTCTTGCCGAGCCCCGGCGGACCGACGAACAGCACATGGTCGAGCGCTTCGCCGCGCCCCTTCGCCGCCTCGATGAAGATCTTGAGGTTCTCACGTGCCTGTTTCTGTCCGACGAATTCGTCGAGCCGCTGCGGACGCAGCGAGACGTCGAGTTCGTCGCCGCGTTCCTCGGCTGTGATCAGGCGGTCCCTGTCGTCACGTTCATTGCCGGGATCGGCGCTCATGCCAGCAACTCCATGCCAGGAACGGATTTGGCCGCGCGCCTGTCGAAGGTGACTGTCGATTCACATCCGGCACGTTCAGCCACATGTGCAATGAGGTAATCGGCGATATCGGCCTCGGAGTCCTCGGCCTGGCGCAGCAGTTTCGGCAAATACTGCTCATCCTCGAAAACCAGCTCTCTTGTCTCGACAAGGGCGGCCAATAGCTGTTGCACCTGCGTATTCCGGTAGCGGTAATGGTAACGTAGCGCCCACACCAGCTCCGCCAGTACAATCAGGCTGACATAGGCCGGATCGTCCGGCGTGCGTTGCGAAAAGAACGCCGAGGTCTTTTCGAACTGCTCGGGATCGTCCCGCACGATCTGGCGCAGAAGCACATTGGTGTCGACGGCTTTCATTCGAACTTCTCGCGCCTTTCATGCCACTCGCGCGAGATTCTTTCATCATCCTCGGCGACATGTCTGGCGATAGCCTCATCGATTTCCCCGAGTGTTGCCGGCCCGCCGGGAGGATCGCCGAGCATACCGGCAAGATCAGCAATGCTCTTGTTCTTAGGCAAGGCGACAACCTCTCCGTCTCGCTCCGTGACATAAAACCGCGTACCTGGTGTCAGCTTCAGCGCCTCGCGCACATCCTTGGGGATGGTTAGCTGCCCCTTTGATGTCATCGTCGTAAAAGCGCCCATTTTCCTACTCCAGAGTATTTTCTTACCATTTAAAATAGTAAGAATTCCTCCGCCTTGCAAGGAATCATCCCGCCAGTTCCTTCAGCGCCAGACGGATCAGCTTGGCGCTGTCGGCCTCCTCGCCGGCGTTCTTCAGTGCCTTGGCAACCGCGCCGGAAGCCTGCTGCGGCGAATAGCCGAGATTGGAAAGGGCCGACACCGCATCGGTGACCGCCGTCGAGGCCGCCCCGGCACCGATCTCGGTCTGCAGGCCGATTTCTGCGGCCGCAGCTCCCGAATAGGCCGGCGCCTTGTCGCGCAGTTCCGCCACGATGCGCTGCGCCACTTTCGGCCCGACACCCGGCGCGCGCGCCACCATGCCCTTGTCCTGCAAGGCGATTGCCGAGGCGAGATCGCCCGGCTTCAGTGTCGACAGTATCGCAAGCGCCACACGCGCACCCACCCCCTGCACCGTCTGCAGCAGACGGAACCAGTCGCGCTCCAGTTCACTTGAAAAGCCATAGAGCCGGATCGCGTCCTCGCGCACATGGGTGTCGATCCATAACGTCAGCGCCTCGCCCGGCCCCGGCGCATCGCCCAGCGTGCGGGTCGAGCAGTAGACCTCGTAGCCGACGCCGCCAACATCGAGGATCAGATCGTCCTCGCCGATCGTATCCACCACGCCCTTAAGCTTGCCGATCATGCCGCATCCCGCCTGCGTTCACTGCATCGCAGTTACCGTATTATCTCTCGTGGTTGCGAGAACAAGTCAAGAACACCGAGGTATTTTGCACGATTATCCCCGGGTAGCCGCAATCGCCTCTAGCCGGGCAATGATTTGACCACGCGCCTTCGTCAGTCCCTTGTAGCGGCACTGCGCCTCGTCGAGTCCGGCAAGGCTTTCCGCCAGTCCGCGTGCGAGGCGCTGCCGGTCGGAATGGTTTTCCAGCACGGTGAGCGGATCAACATGGATACGGATGGTGAAAAGCATCGCCCCGGTGCGCGCCATCTTGTGCAGCGTCTGGATCTCGACACGCAGGAAGGGCTGATCGATCGTGTCATTGGTCTGGCCGATCCTTCCGGCCCCGTGAAACAGCGCGTCGTCAGGATAGATCGACCAGTTGAAGCGTATGACCGGTATCTCGGTTCGAAGCTTGTCGAAGATCCGGTTGATCATCGCCGCGTTCTTCGTGCCCGGGCCGAATTGCGGCACCGGGCCATGAACCTGCTCGATCGGCTTGCCGAATTTTTCCGCCAGCACCCACGAGGATGGAAAGCAGACGCAGCCGGCGGCAAGACGCCATCCATTGTCATCTGGCATCATGATCACGAGATCTTCCTGAACGAGCCTGGCCGCCTTTTCCAGCGGCGGCATCTCCGGATCATCCAGATCGACACGGACGCCGTCTGCCGTGACAACATTGCCATCGCGGCGATGCGTATCGCGATGCGTGCGGTCCAGTTCCGCCAACACCATTTCGAGCGCTTCCTCCTGCACCGCAAGGCTTCCCGGCTCGGCGCGAAAGACATCGTCGTGGCGCGACGCCAGCAACTTCTGTTTTTCGCCGAGATAGGTGTCGAACTGCCCGTCGACCTCGATCCACGAGCGCTCGCCCAAAGGCTCGAGGCCAATGCGGAAATTCGGATGCGATCCGTCCCAGGGCGTATGGGTGAAACTGGCGGATGCGGTGAGATCGGTCATAAGCTAGGCAAGACTGGCCGCAAGCCGCGCGGATTTGCGTGAATGGGCATGGCAGATGGCGATGGCCAGTGCGTCGGCGGCATGTTCGCTGTCGAAGCGCGCGCGCGGCAGCAGGGTGCGGACCATCAACTGAATCTGCCGTTTGTCGCAATGGCCGGAACCGACCACGGCCTTTTTTACCGCGTTGGGGGCATATTCAGCCACCGGCATTCCGGCCCGCGCCGGCACCAGCATGGCGACGCCGCGCGCCTGTCCGAGCTTCAAAGTGGCTGACGCATCCTTGTTGACGAAGGTGTTTTCCACCGCCGCCTCGACTGGCCGCAGCCTGTCCACGATCTCGGCCAGTCCGTCATGCAACTGGCAGAGCCGTGCGGCCAGTTCGTCGCCCGATTGCGAACGGATTGTCGCCGCATCGACAAAGGATAGCCTGGTGCCGGTGATCTCGATCACGCCCCAGCCGGTAAAGCGAAGACCGGGATCGATGCCGAGTATCCTGATGGTGTCCATGGCATGACCTTACGCGATTCCATCCGCGTTTGGGAACGCGAAGGAACGATGAGGCAAGGCGCGGTGTGCCGGCCTCAGGCCGACAGTTTCTCCATCACCGCCTCGTCGATGTCCTCGTTGGAATAGACGTTCTGGACATCGTCGTCCTCGTCGAGCGCGTCGAGAAGCTTCAACAACGTCGAGGCCTTGTCTTCATCGACCGGCGTCTGGTTCTGCGGACGCCAGATGACATTGACCGATTCCGGTTCGCCTAGCACAGCTTCCAGTGCGCTGGAGACCTGGCCGATATCCTCGAAGGCGCAGATGATGGTATGGCCTTCCTCGTCGCTGGTGATGTCTTCCGCACCCGCTTCGATCGCCGCTTCCATCACATCGTCGGCGCTTCCGGCTTCTTTGCTGAAGACGATCTCGCCTACCCGGTCGAACATGAAGGAAACCGACCCGGTCTCCCCAAGCGATCCGCCATTCTTCGAAAAGGCGGCCCGGATATTGGACGCCGAGCGGTTGAGATTGTCGGTCAGCGCCTCGACGATGACGGCAACGCCGCCGGGGCCGTAGCCCTCGTAACGCATTTCCTTGTAGTCCTCGCCGTCGCCGCCCGAACCCTTGTTGATGGCGCGCTGGATATTGTCCTTGGGCATCGACTGGCCCTTGGCGTTCTGGATCGCCAGCCGCAGGCGCGGGTTCATGTCGGGATCGGTCGTGCCGCCGCCCATTTTCACCGCGACGGTGATTTCCTTGGAAAGACGGGAAAAAAGCTTCGAGCGGGCAGCGTCGGCGCGGCCCTTCTTGTGCATGATGTTCTTGAATTTTGAATGGCCGGCCATGGCCCACCTGTCTTTTTTGTGATGTTGTCGAGAATTTCGCCGCTTATAAACAGACTGCAACAGTTTCGTCCAGATGGAGGAACCAGTGCCCGCCGAGGAGAAGACCGAACTGCCCATCCTGCCCTGGAGGGGCGGTTGCCAATGCGGTGCATTGCGCTACGAGATCACCGGCAAGCCGCTGACGCTCTATGCCTGCCATTGCACCGAGTGCCAGCACCAGTCGGCCAGCGCCTATGGCCTGTCGCTATGGGTGCGTGAAGCCACCGTCCATCTGGCCGGCAAGCCTGCCCAGTGGACGCGCGATACCGATTCCGGCCATCTGATGCATTGCTTCTTCTGTCCAGACTGCGGCTCGCGCCTCTATCACAAAGGCTCCGAGGAACCGGCCGACCCCCGTCAGGCAATCCTCAGCATCAAGGCAGGCTCACTCGACCATGCCCGCCTGCTGACGCCTGTCGGCCATATCTGGACGAGATCGAAGGCGGCCGGCACTCTAATTCCCGAGGGCAAGCCTACTTTCGAGGCAGAGCCTGAAAATTACAATGGTCTTGTCGCCGCCTTTGCCCGCGCCTACGAAATTCCCGACTGAGCGGCCAATTGCCGGTCAAGTATCGTGTCGGAGCAAATCCCTATTCGGTGCGGGCGAACAGTTTCACCGCCAGCGTCAGCAGCACCAGCGCGCATACCGCGACGATTGCCACCTGCACGATGACCGGCACCTGATAACCGCTCCACACGATCCCCGGATCGAGCACGGCGCGCAGCGCCGGATCGATATCCAGCCGGTCGAAAACCACGCTGCGCACCGGCTCCACCGCGTAAGTCATCGGGTTGAGATGCGTCACCCACCACAGCCAGTCCGGCAGGCGCGACAATGGGAACAGCGCCCCGGACAGGAACATCAGCGGCGTGATGATCAACTGCACCATGGGCATGGCCGACTGGACCTGTTTTACCCTGGCGGCCAACACCAGCGCCAGCGCCGTGATCATGAAGCTCATCAGGAACAGGAAGACCAGCATCTCGATCATCATCACCGGGTCGTAGGGCACGCCGACGAGGCCGGCGAGCGCCAATACGACAATGCTCTGCAGCGTGGCCACGGTCGCGCCGCCAAGGCACTTGCCGGTCATGATCGCCGCCGTCGAGACCGGTGCCACCAGCATCTCGCGCAGGAAGCCGAATTCGCGGTCCCAGACCATGGAAATGCCCGAAAAGGCGGCGGTGAACAGCACCGACATGGAAAGCACGCCGGGAAACAGGAACGTCTTGAAATCGACCCCCGGCGCACCCGTCTGGATCAGCGAACCGAGCCCGCCGCCGAGCACGAACAGGAACAGCAGCGGTTGTCCGAACGAGGCGACGATGCGGAAGGGATCGCGCCGAAACCGGATCATCTCACGCTCCCAGACGGTCAGCGTAGCGCGGATTTCATGCAGGAGACCGCCTCCGGGAACGGCGACTGCGGCAACGGAAACTTCGCTCATCTTCGTATTCCTGTTCGGCTGTTTCGTTCGTCTGGCGGTTCACCGACCACGAAAGCGGGCGACCATCGGATTGAATTTTTCCCTGCTCTCGGCATCGCGCATCGTCGTACCGGTGTGCGCCAGAAAGACATCGTCCAGGCTCGGCCGGTTGACCGTCACCGACAGGATGGCGATGCCCAGCCCCTCGAAGAGTTGCGGCACGAAGGCAGCGCCTTCCGCCACTGCGAAGGTGACGAGGCCTTCATGCATCTGCGCATCGAGATCGAATTTCTCTTTCAGCGCTGCGATCGCCGCCTTGTCGTCGGCGGTCGAGATCTGCACCCGGTCCTTGCCGATCGCCGCCTTCAATGCAGCCGGTGTGTCGAGCGCGACGATCAGACCCTCGTTCATGATGGCGATGCGGTCGCAATGTTCCGCTTCGTCCATGTAATGGGTGGTGACGAAGACGGTGATGTCCTCGTGGCGATGCAACTGCCCGATATAGTTCCAGATCGAGGCGCGCGTCTGGGGATCGAGCCCGATGGTCGGCTCGTCCAGGAACAATACGTGCGGCGAATGCAGCAGACCGCGTGCGATCTCGAGCCGCCGCCGCATGCCGCCGGAAAACGTGTTGACCAGATCGTTGCGGCGCTCATAGAGCCCGACCATTTCGAGCACTTCACGGTTTCTTCTGGCAAAACTCGCGCGATCCACACCGTAAAGCTGGGCGTGGAAGCGCATGTTCTGTTCGGCGGTGAGATAGCCGTCGAGTGTCGGTTCCTGGAAGACAAGGCCGATATTGCGCCTCACGGCATCGCGCTCGGTCGCGACATCGAGGCCGGCGACTTCCGCCGTTCCTTCGCTGGCATCGACCAGCGTGCACAGGATCTTGATGGTCGTCGACTTGCCGGCGCCGTTCGGCCCCAGAAAGCCGAAGGTCTCACCGGCGTGAACCGTCAGGTCGATACCCCTGACCGCCTCGATCTTGCCGTAGCGCTTGACCAGGCCGCGCACGCGAACCGCCTCCTGACGCGTATCGATGCGTGGTAGGACGCTTTCGCTATCGGTACGGACATCCATGGAACTCTCCGGTTTCCCTAACGCTGTTAGAGTGCTATAGTCTAACAGTGTTAGATTTTCAAGGCCCCCTCGTGGGACTGGAAGGAAAAATATGGCGCTGACGCGCGACGAAGTTGTGGCGGCCGCAATCAGGCTGCTTGACGAAGAAGGGCTGTCCGGCCTTACGCTTCGCCGGCTGGCGAAGGAACTCGGAATTTCGGCGCCGACCCTCTACTGGCATGTCAAGGACAAGCGTGAGTTGCTCGACCTGATGGCCGAGCGCATCATCGCCGAGCATCGCGTGAAACAGCCTCCCCTGCCAGATGACATGACCTGGTGGCAAAAAGTCACCGAACTTTGCCGACGCCAGTATTTTGCCATGATCGCCCATCGCGACGGCGCCCAGGTCGTGGCCGGCAACCGGCCAACCGAGCGCATGCTGCCGATGATCGATCGCTGGATCGGCATCTGGATTCAGGCCGGTATCCCGCCGGAAGAGGCGCTGGCGCTGATCCTGGCGGTGGGCAACTACATCATCGGCTCGGCGCTCGAATACCAGGCGGAGGCCGATCGGACCAAAGTCCGGGGCGATATCGTGGCGATCTCCCAGGCAGGCAAGGAACAGCACCCCAATCTGATGAACGCCATCAATTGCCGGGGATCGAAGCCTCGTGATCCGCATGCCATATTCGAATACGGGCTAACCCTGCTGATCGCCGGCATCCGCGCGCGGTTTCCCGACCTGGCGAACGGGGAAGGTAAGGATGTGGCGTCAGGCACCAAGACCAAAGGCAAGGCCCTTGCGAACCGTTGAGCGCAATGCATTGATCGTTTCACGAATCTGAATCGGCACCTGGAGGAAATCGATGTCATTGAAGGGCAGAACCATCTTCATGTCGGGCGGCAGCCGCGGTATCGGCCTCGCCATCGCCCTGCGCGCGGCCAAGGACGGCGCGAAGATCGCTATCGCCGCCAAGACCGACAAGCCCGATCCCCGCCTGCCCGGCACCATTCACACCGCCGCCGAGGAAATCCGCCAGGCCGGCGGCGACGCCCTGCCGATTGTCTGCGACATCCGCGAAGAGGAACAGGTCGAGGCAGCGGTGACAAAGACCGTCGAGCATTTTGGCGGCATCGATATCTGCGTCAACAATGCCAGCGCGATCAGCCTCACCGACACCGCGCACACGCCCATGAAGCGCTTCGACCTGATGCACCAGATCAACACGCGCGGCACCTTTCTCGTCTCGCAGAAGTGCCTTCCCCATTTGAAGCAGTCGAGCCACGCCCATATTCTGAACCTGTCGCCGCCGCTCGACATGAAGGCCAAATGGTTCTCCGGCCACGTCGCCTACACCATGGCGAAATTCGGCATGTCGATGTGCGTGCTTGGCATGGCAGGGGAATTCAGGGCCGACGGCATCGGCGTCAACGCGCTTTGGCCGCTCACCGCTATCGACACAGCCGCTGTCAGAAACGTGCTGGGCGGCGATTCCATGGCGAAGATCAGCCGCAAGCCGGCGATCCTGGCCGATGCGGCACATGCGATCCTTAACCGCGATCCGAAGACCTGCACCGGTAATTTCTTCATCGACGAAGAAGTGCTGATCGAAGAGGGCGTTACCGATTTCTCGATCTACCAGTATGAGGGCGCCGACGCGCTGGCCGGCGATTTCTTCGTGCCCGACGAGGTGTTCGAACGCTCGAAGACCAAGGTGTTCAGGGCGCTGGGGTGATGACCGCCGACGAATTCATCGAAATGGCGCGTAGTCTTGAGGGAACCACCAAGGCACCGCATGTTGATCGCATCGCCTTCAGGGTGAACCGCAACTACGCAACGCTCGCCGCCGACCGGGCCAGCGTGAACCTCAAGCTTACGCCGGAGGAGCAGGAATTCCGCTGCATGATGAACCCCGGCGCCTTTTCCGCCGTTCCGAAAGGTTGGGGCAGAATGGGCTGGACGACGGTCGATCTGGCGGCCATCGATCCCGAAGAGATGCACTCGGCACTCACAGATGCCTGGCGTCATGCCGTGCCGGCAAAGCCGCGCCGGTGAAATTCACCACGGCGTCACGTTCTCAAGCCGAGGCCCGAGCCTGAGCGGCTTGATCGCGGTCGCCAGCCCGGTCGCATCGTCGATGTCGATGCCGACTCCGCAAATTGTCGCTTCGCCCGTCGCCGCCTCGAAGCGGCCCTTCGGAATCTTGGTCAGGAAGCGCTGCAGCGGCTCCTCCTTGTCCATGCCGAGCGAGGAATCGAACGAGCCGCACATGCCGGCATCCGACAGATAGGCCGTGCCGCCATTCAAAATCTGGTGGTCCGCCGTCGGCGTGTGCGTATGCGTGCCGACCACCGCCGAGACCTTGCCGTCGACGAACAGCGCGAAGCATATCTTTTCCGACGTCGCCTCGGCGTGAAAATCGACAAAGATCACGTCGGCATCCCTGCCCAGTTCCACGCCCTCCAGCAGCCTTTCGCCGCAGCGGAACGGATCGTCCAGTTCAGGATGCATGAACACCGTGCCCATGATGTTGGCGACCAGCACCCGTGCACCGTTCTTCGCCTCATAGACATTAGCGCCCCGGCCCGGCGTACCGTCCGGAAAATTGGCCGGCCTGATGAAACGGTCGTAGCGGTCGGCAAAGGTCAGCGCTTCGCGCTGGTCCCAGACATGATTGCCGGTCGTCACGACATCGGCACCGGCGGCGAGCGTTTCGGTCAGGATCGTCTCGGTGATGCCGAAGCCGCCGGCGGCGTTCTCACCATTGACGATTGCGAAATCCACCTTCCATTTCTCGATCATGCCGGGCAATTGCGCATAGACCGCCTCGCGCCCGCTGCGTCCCACCATGTCGCCCAGAAACAGAAGCCGCATGCCTAGTCCTTCCTGTCGAAACTGCGCCCAGTGAACTCACGAAAGCCCCTTTCGGTCACCACCGCTTCGAGCGGGCGGTCATGGCCTTCAGCCGGCACATGGTCCACTTCCTGACATGAAAAGGCAAATCCGATCAGCCCGGGCGTCATGCCTTTGGCGAGCAACCGCGCGATCGCCCGGTCGTAATGGCCCGCGCCATAACCGATACGGTTTCCTTGCGTGTCGAAAACGGCGAGCGGCATCAGCAGGATTTGCGGATCGAGCACCTCGGCTTCCGGCCCCGGCCCCGACGTGCCGAAACCTGTGGAAACCAGCGTATCGTCCGGATCGAACGCCCTGAACGCGATCGTCTGGCGGTCCAGTATCGCCGGCAGGCACAGCCGCGCGCCGCGCGCCGCAAGCCGCTTCATCAGGGGCAGGATATCAATTTCCGAACGAATCGGCAGAAAGCCGGAGACGATCGTGCCGGGCGTGAATGCCAGATGCGGTTCGGCGTGATCTGCGGCGGCAAGGCTCATCCTCGCGCGTTCATCCGCGTCAAGCGCATCGCGCCGCGCCAGCACGTCGGCGCGCAATCGCGCCTTTTCTTCGCTTGCGCTCATGCCCGCACTTTACCAATGACGGAAAAGGAAAGGGGCGAGCCGCGTTGGCCGTCGGACCATCTCGATCCCGGGAAACCTACAAAGTAGGTGGGCGCCGTATGTCCGGACCCACGGGTCCGGTCAGGGACAGCTCCCTTAAGGATCGATAAGGCCCCGGGAATACTAGGTCCGTCGCACCACGCAGCCCGCAGCGCCAACATATAGGCGTGCCGGCTTCGCTTCGCCAGTGGCTTTCGGATTCTCCGAAGCACCATCGTGCCGATGGAACGGCCCCGGCCATTCCGCCGGATCATTTCGCCGGCTTGGGTTGGGCCAGTTTCGCGCCCACCGCCTCTATTCGCTCGGCAATCCCGTGCACCTGTCTCGCCAGCTCGCTTTCGGCGGAATAGGCCTTGCCCAGCGCCTCGTCGCGGCTGGACCGCAACGTCTCGAGATCCGCCTCCAGCGTTCTGATCCTTCGCGCCGCTTCCTGCAACTCGTCGGTCACCATGATGCCGGCCATCACGGTCAACCGCTGATCGCCGATTTCGCCGAAGGCACCCTTGAGCTGACCTACATAGCTGTTGAACCGCTCGGCCAGTTCGCGCAGATTCTGTTCCTGGCCTTCCTCGCAGGCCATCCGGTAGGTCTTGCCGTTGATCGATACCGTCACCTGCGCCATCGCCGCCTTTCGCCCCTTCCTGCTCTTTCCTATTCTTCGCCCTGGCCGTGCCGGTCGAGCACCGCGCGGATCGCCTCCATGGCATCGACCAGCCGCCGGGAGACCTCGCGATTGGTGTTTTCCAGCCGCACCGCGCGAGCTTCGGCGCTATCGAGCGATTCGGCAAGCCTGGTCCTGTCGGCGCCCATGCGCTGCACCTCGGCTTCCGCTTCGCCGAGTGCGGCCTCGCGTTCAAGCCGCGCTTCGACGGCCGCCTCAAGGCGGGCCATCGCCTCGTTGAGGCGTCCCAGTGCCGGTGCCAGGGTACCCCGGTCCGGTTTCGATGGATCGGACGAAGCCGTCATGCCGCACAATTCCTGCCGGGTTCGGTGCCGGTCACCTGGTCTGCCACCCGCCAACCACTCCCTGCCGGAGATCGATTGGACCGCAATAACGCCATGCTGTGGAAAACCGGCCGCCCCTTTTTCCAAAACCGCCACCACCCGCCAGCAGGCCAAATTCACGTTCAGGCAAGCAGTTAGCGCGAAAACATTAGAACTTGCACGAATTGGGCGTCAACAAGGCCACACACTTATGAACACCTGTGTTGATGCCTCGAACGGCGCCAGGCGCGGCAATGCGTCCACGCCTGCGTGCCGCACAAGGCCCCGCCGCGCATTGACTCGCCGCCTCCAACTGCTAGAAGTGCGCCCCACATCCGGGCATCAACACACTTCGCCCGCAAGGCGCATTTCCGTGGCCTTACCGGCCCGGCCGAACACGCCGCGGGGCATCAGGATTTCAGGCAAAATCGCGATGACGCAAGTCGATAGACATGCCGAGATGGCCAATGCCATCCGTTTCCTGTCCGTGGACGCCGTCGAAAATGCCAATTCCGGCCATCCGGGATTGCCGATGGGTGCGGCCGATATCGTCACGGTCCTGTTCACGCGTTTCATGGATTTCAATCCCAAGCATCCCCACTGGCCCGACCGCGACCGTTTCGTGCTGTCGGCCGGCCACGGCTCGATGCTGCTCTATTCCCTGCTCTTCCTGCTGGGTTATGAGGATATCGATCTCGACGAGATCAAGCACTTCCGCCAACTCGGTTCCAGGACCGCCGGCCATCCCGAATACGGTCACGCGGCGGGCATCGAGACGACGACCGGCCCGCTCGGCCAGGGCCTTGCCAATGCAGTCGGCATGGCCATCGCCGAAAGGAAGCTCAATGCAGAATTCGGCGGCGACATCGTCGACCACCGCACTTTCTGTCTGGTCGGCGACGGCTGCCTGATGGAGGGCATCAGCCAGGAAGCGATAACGCTCGCCGGCCATTTGCGGCTGTCGAAACTCACCGTGCTGTGGGACGACAACAACATCTCCATCGACGGCCCGGTCTCGCTTGCCGATTCGACCGACCAGATGGCCCGCTTCAAGGCTTCCGGTTGGAATACGCTGCGCATCGACGGCATGAAGCCTGCCGAGATCGCCGAGGCGCTCGAGAAGGCCGAACAGAGCGACCGGCCCACCTTCATCGCCTGCAAGACGACCATCGGCTATGGCGCGCCGACCAAGGCCGGCACCGCCAAGGCGCACGGTTCGCCGCTCGGCGCCGAAGAAGTCAAGGGCGCCCGTGAAGCGCTCGGCTGGGATTACGAACCTTTCACCGTGCCCGCCGAGATTCTTGATGCCTGGCGTATCGCCGGTCTGCGCTCGGCGCAGAAGTACAAGGAATGGGAAAAGCGCTTCGCGGAACTCGACCCCGAACTGCGCGGCGAGTTCGAGCGGCGCATGCGCGGCGACATGCCGACGGCGCTGAACGACGCGCTCGAAGCCATGAAGCGTATCCTCGGCGACGAACGCCCGACCATGGCGACGCGCAAATCCTCCGAAGCCGTGCTCGAGGTGATCAACGGCGTCGTTGCCGAGACGATCGGCGGCTCGGCCGATCTGACCGGCTCCAACAACACAAAGACCAGCCAGACGACCGATATCACGCCGGACGATTTCTCCGGCCGCTACATCCATTACGGCATCCGCGAACACGGCATGGCCGCCGCCATGAACGGCATCGCGCTGCATCGCGGCCTGGTGCCCTATGGCGGTACCTTCCTGGTCTTTTCCGATTATTCGCGGCCGGCGATCCGCCTTGCCGCGCTGATGAGCATCCGTGTCATCCATGTGCTGACCCACGATTCGATCGGCCTTGGCGAAGACGGCCCGACGCACCAGCCGGTCGAGCATCTGGCGTCATTGCGCACCATCCCCAACCTGCTCGTCATGCGCCCGGCCGATACCATGGAAACCGCCGAGTGCTGGCAGATCGCACTCGATCATCCTTCCACGCCATCGGCATTGGCGCTGACCCGCCAGAACCTCGACGCGGTGCGCAGCGAATATTCGCCCGAGAATATGTGCGCGCTGGGCGCTTATGAACTCGCCCCCGCGTCGGGCGAAGCCCAGGTGTCGGTCTTCGCCACCGGATCGGAAGTCGCCGTAGCGCTGGAAGCACGCGAGGAACTGGAGGCGGAGGGCATATCGACGCGCGTGGTCTCGGTGCCGTGTTTCGAGCTTTTCGCCGCGCAAAGTGCGCGCTATCGTACCTCGATCATCGGGTCCGCCCCGGTCAGAATTGCCGTCGAGGCCGGCGTCTGCCAGGGCTGGGAACGCTTCATCGGCGAAGACGGCGTCTTCGTCGGCATGCACGGCTTCGGCGCTTCCGGCAAGGCCGAGGACCTGTTCAGGCATTTCGGCATTACTTCACAGGCGGTGGTCAAGGCTGCCAGGGCCAAATTGAAATAACTCCCAAGAGTTTGGCAATTCGGAGGAAATTACGCATGACGAAGAAAGTCAGGGTCGCCATCAACGGATTTGGCCGGATCGGCCGCAATGTGGTTCGCGCCATCTATGAGAGCGGCCGCACCGACATCGACGTGATCGCGGTCAACGATCTGGGCCCGGTCGAGACCAATGCCCATCTGATGCGCTACGATTCGGTGCATGGAAGATTTCCCCGAGGCGTCGAGGTCGACGGCGATACGATCAGGATCGAGGGCGGCGACGCCTTCAAGGTGCTGGCCGAGCGCGACCCGACGAAACTGCCGTGGAAAGACCTCGACATCGACATCGCCATGGAATGCACGGGCATCTTCACCGCCAAGGAAAAGGCGTCGATGCATTTGGAAGCCGGCGCCAAGCGCGTGCTCGTCTCCGCGCCGGCCGCCGGTGCCGACAAGACGATCGTCTACGGCGTCAACCACGACGCGCTGACCGCTGGCGATCTCGTCGTCTCCAACGCGTCCTGCACCACCAACTGCCTGGCGCCGGTCGTCGATGTGCTGCATTCGACCTTCGGCATCGCGCATGGCATGATGACCACCATCCATTCCTATACCGGCGACCAGCCGACGCTGGACACCCTGCACAAGGATCTTTACCGCGCCCGCGCGGCGGCGATGAGCCAGATCCCGACCTCGACCGGCGCGGCCAAGGCCATCGGCCTCGTCATCCCCGATCTCGCCGGCAAGCTGGACGGCATCTCGGTGCGCGTGCCGACGCCGAACGTCTCGCTGGTCGACTTCAAGTTCATCGCCAAGAAGGCGGTCACCGCCGACGAGATCAATGCCGTTTTCGTCGAGGCCGCCGACGGCCGCCTGAAGAACATCCTTGGCTGCACGACGCACCCGAATGTTTCGATCGACTTCAATCACGATCCGCATTCCTCGACGGTCGCGCTGGACCAGACCAAGGTCATGGAAGGCACGCTGTGCTCGGTCCTGTCCTGGTACGACAATGAATGGGGCTTTTCGAACCGCATGGGCGACACTGCGGTGGCGATGAGCAAGCTGATCTGACATAGAGGGCCGATTTCATGGAAACCGGCCTTGTCACAGCGCTGGGTTTTGGCGTCGCCATCATCGCGCTGGCGGTCGTGGTTACGTGGCTTGTGCCGAACCGTGGCCGCCATCGCGATATCAATGCTTCACGCACCGACGGCCGCGCCATCGCCACCTGGGTCGGCATCAACGCCGCGCGCAGCAGCGATGCCATAGAGGATTAGGCAGATGACAGGGTTCAAGACACTCGACGATTTCAATCCCGCCGGCAAACGCGTACTGCTGCGCGTCGATCTCAACGTGCCGATGGACAATGGCCGCGTCACGGACACGACGCGCATCGTGCGCGTGCTGCCGACCATTACCGAACTGTCGGACAAGGGCGGCAAGGTCGTCCTGCTTGCCCATTTCGGCCGGCCCAAGGGCAAAGTGGTACCCGCGATGACGCTTGCCCCGGTCGCCGAGACCGTTTCCAAACTGCTCGGCAAGCCGGTCGCCTTCGGCGAGGACTGCATCGGCGAAAAGGCGGCCGCCGCCGTTTCGGCGATGAACGATGGCGACGTCCTGCTGCTGGAAAACACCCGCTTCCATGAGGGCGAGGAAAAGAACGATCCCGACTTCGCCAGGGCGCTGGCGGAAATTGGCGACATCTATGTCAACGACGCCTTTTCCGCCGCCCATCGCGCGCACGCTTCCACCGAAGGGCTCGCTCATCTGATACCGGCCTATGCCGGGCGCGCCATGCAGGCCGAACTCGTGGCGCTGGAAAAGGGCCTCGGCAATCCGGCACGCCCGGTCATCGCCATTGTCGGCGGCGCCAAGGTCTCGACCAAGATCGATCTGCTCGAACATCTCATCGAAAAGGTCGACGCAGTGGTCATCGGCGGCGGCATGGCCAACACCTTCCTGTTCGCGCAAGGCTACAATATCGGCAATTCGCTTTGCGAAAAGGCGCTGGCCGATACCGCGCAGCGCATCATGACCAAGGCTGAGGGCAAGAATTGCGCCATCATCCTGCCCGTCGACGCGGTCGTCGCCTGGCATTTCGAGGCGAACGCGCCGCACCGCACCTATGGCGTCGATGCAATCCCCGAGGACGGCATGATCCTCGATGCCGGCCAGCAATCCTTCGAGCGCATCCGCTCCGCGATCGAGGATGCCGCGACACTCGTGTGGAACGGTCCGCTCGGCGCTTTCGAGATGAAGCCCTTCGACGAATCGACGATGAATACCGCACGCTTCGCCGCGACGCTGACCAGGGCCGGTAATCTGGTTTCGGTCGCCGGCGGCGGCGACACGGTGGCCGCGCTCAACCAGGCCGGTATCGCCGACGATTTCACCTATGTCTCGACCGCCGGCGGCGCCTTCCTGGAATGGATGGAAGGCAAGGAACTGCCCGGCGTGGCGGCACTGAGCAAAACCTGACGGTCTTTGCGGCCGAATCCGGCGTCATCCTGACTTTTCTGAACCCTGCCTGAATCCTCCTGACAGTCAGCTGTCAGGAGGCCTGTGCGATAGTGCGATTCATCAGGGACGCACAATCTGCATGGGAGTGTCCAAAATGCTTGCCTGCCGTGAACGCGAAAATTCCGAAACCCACCAAATATGCGTGGTCCTTCGCCCAACCGTATTGCCCGCGGACCGGCTGAATGTCGTCGCGGACAACACCCGGCAAATCACCACGCGGACCAACGCTGAAATCGAGGATTACGAGCGGCTCCGCTTTGCCGCCCGGGCATTCCTGCTTCGCGTCGGAAGTTGAGGCCGGTTGCACCCGCGCCATCGCCTAATACAGATAGAAGTCCCGCAGGATCCACCACAGCGCGGCGGCGAGCGCGATCACCACGAACGCCATGTGATAGCGCTTTTCGCGCACCCGCATGGCGATGATCGCCAGCATGACGAGCACGCCCTGCCGGTAGGGATAGTCCACGCCAGCCGAACGGAAATGGTCCATGCCCTTGATCAGCGTATCGACGACATCGGCCAGGAACAGTGCGGCAAGCAGCCCGTAGAACCACGCCTGCCGCGAGTGGAAATATTCGGCGAAGCCCGAATATTCATCCATGCGGTCGGGAAACAGGATCGTGCAGACGAAGAAATAGAGCGCGGCGTAGAACAGCACGAAGAAGTAGATTTCGAAGGACCACTGCCCGATCCGCGAAAGGCTGAACTCGAACCACCAGAAATGGGCAACGCCGAGCAGCAGAAAGAACGCCCAGCTCAGATGGACGAGATAGACCTGGTCGCGCGAAGGGTGCTGGACGAAGCGCGCGAGCCCGGTCAGCAGCCGCGCCACGCTCAGGCCGACAACGATGCCGATGATGACACGTACGTGAAAGAACTGGTCGTGTGCCGATTCCATGCCCCCTCCGGTTATGGATCGTCCCCGAAATACTTGATTCGCAGCTATTCGGTCTCGCCGTTTTCATGCGCGCCGATGATCGCCACCGTCATCAACGTCTCAGTGCACTGCCTTTCGGCATGGCGAAACAGTATTTGTCAGGTTCGAATATGGCCCCGACAACGTCGAGCGGAACGTCCGGATGGGTATGGGCGCAGTATTCGAGCACCGGCGCATCGCCGATGATGGCGTCGATCCTGCCCGATCTAAGACCCGCAACTGCAGCATCGACATCGCTGTAGGAGCGCCGGTCCATGCCTTCCTCGATCACGAACTCCTCCGCCACGCTGCCGGTGAAGTCACCCACCATGCGGTTGTTGAGATCGCCCAGATTGTTGATCTCGTTGGTAAGCGACAGTGTCGTCATCACCGTCGTGACCGATGACGTTACATAGGCAAGCACGGCGATGCCGCACACCAGCCATATCGCCTGCCAGACCCTGCCCAGCGAGCCGAACAAATTCTTGCGGCTGGGCGTGCGTCCGGAAGTGGTGACCGACATGACGGTGTAGAAACTGTTGGCCAGCCCGTCGCGCCAGCGATTGGGAAAATCCTTGTCGAACCGGCGGTCGAACAGGGTCAGCAGGATCGTCGCGACAACGATCACCGGGGCGAGCCAGCCGTAGGCGCGCAGATAACCGAAGGACTTCAGGCCACGGAGTACGTCGCTGATGCTGGCGATGCGGTCATCTGCGATCATGATCCTCAGACCTGCATCGAACCAGGGATAGGTGAAATCGATACGCTCCGCCCTGCCCTTCGTGATGGTCAGATTGGTGACCGCGACATCGATCTTGCCTTCCGCCGTCGCATCGACCAGCGCACCGAACGTCGGGAAGGTTTCGTACCTGCTCTGCAGCCCCAGACTATTGGCGAGCGATTGCCAGAGTTCGACTGACATGCCCGTGAAGCCGTCATCGGTCTTTGTCACGAAGGGTGGACTGACATAAACGCCCACGCGAACGGGATTGATGGTTGAAGGCTGCGCCTGCGGCCACGCCTTGACGGGCAATGTGACCGCACCAAGGGCAAGGAAGACCATGAATGGCAGGATTTTCAGAAGCAAAGGTCTTGCTCGCGCTGCATTCGGCTTGCGAACTGGCTAGCAGGCTGCGGGCACAAGGTTAAAATGTATTTGCCCAGTGGGAATCCAGCAAGGAGCATCAAGCCCTCGCTGGCGAGAATGACAACAACACCACCGGGCGAAGAACCTCCGACCCGCGCATGATGCGCGCGGCGCGGGCATTCCTGTACCGGATCGGTCGTTGATACCCAAGACCGGTGAACCGGGATGAACCCGACTTCACCGGCTTTGCACCCGCTCACAGGGCTGTTTTCACCATCCCGAAAATCTTTGACTTCAATTGCCGCAGATCAATTTGACTCGGCCAAAGCCTCTGCTATCAGATCGTTGCAAATTCCGGGCACAAATCTGACACGCGTCCCTAGCGCAGAGGAGAATTGAGATGATGGAACGCCTCGAGGACATCGCCATCGCCATGACCGCCGAGGGTCAGGGCATTCTGGCCGCCGACGAATCGACCGGCACGATCAAGAAACGCTTCGATTCGATCAATGTCGAATCGACCGAGGACAGCCGCCGCGACTATCGCGAGATGCTGTTCCGTGCCGACGAGGGGATGAAGAACTACATCTCAGGCGTCATCCTGTTCGAGGAGACCCTGTTCCAGAAGGCCGCCGACGGCACGCCACTGGTCGATCTCATCAGGAAAGCCGGTGCCGTGCCTGGCATCAAGGTCGACAAAGGCGCCAAGCTGATGCCGGGTTCCGAGGTCGAGACCGTCACCGAAGGCCTCGATGGCCTGCGCGACCGTCTCGTCAAATATTACGAGGCCGGTGCCCGCTTCGCCAAATGGCGCGCGGTCATCGCGATTACCGCCGACACGCCGTCCTGGAACTGCGTCAAGGCAAACACGCATGCGCTGGCGCGCTATGCCGCCCTCTGCCAGGAAGCCGGTATCGTGCCGATCGTCGAGCCGGAAGTGCTGATGGACGGCCCGCATTCGCATCATTCCATCGAGCGCTGCTACGAGGTCACCGAATGGGTGCTGAAAACCCAGTTTGGCGAACTCTATGATGCGGGCATCAACCTGGAAGGCATGGTGCTGAAACCGAACATGGTCGTGCCGGGGCAGAAATCCGGTAGCAAGGCTTCCGTCGAGGAGGTCGCCGAAAAGACCGTGCACTGTCTGAAGAACACCGTTCCTTCCTCGGTCCCGGGCATCGCCTTCCTGTCGGGCGGCCAGTCCGACGAGGACGCGACCCGGCACCTGTCGGCCATGAACGCCATGTACGACTTGCCCTGGCGTCTGACCTATTCCTATGGCCGTGCGCTACAGCACGCCGCACTCACCGCCTGGCAGGGCAAGAAGGAGAATGTCGCTGCCGCCCAGCGCGCCTTCTCGCACCGCGCCAGGATGAACGGCCTCGCCACGCAAGGCGCCTGGAAGGCCGAACTGGAAGAGGCCGCCTGATACGGAAACTTGCCGGCAGCTCTTCCGGCCGCCATCCCGGGTGGCGAAACGAGACTGTGATGTCGTCCGCCTTTGTCATCAGGGTCGCTCTGCCTGCCGATGCCGAATCGGTTACCGAATTGCTTGCCGCGTCCTGTCCGGTGCTGATGGCTGGCGCCTATGACGAGGCGGCGCTGAAGGTCGCGTTGCCCGCCATGACCCGCGCCAAGTCCGAACTCCTCTCGTCCGGTACCTTCTATGTCGCCGAAGCCGATGATGGTGAACTCGCCGGCTGCGGCGGCTGGACGCGCGAACGTCCGGGTACGGGCGAAACCAACCCGCGTCTCGCCCACATTCGCCACTTCGCGACACAGCCGAAATGGATCGGCCGGGGCGTCGGCCAGGCGCTCTGTAACCGCTGCGAGGAAGATGCCCGCGCCGCCGGCATTTCCCGTTTCGAATGCCATGCAAGCCTCAACGCGCAGGGCTTCTACCAGGCACTTGGATTCGACACGCTACGCCGTTTCGAATTGGCGATGGGCAATGGATCCAGCCTGCCCTCTATCCTGATGCAACGCGAGCTCTGAACTCGTAGCAATGCCGGTTTGCGGTCCCAATCGACCGAAAAATTCACCTTCGGTATTGACCGATCGATCGGTCAATATTATTTCCAATGCATGCCACGCCGCGATACCCGCTCCGCCATCATCGACGCCGCCATAACCTTGCTCGGCCGCGATGGCCCGGACGGCTTAAGCGCCTCGACGCTTGCGCGAGAGGTGGGAGTGAGCAAGGCGACCCTGTTCCATCATTTCCCGTCCATCGACGACATTCCGCTGGCCGCCTTCGACCGGCTGATCGAGCAGATGCTCGACTGGCCTTTCACCGATGACGCCACCACTGAAGACAGGATCGCCCAACTCGGCGCCATGACCTTTGCCGCCGTCGAAACCCACCGCGATTTTTTCAATGCCTATTTCGTCTTCTTCGGCAAGGCGATGTTCGACGAGCGCCTGCGTACCCGCTTCCGTCAGTCAATCAAGACGCTGCTCGCCCGCATGGAGGACGTATTTTCCGACGCCGACGACATCGACCGCAAGGCCCTGGCGCGCCTGGTCGCGATCGTCCTCGATGGCCTCGCTTTGCACCTGCTGGCGCTCGACGACGCACATGAGGTTGAGCGCGCCTGGAAGCTCTTCCAGCGAGTGGTGTCGAAGGGCACAAGTAACGGGAGCAGATCATGAAGATAGCCATCAATGGCGCCGGCATCGCCGGACCGACACTCGCCTACTGGCTCCACAGTTTCGGCCATGAACCTGTCCTGTACGAACAGGCCCCGGCCCTGCGCAGCGGCGGTTACGTCATCGATTTCTGGGGGATTGGCTACGACATTGCCGAGAAAATGGGATTGATCGGCCAAATCCGTGAATTGGGCTATCAGGTCGGGGAAGTCCGCTTCGTCAATTCCGCAGGACGCAGCAATGGCGGCTTATCCGCCGACGTCTTCTCCCGCATGACCAACGACCGCTACACCAGCCTGAAGCGCAGCGACCTCGCCGCCGCGATTTATGGCGCCATAGACGGCAAGGTCGAGACCGTGTTCGGCGATTCGATTGCCGCAATCGAGGAGCATCGCGATGGCGTTCACCTGTCTTTCGACCACGCCGCGCCACGCGATTTCGATCTCGTCGTCGGCGCCGATGGCTTGCATTCGCGCGTACGCGATCGTGTCTTTGGCCCGCAGGAACAGTTCGAGACCTTTCTGGGCTACAAGGTCGCTGCGTTCGAGGCCAGCGGCTATCCGGTACGCGACGAACGCGTCTATGTCAGCCATACTTTGCCGGGCCGCCAGACCGCCCGCTTCACCATGCGCGACGACCGGACCCTGTTCCTGTTCGTCTATCGCGACGAAAATCGCGACCTGCCGACGAGCGACGACGAGCGAAAAGCCGTGCTGGAACGCATTTTCGGCAAGGACGGCTGGGAACTGCCGCAGATCCTGGCCGCGATGCGCGATACCGACGGCATCTATTTCGACCGCGTCAGCCAAATCCGCATGGACAATTGGACCAAGGGCCGTACCGCCCTTATCGGCGATGCCGCCGCCTGTGCATCCCTGCTCGCTGGAGAAGGCTGCGGTCTGGCCATGACCGAGGCCTATGTGCTGGCCGGCAAACTAGCCTCTACTGGGGGCAATCACACGATAGCCTACGCCGCCTACCATGACGAATTGCGCGATTTCCTGCAGGCCAAGCAGGATTCGGCGCGCAAATTCGCTTCCGCCTTTGCGCCGCAAACCGCCAGCGGCATCTGGTTCCGCAACCTTGTTACCCGACTGATGCGCTTTCAGCCGATCGCCGACTGGTTCGTCGGCCGCGATCTGCGCGACGACATCGACCTGCCGGATTACGAGAAAATGGTTCTGGGCAAAGCCTCGGACGTTGTCCTATAGAGCGGTAATGCCGCCGAAACCTTCCTTTGCCGCCGCGCTTCTCACCTGGCTCGCACTGCCCGTCTATGTCTGGCAGGGATTGGGCGTGCGCCGCCGCATCGACCGCATGGCCCCGCCGCCCAATGCCGGCGAACTGCGCTTCGATGGCAAGGGCGAACCGCTGAAGCTGCTGATCGTCGGCGATTCGTCTGCCGCCGGTGTCGGCGTCGACGCGATCGAAAAATGCTTCGCCGGTTTCCTGCCCCGCTTTCTCGCCGGGAAGACCGGCAGGCCGGTCACCGCCCGTATCGCCGGCATGAATTCGGCAACTGCCGCGCAGATCCGCGACCATGTCGTGCCGCATGTCGAGCCGCGCGACTTCGACTACGTCATGCTCAATATCGGCACCAACGACGCCAAGAACTTCCACACGGTGCGCGCCTTCAAGCGCGATTTCGGCACGCTGGTCTACGCGCTCAAGGCCCGCTTTCCAGCTTCCACCATCATCTGGGCCGGCGTGCTTGATCTCGAACACGTGCCCGCCCTGCCCTTTCCATTGAGCCGCATTCTCGGCATTCGTGCCCGACTGATCGACGCCAAGGGCAAGGTGTTGTGCCACGAACGCGGCGCACTGGCGCCGCAATCCGACTGGCGCATCATCCCTGAGAATTTCTCCGTCGACGGCTTCCACGCCTCCGAAGCCGGCTACCGTGAATGGGCGGAAAAGGCAGCCGTCTATATCGCTGCGCTGGAACAGCAGAAGACGGACTGACTCGATTCCTCCTACCTCATGCGGTGAGAGACATCCGAATCCGCCTACGCGAGTATCGGAACTTGCTTACGCTTCGTCATGGGTTTCCACACGGCTGTCGGCCATTGAAAGTGGCTGGCCGTCCTTCCAGAACGCCAGTTCACATTCCATCCCGTCGGGATCCCGGAACGACATTATCCGGACCACTCCGAAATCGCGGATACGTCCGTCGCTAGCCCCATCGTCCACCAACCGGCGGCGCACCTCCCCGAAATCCTCCAGCCTGTCGAAATTGATCGCCAGGTGATCGATGTGTCCGCGACTGAACAGGCCCGGCAGCCCTTCGGCATGGGCATTGCTCCTGTCAAGCTGGAACGGGTGCAGGCAGAAGCCATTGCCAAGATCGATCAGGACATGGCGCAGTCCGTCTTCCTTCAGATCGATGGTGACTTCGGCTTCGAAGTGGCGCGCGTAGAAGTCCGCCAGCCGGTCGATGTCCTTCGTGACGACCGTGACATGATTGCATCCGTGAGAGAGGGCCATGGTGAATTTCTTTTCGTCAGGTTGCCTGACTTTATATAATCAGGTTACCTGACGATATGTCAAGCCGCGTCAGCAAAGCGGTTCATGAGGGAAAGCGACATCACCATGTCCGAATTGAAGAGGCTGCAGGACGAGGCGGTCGAGGCTTTGCGCAAGAATCGGCTGTCAGAACCGCCACTTCTCTTTTTCCTGAATCCGCTGGTGGACTGGTTCGAGTCTCTGCACATCGAGCTTGTGAGAGCTGGTTCCTTTCCTGATGCAAGGCGGGCATTCAATCCCGTATTCATTCACTTGCCGGCAGAAGGATGCCATCTCACAGAGCTCGCGGCGCGGGCAAACATGACCAAGCAATCAATGGCGGAACTCGTCGATGAACTGGTCGACAAGGGATATCTGGCGCGCTTTCCCGACCCGAATGACCGCCGTGCAAAAATCATTGTCAGGGCGGAAAAGGGCCTGCAGGCGCACGAGGCCACGATGCTGGCATTTGCACGGATCGAAAGGGAGCTTGAAACACGGCTTGGACGAGAGTCGCTGCAACAACTGCGCAGTGACCTGGCAACGGCATGCGACTCTATCGCTGCCCCGGAAAGCGAACCCTGAGCGAAGTGCCACCGCACCGGCACTGACCGGGTAAGATGACGCCCCCTTTACACAGGCCTGGCATCGGCATTCGCAACGCCTGGCCGTAATACCTTTGTCTTGTCACGCTTGGTCGCATGGACTTCGTGGTTGCGGGCAAATAGATTTCGCGCGAAGTTTTTGAGAACGTGTGCCGCAGTGTGGGAGGACAATGATGGCCTCGACCTATCACGAAATCTATTCAGCCTGGGAATCCGATCCCGACGGCTTCTGGGCCGGGTTGGCCGAGGAGATCGACTGGTTCGAGCCGGCCGAAAAAGTGTTCGATCCTTCCGCCGGCGTCTATGGCCGCTGGTTCGCCGGTGCCACCTGCAACACCTGCTACAATTGCGTCGACCGCCATGTCGAGCGCGGCCGCAAGGACCAGGCTGCGATCATCTATGACAGCCCGATCACTGGGGCGAAGCGTACCATCACCTTCGAGCAATTGCAGGCAGAAATTTCCGCCCTTGCCCATGTGCTGCGCGACAAGGGTGTCGAAAAGGGCGACCGGGTGATCGTCTACATGCCGATGGTGCCGGAAGCCGCAATCGCCATGCTGGCCTGCGCGCGCATCGGCGCCATCCATTCTGTCGTCTTCGGCGGTTTCGCGGCCGCCGAACTGGCGACCCGCGTCGAGGATGCCGAACCGAAAGTCATCATTTCGGCTTCCTGCGGCATCGAGCCGGGTCGGGTCGTGCCTTATAAGCCGCTGCTCGACCGGGCGCTGGAACTGTCCTCGCACAAGCCGGTCGCCAACATCATCCTGCAGCGCGAGCAGCTCGCCTGCGACATGATCGAGGGTATCGATTTCGACTATGCGCACCTTGTCGGCGAAGCGATGGCCGCCGGTGTTGAAATGCCGTGCGAACCCGTCGCCGCCACCGATCCGCTTTATATCCTCTACACGTCCGGCACGACTGGCCAGCCCAAGGGCGTCGTGCGTGACAATGGCGGCCACATGGTCGCGCTCAAATGGTCGATGAAGGCGGTCTACGGCGTCGATCCGGGCGAAGTGTACTGGGCAGCCTCCGATGTCGGCTGGGTGGTTGGCCATTCCTACATCGTCTACGCACCGCTGCTGCACGGCTGCACCACCATCCTGTTCGAGGGCAAGCCCGTCGGCACGCCCGACGCAGGTACCTTCTGGCGAGTCATTTCCGAACACAATGTTGCAGCATTGTTCACCGCGCCGACAGCCTTCCGCGCCATCAAGAAGGAAGATCCCGACGGCAGCTTCATCGGCAAATACGATCTCTCCGCCTTCCGCACCCTGTTCCTCGCCGGCGAGCGGGCCGACCCCGACACCATCCAGTGGGCCGAGGAAAAGCTCGGCGTGCCGGTGATCGACCACTGGTGGCAGACCGAGACCGGCTGGGCGATCGCCGCCAATCCGGTGGGTCTCGGCCAACTCGAGGTCAAATACGGTTCGCCCACCGTGCCGATGCCGGGCTACGATGTACAGGTCCTCAATGATGAAGGCCATCCTCTGGAAGCCGGCACGCTCGGCAACATCGTCGTCAAGCTGCCGCTGCCGCCCGGCTGCCTGCCGACGCTCTGGCAAGCTGACAGGCGGTTCAAGGAAGCCTATCTGGAAGAGTTCCCCGGTTACTACAAGACGGCCGATGCCGGCTATGTCGACGAGGACAACTATCTCTACATCATGGCCAGAACCGACGACATCATCAACGTCGCCGGCCACCGCCTGTCGACCGGCGCGATGGAAGAAGTCGTCGCCGCCCATCCCGATGTCGCCGAATGCGCCGTGGTCGGGATCGCCGACAGATTGAAGGGCCAGATTCCGGCCGGCTTCATCATCCTGAAATCCGGCGTGACCAAGGCCCCTGTCGAGATCGAGAAGGAAGTCGTCGCCCTGGTGCGCGACAAGATCGGTCCCGTCGCTGCCTTCAAGACCGTCGTCACCGTCGACCGCCTGCCCAAGACCCGCTCCGGCAAAATCCTGCGTGGTACCATGCAGAAGATCGCCGACGGACTGGACTGGAAGATGCCGGCCACCATCGACGATCCGGCCATCCTCGACGAGATCACCGACAAGCTGAAGGGGCGCGGCATCGGCGCATAACCTTTCCAATCGTTAAGTTGCATTGTGTCCTGGCGGCCATCAGATTGGCCGAACAGGGGCACTAATCCCGACGGCTTTTCGTCGCAGGAGGAGTGCAGGCAATGCAATTCAGGTCATACGCGCCGCATCTGGCCGCAATTTTCGCCACCATGTTTGCCGGTGCTGCACCGGTATCCGCCCATGCCCATGACGCCCTGCCGCTTGGCGACGGCAATGTCTCTTCGAAGCCGAAATCCGGCAATGTCTATTCCTGCCAGCAACGATTCAACCCGAACGCTCCCGGCGCACAGGCCAGTGGCAAATGGATTCGCGGCAACGAATGGGCGCCAACCGCCAAGCCCATCGTTGACGGCGCGGTCGCATGGCCGAACTCCGCCATCACCGTTTCGCTCGAAGGCGACCAGCGCCTCGTGCGCGCCAACAACCTTCCGGACCACAAGACCGGGGTGTTTCCCGTCGCCCGCGCTGACGACGCCTACCGCTACGACCGCAATCCCAATTCGATCCGCGAGCAGGACATCCTGCTGAGGCTGCCCGCCGTGCCGCAACTGGCCTCCAATCCGTCCTGCGTGCCGATGGGCATGATCGGTTTCGCGTTGACGGGCGCGGCGATCTACAACGCGCTCGATGCACGCGGCGACGATGCCCCGGCCCATGAAATCCAGGATTCCTGCAACGGCCACCCCGAGCACAATGGCCAGTACCACTATCACAATCTGTCGCCCTGCATGACCGACTCCCGCAGCCAGCCCGGCGGACATTCGGACCTGATCGGCTATGCGCTCGATGGCTTCGGCATCTTTGGACTCCATGGCGAGAATGGCGAGATCGTCGAAAACAAGGATCTCGACGCCTGCCACGGCCATACGCATGAAGTCATCTGGGACGGCAAGAAACGCACCATCTACCATTACCATTTCACCGAGGAATATCCCTACACGATCGGCTGCTTTAGCGGCACGATCGAGAACCGTCAGGCCAACCGGCAAATGCCTCGCGCCCGGCAGGGCAATCGGGCTCCAGGGGGCGGCGGGCATGCGGTCCTGCAAAAGGCCGCACAAATCCTTGGCGTTTCCGAGCATCGCCTGATGGACGCCGTTGGCGCGCCCCCGCCTAACTTCCATCGTGCTGCGCAAATGCTGGACAAGTCGGAACGTGAAATCCGCCAGGCTTTTGGGACGGCACGGCAATAGACCCGTTTTACGCAGGCCTGCCCTGTCATCCTGACCACAGGCAAGCCTGAGAAAAGGCCGGCACGGTTTCTCCTCCCGTGCCGGCTTTTGTCCCCTGCACCAATCCGCCACCTTGACCTCTTTCCTCGTTTCGGCACAGTGAGCCGGCCAGATACAGCCCATAAACGGCAAGGAGACGCCAATGGCCGAAGGCAGGCTCGAAAACAAGGTGGCGGTCATTACCGGCGGCGCCCAGGGTATCGGCTATGCCATTGCCGAACGCTTCGCCCGCGAAAAGGCCAAAATTGTCATCGCCGATGTCGACGATGAGGCCGGGGAAGCCGCCGAAGACGCATTGCGCCGTATCAACACCGCTCGTTACAAGCGTTGCGACGTCGCCGCCAAGCTCGACGTCCATAACCTGATCGCCTCGACGCTGGATGAATTTGGCGGCGTCGACATTCTTGTCAACAATGCCGGCATCGTCGCCGGCGGCGACTTCCTCGACATTTCCGAAGAGGATTTCGACCGGGTCATCGCGGTCAACCTGAAAGGAGCCTTCCTGTGCGGCCAGGCCGTCGCCCAGAACATGGTCGACCGGGTAAAGGACGGCGGTGAACCGGGCGTCATCATCAACATGTCGTCGGTCAATGCCGTCTTCGCCATTGCCAGCCAGGTGCCCTATTCAGTCTCCAAGGGCGGCATCAACCAGCTCACCAAGGTCATGGCCCTGTCGCTGGCGCCCTGGAATATCCGAGTCAATGCCATCGGCCCCGGCTCGATCATGACCAAGATCCTGCGTTCCGTCGCCGACGACAAGGCGGCCATGGACCGCATCATGAGCCGCACGCCGCTGGGACGCATCGGCGATCCCTCGGAGATTGCCGGCATTGCCACCTTTCTTGCCTCCGACGATGCGAGCTACATCACCGGCCAGACCATCTATGCCGATGGCGGCCGCCTGCCGCTCAACTACACGGTTCCCGTCAAGGACTGATCCCAGTGACAGACCGGATGAGACTTCCTGACACAATGCTGTCAGGAAGGTCCCGACCAGCACAGCCCTCCTGACAGAAGGCTGTCAGGAGGGCTGTGCGATAACCGAACTGTCAATTCCACTCGCCCAAGGGAGACAACAGTCATGGATACTCAAATGCTCGAGACGAAATTCAAGCCGCCGGTCAACGCTGCGGTCTGGTTCGAAATCCCGGTTTCCGACCTCGAAAAGGCCAAGGCCTTCTATTCGAAAGTACTGATGACCGAATTCACCGACCAGAATGGCGGTCCCAATCCGATGGCGGTCTTCGCCTATTCCGGCAGGGCCGAACAGGGCGTCTCCGGCCATCTCTATCCCGGCCAGCCGGCCGCCAGCGGTGCCGGACCGACCATCCACCTGCCTGTGCCCGATTCGGTCGAGGAAGCGATCGCCCGTGTCGAAGCTGCCGGCGGCAAGGTGCTTTCCCCGGTCATCGAAATTCCTGCCGGCCGCTTTGCCTATTGCCTCGATCCCGACGGCAATTCGATCGGCATCTTTTCCAATTGAGCCTGACAGGTAACACTGAGGCAAATCCGGGAAAAGCGGATACCGGTTTTCCGTCCGGATTTGCGCACAAAACCGATCCGGTCCGGTTTCTTGCCGATACCGGACCGGCAGATGGCAGGAAAAGGAAATCGAGCTACATGCGACGCGCCGACAGGCTGTTCCAGATCGTTCAATATTTGCGGGCCGGTCGTCTGCTGACCGCCCGCATCCTTGCCGAACGTCTGGAAGTCTCCGAACGCACCATCTATCGCGACATTGCCGATCTGCAGGCTTCCGGCGTGCCGATCGACGGCGAGGCGGGCATCGGCTACCTGATGCGCGCCGGCTACGACCTTCCACCGCTGATGTTTTCACATGAAGAAATGGCTGCATTGACACTGGGGGCGCGCATCGTGCGCGCCTGGGGCGGCGCACGCATGGCGCTCGCCGCCGAGGAGGCGCTGGTCAAGATCGCTGCCGTGCTGCCCGAACAGCACCGACCCAAATCGGGCGACATGCCTGTCTATGCCTTCGACAACCGCATGTCGGATATCGAGCGCGACAATCTCGACCGGCTCAACGCCGCCATCATCGCCAGTGCGCTGATCGAGATCGACTACGAGGACGTCAACGGCGAGGCCACCTCGCGCCATGTCGAACCGCTCGGCCTGTTCTACTGGGGCAAGGTGTGGACGCTGGTCGGCTGGTGCCGGCTGCGCGACGATTTCCGCATGTTTCGTATCGACCGTATCGTCAGGCTGACGGAACCTGGCGAAACCATTACCCCCGTCGACGGCCATACCCTGCAGGATTTCTTGGCGCAAACCGCCGCCGAGCAGGGCCGCTCCCTGCCCGTCGAGATGCGCTGAAACCCGGCGCTACGTTATTCCTCGGTTTCCGGAGTCTCGCTCTTTGGCGCGAATTTCGAGAAGACCGAAGCTGCATCGACGGGTTCATTGCGCTGCTCTTCTTCCTCGCCGGGCGCAATCTGGGTGTCGGCCGCCGACAGCAGCGTTTCGCTTTCCGCAGCTTCGCCAGGTTCTGGCTGTGGCCGGTTGCGGTTGGCCTTCTGCACTTCCATGTCGAGCGCGATCTGGGTGCAAAGGCCGAGCGTCACCGGATCCATCGGCGTCAGATTGGCCGCATTCCAGTGTGAACCCTCGCGGATCGATTCAATCGTTGTCTTGGTCGTGCCGACCAGGCGGATAACCTGCGAATCCTTCAGTTCCGGATGGTTGCGCAACAGCCAGCGGATGGCGTTCGGCCGGTCCTGACGCTTGGAGACGGGCGTATAGCGCGGGCCGCGCCGCTTGACCGTCGGCACCTTCACCTTGGCCTCGGCGAGCTTCAGTTTGTAGTTGGAATCGGTCTGCGCCTTTTCCAGTTCGTCGCGCGTCAGCTGCCCGGAAGTGATCGGATCCATGCCCTTGATGCCCTGAGCGCTTTCACCATCGGCGATCGCCTTGACCTCGAGCGGATGAAGCTTGCAGAAGGTCGCGATCTGCTCGAACGTCAGCGACGTATTGTCGACCAGCCACACGGCGGTGGCTTTCGGCATGAGGGGGGCTTCGGCCATGGTGAGATAATCCTTCCTTGTTGCCCACCCGGGTTTCGGGCGAGCCCCTGCCGGCACCTTGCCGATAGGGTGGTTCATGACGAATGTCAGGAGATGCAGCGCATATAACCCTTCGCCCCTCCAAGCGCAACTGTTCCGCGACCCGGCTACACCACCTTCAGCACGATCTTGCCGACATGGCTGCCCGATTCCATGCGCGCATGCGCCTTGGCCGCCTCGTGCAGCGGAAAAGTCGAATCCATCACCGGTCGGGCCTGGCCTGCCTCGATCAGCGGCCACACCTTTTCCCGCAGTTCGGCGGCGATCATCGCCTTGAACCCGACCGGACGTGGCCTCAGTGTCGAGCCGGTATGGGTCAGACGCTTCATCATCAGCTTGGCGAAATTCGCTTCTGCCTTTGGCCCCGCCAGAAACGCGATCTGCACGATACGTCCATCGGGCGCTGCCGCATCCCAGTTGCGCTCGATATAGGATCCGCCGACCATGTCGAGGGTGAGATCGACACCCTTTCCATCGGTGAATTTGCCGCTCGCCGCAACAAAATCCTCTTCCCGGTAGTTGACCGCGCAATCCGCACCCAGATTGACGCAGGCCACGCATTTTTCCGCCGAACCGGCGGTCGCGATCACGCTCGCACCGAAAGCCTTGGCAAGCTGGATCGCCGTCGTGCCGATGCCGCTGGTGCCGCCATGCACCATGAAACACTCGCCGGATTTGAGCCCGCCACGCTGGAACACATTGTGCCAGACGGTGAAGAAGGTCTCGGGGATGGCAGCGGCTTCTTCCATGCTCAGGCCTTCGGGAATCGGCAGCGTGTTCGTCGCATGCGCCGCGCAATATTCGCCGTAACCGCCACCCGGCACCAGCGCCATCACCCGCTGGCCCATATGCTCCGCGCCGACCCCTTCGCCGAGCGCGACGATCTCGCCGGCCATTTCAAGTCCCGGAATGTCGGGCGCGCCGGGCGGCGGCGGATAGCCGCCCTGGCGCTGCAGGCAGTCCGGTCGATTGACGCCTGCTGCATGCACCTTGACCAGCACCTCGCCCGATTTTGGCGCCGGCACGTCGCGTGTTTCCGCGACCAGCACTTCCGGTCCGCCGGGTTTGGTAATCGCGACGGCCGTCATTTTCTCCGGCACTTCCTGCATGGGACGGAACTCCTTGTTGCTGTCGAAACGCACCGCCTTCGCGCGCTCCTTGCAATCGACTATAATGCTTGTGTCGGAAGATTGGACGTGAATGCAAGGGGAGGTTGGACAATGTTCGAAGACGATGCCGAACCGGTCAAAACGCCTGGATACATGATCGGCCAGGTGCTTGACACCATGTCGGTCGAGGAACTCGAGCACACCATTCAGCGCCTGAAGGAAGAGATCGCCCGGCTGGAACAAGCACGCGACCAGAAGTCCGGCCATCTGGCCGCCGCGGAATCGCTGTTTTCGAAGAAATAAGCCCCGCACAAGTCTGTGATGCTAGCACCTGTAGCGGCAGGCTTAATTTGACGTATCCCGTTAACCAAGAATTAAGCTTTATGGGACATTAATGTCTCTATCCAGATTTTCTGGATCATGCCGGGTGGCCCTGTCCACCCTGTTTGACGCCTCCCTGTTAACTCTTCAGAGCCGCGCTTCGCGGCTCTTTTTTTATGTTTTTCATATACTTGACAGCGCCTTGCATCTGAAACAAACCTCCGGCGGCAATCGCCCGCCGCACTGACCCGCGCCCCAAAACGCCCATTTTGGCATCGCTTTACCGATCGTTCCGCCGGAGTTAAAACAAATCTCAATGCGGCCGGGGAAGTTAATTCAATCATGACCAGCGAAAACAGAGCCGATCCTGTCAGCCTTGCCGAGCGGTTCGCCTATTCGGATCGGTTCAAGCAATTGTTCGGCGACGGCATGGGGCTCGTCGAGGAAAGTGCGAGCTATCTCGACAGCGCCGGCCGCGAGGCTGCGCGCGGCCTGTCGCGCCAGGCGGCCCTGCTTTACGGCACCGAATCCATGCGGCTCACCACGCGGCTTATGCAGCTTGCCTCCTGGCTTCTGCTCCAGCGGGCCGCCAATGAAGGCGAGATGAGTCGCGAACAATTGATCGACGAAAAGAAGAAGGTACGTCTCGACTCCCTGCCGCGCTCCAACCATGGCCCCGGCTGGGAAATGCTGCCTGCCGTGTTTGTCGATCTGGTGGCGCGCTCCATCGCGCTCGAGAACCGCATCATCACGCTCGACCGCGAACTGTATGGCGAACGTTCCGCCGACGATGCACCGGTCGAAAATCCGGTCAGCCAGCAGATCGAATTGCTGACGACCGCGCTTGGCGCCATGCGCAAGGGTTGAAGACGGCGAGTTGTTCGTCGTGATCCTCGGACTTGTCCCGAGGATCCAATGAATCCCTGTGGTTAGTTAGGTACTCGGGGCGAGCCCGAGCATGACGTAAAGATGCGCCACGCTGGCACGCGGCACAAACAAAAAAGCCCGGTCTAAGCCGGGCTTTCGCATTTGCGCAAGGCATATCCGGCTTAGACGCCGAGCCCCTTGTACTTGTTTTTGAAGCGCGAGACGCGACCGCCGCGGTCGACAAGATGTTGGTTGCCGCCGGTCCATGCCGGATGCGACCTGGCGTCGATGTCGAGGTTCAGCGTGTCGCCTTCCGATCCCCAGGTCGAGCGGGTCTCGTATTCGGTGCCGTCGGTCATGACGACCTTGATCATGTGGTAGTCGGGGTGGATTTCTTTTTTCATCGAACTGTCCTGCGTGCTGCGCTGGAGGCGAAACACTGTCGCTCTTTCCAGTACCCTTTTCAACGATTGAGCCGCCGGCGCGACATATGCGACCCGCGGCTCGAAATTCGGTTGGCCAGCCTATACATGACTGTTAAACCGGAAACAAGTCCGCGCTGCCTCGTCGGCAGGACTGCGAGTAACTGGCACAAGTAACCGATTGCGACCGGCTGATGACTGACATTTCCCAG
The DNA here is from genome assembly GCA_022340185.1 of Salaquimonas sp. Lineage (GTDB taxonomy): Bacteria > Pseudomonadota > Alphaproteobacteria > Rhizobiales > Rhizobiaceae > BOKV01. The sequence goes on along the minus strand of JAJDOK010000124.1, from coordinate 3,554 downwards.
GAAGAACAGCGCCGCCGCCGCTCGCTCAAGCCCTTGGCTCGCCTCCTGCCCTATGTCGGTCACTATCGCGGCCATGTCGCCGCCGCCATTTTCTTCCTGCTGCTCGCGACCGCCACCACGCTGACCCTGCCGATGGCCGTGCGCCGCATGATCGATCACGGTTTTTCGGCCAGCAATGCCACATTCATCGACAATTATTTCGCCATGCTGGTGGCGATTGCCGCCATTCTCGCACTGGCCAGCGCCTGCCGCTATTATTTCGTCATCTGGCTTGGCGAGCGTGTCATCGCCGATATCCGCCGCGACGTCTTCACCCATGTCACCCGCCTGTCGCCCGAGTTCTTCGACACCGCCCAATCGGGCGAGATCGTCTCGCGGCTGACCGCCGACACCACACAGGTCAAATCCGCCTTCGGCGCCACCGCCTCGATGGCGTTGCGCAACACGCTGCTCGGCATCGGTGCGGTGATCATGATGGTTTACACTGCACCCAGGCTCTCGCTCATCGTGCTCGGCGCCATCCCGCTCATCGTGCTGCCCATCGTCGCCTTCGGCCGCGCGGTGCGTCGCCGCTCGCGCCAGGCGCAGGACACATTAGCCGACGCCACAGCCTTTGCTTCCGAGGCGATCGGCGCGGTGCGCATCCTGCAGGCCTTCGCCAATGAAAGCCTGATCGAGAACCGCTTCTCCCAGGCCGTCGAGCGCGCCTTCGATGCCGCTAAATTCGCGGTGCGCATGCGCGCGGTCCTCACCTTCGTCGCCATGTTTCTGGTTGCCGCAAGCGTCGTCGCGGTGTTGTGGTATGGTGCGCGAGGCGTGCTCAACGGTGCGATGAGCGAGGGTACGCTCGGCCAGTTCCTGCTTTACGCCGTCTTTGCCGCCGGTGCCCTCGGCACATTGTCGGAGGTTTGGGGCGAACTCTCGCTCGCCGCCGGCGCCGCGGAGCGCCTGACGGAATTGCTGAACGAGGAGCCGACGATCCGCGCCCCGGCAAATCCGGCAAAGCTGGCCGAACCGGTCAGGGGCGACGTATCATTCGATCAAGTCGATTTTGCCTATCCGACCCGCACCGATCGCTCGGCCTTGAGCGATATCGACATCGATGTGAAGCCGGGCGAAACCGTCGCTGTCGTCGGCCCGTCGGGCGCGGGCAAGTCCACCCTGTTTTCGCTGATCCTGCGCTTCTACGACCCGCACACCGGAACCATATCCATCGACGGCACGGATATCCGCTCACTCGACCCGCGCGATCTGCGCCGGCAGATGGCGGTGGTGCCACAGGAGACGGTCATCTTCGCTTCCTCCGCGCTCGACAACATCCTGTTCGGCCGGCCCGACGCCAGCCGCGACGAGGTGATCGCCGCCGCGCGCGCCGCCCATGCCGAGGAGTTCATTGAGGCGCTGCCGCAAGGCTACGATACCATGCTGGGAGAGCGCGGCGTCATGCTGTCGGGCGGCCAGCGCCAGCGCATTGCCATCGCCCGTGCGATCCTGAAGAACGCACCGGTCCTGCTGCTCGACGAGGCGACCAGCGCGCTCGATGCCGAAAGCGAGCGCTATGTCCAGGAAGCACTGTCCGAACTGATGGCCAACCGCACCACGCTGGTCATCGCCCACCGCCTCGCCACGGTGCTCAAGGCCGACCGCATCCTGGTGATGGAGGCCGGCCGTATCGTCGAGGAAGGCACGCATGCCGCACTGGTCAAGAAAAACGGCGTCTACGCCCGCCTGGCGAAGCTGCAATTTGACACCGGCGCGGTAGCCTTCAAGGCGGCAGAATAGTCCGCCCGACCTCCAATCTTCCACGGGTCTGGATCACGTGCCAATTGTCCAGGTCAGATCCGTCTTAGAACGGCTGTGAACTCCAGCCTCGGATTCGGTGTCGCATACACCCGTTCCGGCAGGAACCGGCCCAAGCCGATATCGGCGAGACAGGTTATGATCCGTTTGAAACTGTTTGGTGTAAATTGCCAGGCATGCACATCGACATAACTTCCCCTGGCATTGTCGAATTCGGTCATCGCGGCGAGGACGCGAACGGCGATGCTCTGCCAATAATTCTCGTCTGCATGGTCGCCGGCCCAATGGCGCACCGGATCGTTGTGCGTCGTTAGAGCACGATGTTCGAGAACGCTTTCCAGTCGATGTGTACGTTGGCCGGCCCGATGCGCGGCCACGACTTTGGCGATTGTCGATTCCGCCAGGAAATGATCAAAACAATAGCGTTTGTCCGGAATGACAAGAAAGTAATATCCACCCGGTTCCAACAGGGCCGATACCTGTTGAAGATGATGCACAAGATCCGGCTGGTGCTCGATGCAGTGCGAGCTCACAACGGCTGAGAACTTGTCAGGCACCGCCGAAAGATCCCCATTGGGATCCATGTAGTGAATTTCCGGCACGTTGTCATCGGGAAGGCCGAAGATCTGGGCGCGGCGTATCAGTGCATCGCGGTCGAGCACTTCGAAATAGCGTACGTTGTCGCCTTCGATCGCCGGTGTCGTGAACGGACCCACCTCCAGAACAGGTCTGTCACGGGGGACAAGCTTGAGGAAATTCTCTTTCAGGCTCGGTGCCGATGACGCCCGTCCTTCCTGCCTGCCAAACGAATAATAATGGGCCCGCAATTCGGATTCGTTCAAATACGCAAGGTCCACGTGGAGATCACGATAGAAGGTGGCATCAAATTCGTCGGGTAAGGGCTCCAATCTGTACTCCAGCGTTTCTCGGCAATCCGTGCGCAGCGATCTGGTTGAAACTATTCGGATCGAACGATCCTTCGGTAAGCTCTACGGAGCTTCCATGATCGAATCTACCCCGCGCTCCGCCCCGCTGCCCTGCCCGAAAAGATGCAGCCGCCGAGGAAGGTGCCTTCCAGCGCGTTGTAGCCGTGATAACCACCGCCGCCGAAGCCCGCGACCTCGCCGGCCGCGTAGAGGCCAGACAGTGGTTCGCCGCCGGCTCTCAAGACTTGCGAATTGAGATCGGTCTCGATGCCGCCCAGCGTCTTGCGCGTCAGGATGTTGAGCTTGACCGCGATCAGCGGCCCGTTGTCGGAATCGAGGATCTTGTGCGGATTGGCTGTACGGATCAGCCTGTCGCCCAGATAGTTCCGCGCACCTCTTATCGCCACCACCTGCGCATCCTTGGAGAAGGGATTGTCGATCTCGCGGTCGCGTGCCTCGATCTGTACACGCAGATGGTTGGCATCGAGCAGCGGCATTTCCGTCTTCGCATTCATGCCGGCGACCAGTTCGTTGAAATCGGTGGCGACGACGAAGTCCGCACCCTTTTCCTTGAACGCTTCAACCGGAGGCGGTGCGCCCGCTCCCCGCCGGCTCTTCAAAACGGCGCGCCAGCTCTTCGAGGTGAAATCGGGATTCTGCTCCGAACCCGATAGCGCGAATTCCTTCTTGATGATCTTCTGCGTCAGGATGAACCACGACCAGTCATAACCGGTCGCGAGAATGTGCTTCAGCGTCGCAAGCGTGTCGAAGCCGGGCATGCAGGGCGGCGGCAGCCTGTTGCCCGTCGCATCGAACCACAGCGAGGAC
>JAJDOK010000111.1 GCA_022340185.1 Salaquimonas sp. | reverse complement strand
CCGAGTCCTGATCGCCGAACCCTGGGACATCGGTCCGGGCGGCTATCAGCTTGGCCATTTTCCCGAAGCGTTTCTGGAGTGGAATGACCGCTATCGCGATACGATCCGGAGATTCTGGCGCGGCGACGACTTCATGCTCGGCCCTATCGCGACTGCGCTCGCTGGTTCTTCGGAAGTGTTTGGCGGCAATAAAACCCGCAGCGTCAATTTCATCGCCGCCCATGACGGCTTCACCCTTGCCGATCTGGTCGCCTATAGGCGCAAGCACAATCAGGCGAATGGCGAGCATAATAGAGACGGCCACAACGAGAATTTCTCCTGGAACAACGGCGCCGAGGGAGAAACCGGCGATCCGGCCGTGCTGGCTGCCCGCAGGCGCGATGTCGCCGGCCTTCTGTCGCTGCTTTTCGCTTCGCGCGGCACGATCATGCTGACGGCAGGAGACGAGTTCGGCCGTTCGCAGCAGGGCAACAACAACGCGTATTGCCAGGACAACGAACTGACATGGGTCGACTGGCAGGCGCGGGACGTCGAACTGCAGGAACACGCGTACAGGCTCGCGCAAATCCGCAGGCAGTGGCCGCATCTGACCGATACTCGGTTTCTGGATGGCGTGGCCGTGCCAGGACACGATTTTCCTGACGTGGCATGGCTCGCCCCGTCCGGTGTCCCTTTGACGACAGCCGAATGGGAGATGAAGAATGGCGGGGCGCTTGCCATGCTGCTGGTGCACCCCCACGAGCCGGACGGGCCGCGGCTCGCCGTTCTCGTGAACCGCCTGGATGAAATGTGCCCCTTCGTCCTGCCGGATCGACTGGATTTCCGCTGGCACGATCTTGTCGCCGAACGCGACGCTACACTCGAGATCGAATGCCCGCCACGAACGATCATGTTGCTTGGCGAACGAAGAACTTGGGTCTGAAACCCGCGCAGGTCTGAACCATCGGGTGTCGCGGAGGGGCATGGCGATCAAATACGGATTCACCGCGTCGGCCGGCAAGCACCCTTAAGCCTTCGCTAACGCTGGCGGTCGATATTGCCCGCTGGGCCGGAATTCTGACAAAGTTTAAACGCAATCTGGCCTATATTGCGCCTGACAAAAAACGGGCAGGGCGGTTTCCGGCAAACGATTGGGTAAGTATGCTGGAATTGGTCGACCGCCGGTTTGAATGGCGGGTATTAAACGATGTTGCGGGGACGAATTGGCAACAGGAATGAGCAGTAGCGGCTTTGCGCAGCTTGCGGGCAAGCGTGGTCGAGCGCGCCCGCGCGCCAATCCGCTTTCCTTTGCCGCTATTCTTGTCTGCACTCTCTCGCTTTCGGCCTGCATGGGCGAAAGGGCTGAGATCAACAAGGAAACCAAATTCTCCCAGGCCGAATACAAGGTCACCGCCAGTCCGCGCGTCACCGAGAAGAAGAAGGTGAAGAAGGGTGGCGGGCGCTACATCGTCGGCAAGGAATACCGTGTGCGCGGCAAGACCTATCGGCCGAAGGAAGACCCGAGCTATTCGGCTGTCGGCATCGCTTCCTGGTATGGTCCGAATTTCCATGGCCGGCTTACCGCCAATGGCGAGATATTCGACCAATATGCGCTATCGGCGGCGCATCCGACCATGCCGCTGCCGAGTTATGCGCGCGTCACCAATCTCGGAAACGGCAGTTCCGTGATCGTGCGCGTCAACGATCGCGGCCCGTTCGCCCATAACCGCGTGATCGACCTGTCGGCCCGCGCGGCTCAAATGCTCGGCTATGCCGGTAACGGTACCGCCAAGGTTCGTGTCGAATATGTCGGCAAGGCCCGCATGGATGGCCATGACGAAAAATTCCTGATGGCCTCCTATCGCGGACCGGGCTTCCCGAATTTTGCGCCGGGCGCGACCCAGCCGGGCACGCTGCTCGCCATGGCGAAGGACCCAATTGCCAAGCCCGTACCCGCCAAACAGGTGCTCGAAGACCGTATCCAGCTGGCGCTTGTCGGCGATATCCCTGTTCCCACCGAACGCCCCGTTACCTATGATGGCCTGCCGATGGCGGTTATCGACGACAGCCAGCCCTTCCAGACAGCATCGCTGCAGCCGCTGGGCTTCCGCAGTGAAGATGCGCTTTCGCTGCGATTCGCCTCAGCATTCGAGGCGATCGATCGCTCACCGACGGTCCGCATCGAATCGACGGGTGGCGTGGAAGCAACCGGCAAGGCCGTCTTTGTCCGCCTTGGACGGTTCAGCGATGGCGAACATGCCGAATACGTACGCCGGAGTTTCGCCGATCTCGGCATGATATCGCTGCGCCGCGTTGTGGCCGCCGGCACGCCGGTTTGGGAAGTCCGGTTGCTTGCCGCCGGCGATGTCGCTGATGACGTGTTGCGCATCGTCCATGAGCGCGGCCTGACCAGGGCCAAACTGATCTCCGGCTGACCCCGTCCTTCCCATTCCTGCTCTATCCGTTTGTGCGACACGCTGTTCGATACGTGGCGGCTTTTCTTGAAACCCCCGTTGCGTATCGGTAAACAGGAATGGATTCACGATAGCGAAAGGTGAGAAGCATGACGGGCCGCCCGATTGCCGGGGCATTTGCGCTGCATGCGGTTACGCGGCTCCTCATGGTGCTGGCGCTCGTGAGCCTGATGGCGGCAGCATCCGTGACATTTGCCTTCGCCCAGAATCCGCTTTATGCGACCAGCGCCAAGGAGGCGCTGCTGGTCGATGCCGATACCGGCACAGTGCTGTTCGCCAAGGACGAGAACAAGCCCTTTCCGCCGGCCTCGCTCGCCAAGCTGATGACGATGGAGGTCGTCTTCCATGCGCTGAAGATAGGCCAACTCAAGCTCACCGATACCTTTCACATTTCCGAGAATGCCTGGCGCAATGGCGGCGCCCTGTCCGGCGGTTCGACCATGTTCGCCGAACTCAATTCCGACATACCGCTGGACGACCTCATCCATGGCGTGATCATCCAGTCGGCCAACGATGCCTGCATCGCGATTGCCGAGGGCATGGCCGGTTCAGAGATTGCCTTTGCCGGGCTGATGAACGAGCGCGCGCGCGAACTGGGGCTCAACGATTCCCACTTCACCAATTCGACGGGCCTGCCTGACCCCTTGCAGCATGTCACGACGCTCGACCTCGCCAAGCTCGCCACGCATATCATCAGGGAATATCCGGAATACTTCTCCATCTATTCGCAGACCGAATTCACCTGGAACAAGATCAAGCAGCAGAATCGCAATCCATTGCTCAAGATGAGCATCGGCGCCGATGGCATGAAGACGGGCTATACTGAGGAATCAGGCTATGCCATCGTCGGTACCGTCAAGCGCAACAACCAGCGCCTGATCGCCGTGCTGAGCGGCATGTCCTCCCAGCGCGAACGCGCCGAGGAAGCGCGCAAGCTGCTCGACTGGGGTTCGCGCGCCTTCGAGAAACTGAGGCTGTTCGAGGGTGGCGAGGTAATCGGCCAGGCAAGCGTCTTCGGTGGCGAAACATCCGGTGTCGACGTGACCGGCGACGGCCCGGTCGACATCTATCTGCCGATCGGTTTCCGCGACAAGCTGCGCGCCCGCATCACCTATACCGGACCGCTCTTGCCGCCGGTCGAAAAAGGCGACAAGGTCGCCACGCTCAAGGTCTGGATCGGCGACAAGCTCAGCCAGGAAACGCCGCTATTCGCCGCCGAATCGGTGAAGCAGGGCGGCATCACGCGGCGTGCGATCGACGGCGCAAAGGAACTGCTCATCGGCTGGATTCACTTCTGATGCGCCATTCGACGGTTTGTAGCTTGAACAGCGACGAGTAGCGGGCGGGAACCATTGGGCGCGCAGAAAAAGACAAAGGCCTTAAGGCCCGCTCTGTTCATCACCTTCGAAGGTGGAGAGGGCACCGGCAAGTCCACCCAGATCAAATTGCTTGAAAAGGCTCTGAAGAAGCGCCGCATCAAGGCGCTGGTGACGCGCGAACCGGGTGGTTCCACCGGCGCGGAGGCGGTGCGTCATGTCCTGCTATCCGGTGCGGTTGAATCGCTCGGTGCGGAAATGGAGGCGATCCTGTTTTCGGCGGCGCGTTCCGATCACGTCGAGACGATCATCCGACCGACGCTTCAGGCCGGCACGACGGTGCTGTGTGACCGTTTCTTCGATTCCACCCGTGTCTATCAGGGCGTGACCGGCAAGGTGCCGTTGGAATTGCTCAGGCAGCTCGAGCGTGTCGCCTGCGAAGATTGCTGGCCGGATCTGACGATCATTCTCGATCTCGACCCGAAGGAGGGCATGAAGCGGGCCGCGAACCGCGAGGCCGAATTCGGCGAGGCGGACCGCTTCGAGAAGGAATCGCTGAAATTGCAGAAAGCACGCCGCCAGGCCTATCTCGACATCGCCGCCGCCGAGCCCGAGCGCTGCAGGGTGGTCGATGCTTCCGGCGATCCGCAGGCCGTGCACGAACGCATACTCGAACTCGTGATGGAGCGCTTTGAACAGGCCAAGGACGGGTCAAAGGCAGAGACGCCGAAAAAGCTGGTGAAAGCCAAACGCGGCAGGAAAAAAACTGCGGAGGCCGGCGCCTGATGGCGGACGAGACAACACGCCTGCAGAGCTGGGACCAGATCGAGGGCATTCCCGATCCGGCGCAAAACCGTCATCTCGTCGGTCACCATGAAACGCTGGATTTGCTTGCCGCGCGTTATGCCGGCGGACGCATGCATCATGCCTGGCTGCTGTCGGGCCCGCGCGGCATCGGCAAGGCGACGCTCGCCTGCCGCTTTGCCGGCCATTTGTTTCGGTATCCCGATCCGGCAACCGCGCCAAAGGAATATATTCCTCCATCCGAAGACGATCACATCGAGGGCAGAGTCGCCGCCGGCGGGCACGCCAATCTGCTGCATCTGCGCCGGCCATGGAGCCATGAAAACAAACGCTGGATGAGCGTGCTTTCCGTCGACGAAGTACGCCGCACGGTGTCCTTTTTCGGTTCGTCGGCCGGTGAGAACGTACCGCGTGTCTGCATCGTCGATCCGGCGGATGATCTGAGCCCCGGAGCGGCAAATGCGCTGCTGAAAATGCTGGAGGAACCGCCGCCGCGTGCCGTTTTCCTGGTGCTTGCCCATTCGCCGAAAGGCCTGCTCGCCACCATCCGCTCGCGCTGCCAGAAACTCGATATCCGGCCGCTATCGGACGTGCAGGTCCTCGAAGCGCTGGACGCGCCGGGTGAATTGGAGGGATTGGGCGAGGCCGACCGGGCACTTGTCGGCGCATTGTCTGGCGGTTCGGTTCGCCGCGCTATCCTGCTGGTGCGCGGCGAGGGCATCGAACTCTATCGCATGTTCGTGCATCTGGCGCGCGATGCGGCGAGGCCGGACTGGGGCGCCATCCACGCGCTTGCGGGAGAGCTGGCGCCGGTGGCGAAAAACGATCGCTATCGCTTGTTCCTCGATCTGGCGCATGACTATATCGCGCGCCGCGTGCGCCGCGAGGCCGAGCCTGAGACCGGCACTGCAGGGGAAGGACCGGGCGAGGGGATATCTGTCCTTGCCCGCTGGGTCGAGGTGTGGGAAAAGACGCGCCGTTCCGTGGAACTGGCCGATGCGTACAATCTCGACCGCAAGCAGGTTATCCTGAACCTGTTCGAGGCGATGCGCGAAGCCGCCTGATCTCCGCGGCTTGTTTTATTTCCTTCACGCAAGCGCATACCGGCCATGAGCGACGCCAAGAAATTCTACATCACGACGCCGATCTACTATCCCAATGGCGTGCCGCATATCGGCCACGCCTATACCGCGCTCGCCTGCGACACGCTCGCCCGCTTCCACCGGCTCGATGGCGCAGACGTCTTCTTTCTGACCGGTACGGACGAGCATGGCCAGAAGATGCAGCAGACGGCCCAGGCCGAAGGCATCGAGACGCTGGAACTGGCAAGCCGCAATTCGCAGGTCTTCCGCGACCTGTGGGCCAAACTCGACATTTCCAATGACGATTTCATCCGTACCACCGAGCCGCGTCACCACCGCGCATCGGAAGAGATCTGGCGGCGCATGGCCGCCAATGGCGACATCTATCTCGACAAATATTCCGGCTGGTACTCGGTGCGCCAGGAAGGCTTCTTCGACGAATCCGAGACGACTGTCGGTGAGGACGGTGTACGCCGCGAACCGCTTGGTTCACCCGTCGAATGGGTCGAGGAGGAGAGCTATTTCTTCAGGCTATCGGCCTATGGCGACAAGCTGTTGGCGCTTTACGAAACGCAGCCCGGGTTCATCGCTCCGACCGAGCGCCGCAACGAGGTGATCGCCTTCGTCAAATCCGGCCTGCGTGACCTGTCGATCTCGCGTACCACTTTCGACTGGGGCGTGCCGGTGCCGGGCGACGAGAAACACGTCATGTATGTCTGGGTCGATGCCCTGACCAATTACATCACGGCAGCGGGCTTTCCCGACGATAGCGACCCGAAATGGCATTACTGGCCGGCCGATCTGCACATGATCGGCAAGGACATCGTCCGCTTCCACGCCATCTATTGGCCGGCTTTCCTGATGTCGGCCGGCGTCGAACTGCCGAAGCGCGTCTTCGCCCACGGTTTCCTGTTCAATCGCGGGGAAAAAATGTCGAAATCGGTCGGCAATGTCGTCGACCCCTTCGAGATCGCGGACCGCTATGGCGTCGACCAGATGCGTTACTATTTCCTGCGTGAAGTGCCCTTCGGCCAGGACGGTTCCTACAATCACGAGGCGATCGTCAACCGCATCAATGCCGACCTCGCCAACGATCTCGGCAATCTGGCGCAGCGCTCGCTGTCGATGATCGCCAAGAATTGCGGGGGCAGGGTGCCCGGGAAGGGCGATCTCGCCGAAGCCGACGAGGCGATCCTTGCCGCGGCCTACGCCCTACCGGCGATAGCACGCGGGCAGATGGGAAGCCAGGCGATCAACAGATATCTCGATGCCGTCTGGGCCGTTGTCGCCGACGCCAACCGCTATTTCGCCGCTGCCGAACCCTGGGCGCTGAAGAAGTCCGATCCTGTGCGCATGGCAAGCGTGCTGTGGACGACGGCGGAGGTGATCCGTGTCGTGGCGATCCTGGCGCAGCCGGTCATGCCGCAAAGCGCCGGCAAGCTGCTCGATCTGCTGGCTGTGCCGGAAGATGCGCGCGACTTCGCCGTGCTCGACGAAGCCCATGCGCTAGCATCCGGCACCGAACTGCCCGCACCCTCGGGCGTCTTCCCGCGCTATGTCGAACCAGAGGCGTCCTGACAGCGCCGCTTCATCCCGAGGTACGTCGGTCAGTCTGTCGGGCTTGCTTCCAGTTTGTGCAGTGCCCAGCGTACCACACCACCGACCCACAGGAAGCCCAGTATGCCGCCGAGATACACATTCATGGTGCCGCCTGGCGCGATGAACCCGGTATGCCCGAATACCGTGACAGTCTCGATTGCCTGCTCGACCAGGAATATGGCGCTCAGCCAGACGAGCCAGGGTGGTATCACCGGCGGTTTGTGAAAGCCAAGCGCCGCGAAGGCTCCGGCCATCGCCACGCTCGATCCGTTGACCAGCGGTCCCCAGAAGGAGGCGGTGTCGAACAGGGTGCGCGCCGTCGCCGGCTCAAGGTCCTGGGGACGAAACGCCAGACCTGCCCATAGCCATGCCTGCACCTGCGCGGTGATGGCGTATCCCAGGACACCTGCCAGGAAGATGTAGCGGTACGGCTTGGGTAGCAGGGCGCAAACCTGTCCGCCAAAAATGACCAGCCCCGCCGAGATGAACGCCGCAAGCCACGCGTAAACCCTCGCATTCGTGCCATGATCCGAAAACCATCGCACGATTTCCTGTCCGTTCGATTCGATGGTCGGTACGGAACCGCCCAGCGCCACGAAGCTGCCAATATACAGCACCGCCGTGGCGAGGATATTGATCAGCAGAAATCGCGACTGTTTCATTTCCAGCTATACTATCCCTTGCCGTCTCCGCTATTCTGTCCTACTTCCCAGCCGTACTAGCAGAAGTCTCAAGGCTTTTGTCGGTTTATGCTCGTCGATTCCCTCTGCCATCTGTGAATCGTTTGCGTTGAGAAGTTGCAATAAATCCAGGGGAAAAAGATAAAAAGCATAAAAATCAAAAGTTTAGGTACGGCCATGGTGACCGAAATCAACGAAAAGCTTCTTGATGAGCGCCTAGCAGCACTGGAGTCTGGCCGCACATGGAGCCCGCGTGTTGTCTCCAAGCTCGAAAACCACATCCATTCCGGTGAGGATGCCGAACTCTTCCGCATCAATCCCTGTAGCTTTGCGGCGGAAAAGGGAATCCCGGAAGACGAGGCGATCGACATCTTTCTGCATGCCTCGGCCCTCGGCCTGTTTGAGATGGACTGGTTCCTTCTTTGCCCGCTGTGCTCCTGTGTAATCGACAGTTTTCGGACATTGCGCAGAATTGATAGCCATTGCCACTGCAACCTTTGTCATCTCGACTTCGATGCTGCGCTCGACGATCAGATCGCGATCGGCTTCACCGTCAATCCGGACATCCGCAAGATTATCTACCATAATCCGCAGCAGCTCTCGGCGGAGGACTACAACTTTCAATACAGGTCGGCAATTGAAGGCCTCATCCCTGACGAAACTCCATTCACGGTCGTGAAACGGGCAATCACGAAAGCGCTTGCCTTTATCGAGCCTGGCGAAAAGAAGACGTTTGACGTTGACGCCGAAGCCGGTGCTCTGCTCGGCACGACGCCGGACGGGGATGCGACTTTCCTGTTTCCAATCGACACCACGCTTGCGCCGAAGGAGCAGCACATCGAGCTTAGCTGCAGCGAAGATGTTTGCGACGCGGCCGACGGGTCCGTTTCGCCAGGCAGGGTGGTATTCGATATCACCAACACCGGGACGAAGAGATTGGCTTTCCTGATTTGGCAACTGCCTCCTGGCATCAGCAAGCCTCCACCGCTTCACTTCGCCCCGTTCCTGTCAGGCAAGCGGTTGCTGACCACGCAGACGTTCCGTGAGCTCTTTCGTTCCGAGACGACAGGTCAGGGTCTCGCCATCAAGGACATCACGCTGCTTTTCACCGACCTCAAGGGGTCGACGGCGCTTTACAATCATATCGGCGACCTCAACGCCTTCTCGCTCGTACAGCAGCATTTCGATCGCTTGCAGAACGTGACCGTGCGCAACGGTGGGGCGATTATCAAGACCATCGGCGACGCGGTCATGGCGGCGTTCCGAGATCCGGCGCACGCCGTCAGGGCCGCGCTTGAGATGCGGGAGGAGATGGGTGAGGTAAGTCACGGTACTTCGGGCAGGGAACTCATTCTCAAGATCGGCCTGCACAAGGGGGCGGTGATAGCCGTGACCCTCAACGACCGGCTCGACTATTTTGGCCAGACCGTGAATATCGCCGCGCGAGTTCAGCATCTCGCCGACGCGAACGACATATATCTGAGCGAGGATGTTTACACATCACCAGGTGTCGGCGAACTGCTGGAGTCATCGCGGGTCGAGGCAAGGAATGCCCGGCTCAGAGGCGTTGACCAGGAAATCCCGGTTTTCCGTATCGCCCCCCAGCAATCGCCGGAAGTTCAACCTGCCTGACGTCCGCGTCTGGCACAAAGCACCGATTGGCCGGATGTCCCAAACTGAATTGCACGATCAAGGGGCAAGACCCGCTATTTGGCATGCGGCGCACTCGAATTGCTTAAAAGACATGTTCAGTGCGCGGCCATTGACGCCGCTCGATCGGATCGGAACCAATGGGCCCTGATTTGTTGACTTTCAGTCCGCGAATATAAATGCTAACTACCTAAAAAATATAAGGAATAATTGGTTCATATGCTCGTCGATTCCCATTGCCACATCGATATCCCGGAATTCGCCGATGAACTCGACGCCATCATCGCCCGTGCGCGCGAGGCAGGCGTCGGGCGCATGGTGACGATCACGACGCGCGTCAGGCGGCTGGATCGCGCGCTTGACGTTGCCGGGCGCTATCCCGAAGTGTTCAGTTCGATTGGCACGCATCCCTATCACGCCCACGAGGAGACACCCAGTGTGGCGGAACTGATCGCCGCTGCCGAACATCCCAAGGTGGTGGCCTTCGGCGAGGCCGGGCTCGACTATCATTATGACGATGCCCCGCGCGAAGCGCAGGCCGAGGGTATGCGCACGCATATCGCCGCGGCGCGCGAGACCGGCCTGCCGCTGGTCATCCACGCACGCGATGCAGATGACGATGTTGCCGCGATCCTGAAGGAGGAAACGGGGAAGGGGGCCTTCCCCTTCGTGCTGCATTGCTTTTCATCCGGCCGGCCGCTCGCCGAGATCGGCATCGAACTGGGCGGCTATGTTTCCTTCTCGGGTATTCTGACCTTCGCCAAGGTGCAGTATCTGCGCGACCTCGCCCGCGACCTGCCGCAAGACCGGCTGCTGGTCGAAACCGATGCGCCCTATCTCGCGCCGACGCCATATCGCGGCAAGCGCAACGAACCGTCCTATGTCGTCAATACCGCCCGCGTGCTGGCCGAGACGCGCGGGGTGAGCGAGGCGGAGATTGCGGAAATAACCACGGCGAATTTCTTCCGCCTGTTTTCCAAGGTGCCGCAAGGCGATTTGTCCTCGGGTGAATTACAGGCGGGATCGCCTTCGTGAGCTACCGTTTCACCATTCTGGGCTGCGGCTCCTCGCCCGGCACGCCGCGCATCAATGGCGACTGGGGCGCCTGCGATCCGTCCAATCCGAAGAACCGCCGCCGCCGTTGCTCCGTGCTGGTCGAACGCATCGGGTCGCAGGGAACCACCACGGTGCTGATCGACGCCAGTCCCGACCTGCGCGAACAGATGCTGATGGCCAATGTCCAGCGTCTCGACGGGGTATTGTTCACCCACCCCCATGCCGACCATGTCCACGGCATCGACGATCTGCGCCAATATGCGATCATCCAGCGCGAACGCATCCGCACCTTCGCCGACGCGGCAACGCTTCAGCGCCTGATGCAGGGCTTCGGCTATTGCTACGAACAGCCGGCCGGCAGCATCTATCCGCCGATCCTCGAGGCCAACGAAATCCGCCCGGGCGGAATCGTGCGCATCGACGGGCCGGGCGGGCCGGTCGAAGCCTTGCCGGTCGAACAGGTCCACGGCCCCATCCACTCCCTCGGCTTCCGTTTCGGCGGCGATGTAGACGCGCTGAAGGGCGGGCTGTGCTATTCGCCGGACATATCCGACATCCCCGCCGACAGCCTGGCAAGGCTTGCCGATCTCGATTTCTGGGTCGTCGACGCGCTGCAATACCGCATGCATCTCAGCCATTTCTCGCTCGCCCAGGCATTGGAATGGATCGGGAAACTGACGCCGAAACGCGCCGTGCTGACCCACATGCACATTCCGCTCGACTACGAGACCGTGCAGCTCGAAACGCCCGACCATGTCGAGCCGGCCTTCGACGGCATGGTGATCGAACTGCCGGAATAGGGCGCTTCAATAACGCCGCAAGAATTGCTCCGGCACGCGTTCGTCCGAAAGGACAAAAGTCGCTCCGGGCGCAACCATCGCCGCGAGCTTCGCCCGGATTTCGGCCGGGATATGCAGACGGGAAAGCGCGCTTGCCGCCGCCTCCTCCTGCCCGGTCTTTTTGTCGAAGCCGAATACCTGCGCCGCGATCTCCCTTTCGCGCGCGTTCAGCGCGACCAGCCGCCAGCCGGTTCCGCCGGAGGTTTTCGACAGGACGAACAGATGCGTACCGAGCGCCTCATCGCCCTTGTCGATATTGATCGGCTTGTCCAGCACCGTCTTGCCGGCCTGACGCACGGTGAGGCGGCCCGAAGGCGGGCGTTCCTTTTGCGCCGCCAGATAGATCGCGTCGATCAGGCTCGGCGTCAGCCGTCCCGTGACCTCGATGCCGCGCGTGGCCTGGAAGCGGCGGACCGCGGCGATGGTGTTGCTGCCGGCCAGCCCGTCGGGCGGACCCGCGTTGTGGCCAAGCGCATTCAGCAATTTCTGGATGTCGGCAGTGACCTCGCGCTCGTTACGCCGCGTGACCGCGACATGGACCGGCGCTGCGGGTCGACGTGCTGTGCTTGCCGTCGTGACGGGATCGATCCTGGCAAGCGGCGACAGCAGCGCTGCGGTTGAAACCAGCGGCGCCGGATTGGTCGCAAGCCTGCCGGTGCGCTCATACAGGATGCGCCACTGATCCATTTGCCTGTCATAGGCGGCCGAACCGGCCGGCATGGGCAGCCCGGCGCTTTCCACCGGCTTCAGGGCCAGATCGCGCCCGCTCAGCATCAATTGCGGCCCGTAACCGTCGAAATAGGGCCCACCATGGCCATTGCCATAGCCCCCGCCGCCCACCGAACGGCAGCCATAGCCGGGCACGCATTCCTCGAATGGCATGCCGAGGCGTTGTTTCCCGTCCTGGCCGAGCATGCCAACGGCGAGCAGTTCGCCATCCTGCGCAAGATAGATCCTGCCTTCACCCGGTGAAACGAGGATTTGCAGCCCGTAGAGAATTCGGGCGTCCTCGCGAGAAGCCGCCTGCGCCACAAGAGATGGCAATGGCAAGCCAACAGCGGCCAGAGCACCAGCCAAGCCGAGAATGATCAGGAATTGCCGCATCGCGTGCATGTGATTCCTCCTGGAGAATCAGTCACGCCCCTGATGAAACAATAGGAAAACAAGCCTGCCGGCACAAATCGGGCCGGTTGGGGCTGCCTTACGCCGGCCGTCCGATCTTGGTGACGACGACGAAATCGGTCTTCCAGCCGGTATAACCGCTGATGCCGGTATCCGAGATCGCGATGGATGAACCCGGCGTCAGCATCCGCGCGATGCGCTGCGCGACATCGCTCGGAATGACGATGCGATCGAGCGCCTCCTTGACCGGCGTGTCGTTCGGCGCATCCTCGGCGATGTTGAAATAGGCGCGGGTGAATTCCGGCAACTGGTTTTCCAGCGTCATCGCCAGCCAGTCGGTCTTCATCGCTTCGGTGTTGAAATGCGTCGCCGTGATCAGATGCGTGCCGAGCGGCTGGTCAGGGTCGTCGATCGTGATCGGTGCGTCGAAGACCGGCTCGAAATCGCGGCGCACGAAAATGTGCCCGGTTTCCGGCTCGTTGGCACCTGCCGCCTTGTAGAGCACGCGGGTGAAGCGCGGCGTGATGATGCCGGTCTCGCGCAGATTGTGGTCGTCCTGAAACGCCTTGACGGCGCGCGCGGTCGACCGCCCGGCCAATCCGTCCACCGGCCCGGCCTCATAGCCGAGCTTGTTCAACAGGTATTGCACGCTGGCCGTGATGTCCTGGCGCGAGCGCCGCGTGATCAGGATGCGCATCGGCGCGCCGTCATTCTTGCGCGCGAAGCCAATCTTGTCGCGCACGGGATAGAGCAGGGCGGCGGTCGATATTTTCGGCGCGAAATTCATGTTCAGCCGGATGCCGGCATTTTCCACCAGCACGCGCCACTGGTCGAAAGTGGGATCGTATTGCCGCGGGCCTTCAGGCTGCGGCAGGACGGCGTCGGCAATCGGCTGCGGCGTCACCGGATCGCCCGTGATGACGACATGTTCGCCGACATTGGTCTCCTTGTAGAGTTCGCGCGCGAATTCCGCCGGCAGTCGCACGCAGCCATGCGAGGCCGGATAATCCGGCACCTGTTTCGATTCATGCAGCGCGATGCCCGTCCAGGTCAGACGCTGCATCCACGGCATCGGCGCGCCGCTATAGATGTTCGAGCGGTGATATTTCTGCTTGTGCAGGATCGAGAAAATGCCGGTCGGCGTCGAATGCCCCGGCTTGCCCGACGAAACGCGCGAGGTGGCGATCACGTCCTCGCCGCGGAAAACGTTCAGGCTCTGCTCGTTGAGCGAGATGACGATCTGCAGCGGTTCACTCTCATCACCCGCCAGCGCTGGCGCGGCGGTGCCAAGCGTCGCGCAGATAACCATGGCAGACAATGCGGAGGGAATTGAGCGTCGGTGCATGAAATCCATCTCAGCCGGTTCGTATGCCCCATAGCGGAATCTACACGGACAATGCTAAGCTTCCACAAACACGGGGTTTACTCACTACATTGTGACCGGTCTGTGCCGTTTGGCACAACGCGTGAATTCAGGACACGCGTTAACCATCGGGGCTAACCATTGCTGTCAGGGTCTTTGATCTGGGATCATGTTGGCGTGCTCCTGGAAACATATTCGATGCGCCAGCACTGCCGTTGGCGTTCGAAGCCTGAACGAGGTTCGAGAGTGACGCCAGGATGCACAAGAGACGAAGTGTGTGCAGGCGTCGAACAGTCCTTGTTCAGCGGTGAAGCTATGATGGGCGGCTTCCGATCGGGTGATTTTGGCTGGCGAACGAATATGTGTGTAAATTCAACGCGTATATGCAATTACCTCACATTCAAACCTAACAAAAAAGTTCCATAATATATCTTATGCGACTATCGTATTGGGTAGCTCTGAGGATGCCCGTCAGGCCATCGATGGCTTTTACGGTTCCCCTTTTCCTTCGCATCGGACGCTCTGATGCCCGGTGAAGAAATACCGCTGACTGGCGGACGCGTCATAGCGGATATCGTGCGTATTGGTGACACGGTCCGGCGTCCGGTGCCGTCGGGCGACCGCTCGCTGGCACGCGATCTGCTCATCCATCTCGAGAAGCGGCATTTCATCGGCGCGCCGCGTTATCTGGGTATCGACGACAAGGGCCGCGAAATCTTGACCTATCTGCCGGGCGACGTTCCGGTTGATCTCGCCAATTTCGACGATCGCCGAATTTCGGCCGCAGCCGCCCTGCTTCGACGCTTCCACGACGCGACGATGGATTTTCCGCTGGTTCGCGAACAAGACGCCGAAGTGATGTGTCACAATGACTTCGGCCCACCCAATACCGTGTTCCGCCATGGCTTGCCTTGCGCCATGATCGACTTCGACACGCTCGCGCCCGGCGAGCGCCTATGGGATACCGGCTATTCGGCCTTCATGTGGCTCGACCTCGGCAATCCGGATTACACCGGCGAGGAGCAGGCACGCCGCCTTGGCGTCTTTGCCGGCGGCTACGGATCGAGGCACGGCGCAGCCGCACAAATCGCCACCTTCGCCCTCGCCCGGCAGACGGACCTGGCGGCCTCGGCCGAGGCCGGCTGCCAGCAAGCATTATGGGCCGATGCCTGCGCCTCATGGACACGGGACAACCTCGCCGGACTATTGTTGCCGGACGGTTCATCCGTGTATCGGTAGGACCTCCCTCACCCAGACAGATTGGCCGTTGCATCACATGACCCCCTCCCGCGACATTTCCCGCCTGATCGAGATCATGGCAGCGCTCAGGACGCCGGTGACCGGCTGTCCGTGGGACCTCGAACAGGATTTCAGATCGATCGCGCCTTACACGATCGAGGAAGCCTATGAGGTTGCTGACGCGATTGAGCGTGGCGACATGGCCGAACTGAAGCTCGAACTGGGCGATCTGCTGCTGCAATCGGTCTACCACGCACGCATGGCGCAGGAGGAAGGCCTGTTCGATTTCGGCGATGTGGTGGAAGCCGTCACCACCAAGATGATCCGCCGCCACCCGCATGTTTTCGGCGATGAGGAAGCGCGCACCGCCGGCATGGCCAAGGGCGCCTGGGAACGCATCAAGGCAGCCGAGAAGGCCGAGCTTGCCGCAGAGAGGCAGGCGCATGGCCGTGATGCCGAGAAGAAGGTCAGTCTTCTGGACGACGTGCCGCGCGCCCTGCCCGTCCTGATGGCCGCCGTCAAGCTGCAGGCCAAGGCCGGCAAGGTCGGCTTCGACTGGAATGATCTACGCGCCGTGATCGCCAAGATCCGCGAGGAACTGGACGAGGTCGAGGCCGAACTGGAAACGGCCGAACCCGAACGCCTGCACGAGGAGATCGGCGATCTGCTGTTCGCCGTCGCCAATCTGGCGCGCCACATGAAGGTCGATCCCGATGGCGCGCTCAGGACCGCCAACGAGAAATTCCGCACCCGCTTCGCC
>JAJDOK010000039.1 GCA_022340185.1 Salaquimonas sp. | reverse complement strand
CTGTGGTTCGCTAGGCAGCTCGTCACCGAGGGTGTCCTGAAGCCGGATGCGCTGGTGCAGCTCTGCATGGGCGTTCCCTGGGGCGCGCCGGACGACCTCAACACCTTCATGGCGATGGTCAACAACGTGCCGAAGGAGTGGACCTTTTCGGCTTTCTCGCTCGGCCGCAACCAGATGAACTATGTCGCAGCTTCCGTGCTCGCCGGCGGCAATGTGCGCGTCGGGCTGGAAGACAATCTGTGGCTCGACAAGGGCGTGCTCGCGACCAATGCGCAACTCGTCGAACGCGCGGTGACCATCGTCGAAAACATGGGGTCGCGTGTGATCGGGCCGGAGGAAGTGCGCCAGAAGCTGAACCTGACCAAGCGTGCGCCGCTATGATGTTATTCTTCAACCGCCTAGTTGCCGCCGCTATTGTCGGGCAACACCTGCCCCCGCTTTGTCAGGCAGCGGGCGGAGGAAATCTTGGAGATTTTACAGTTTCTGGCAGCAATGGCCGAGTATGCCAACTACCAACTTCAATTTCCGTATACCTTGATATTGCTATTCTCATTCGGCCTCTTCGCAGCGAGCTGGCGCGCTTGGCTAATACTGCTCGTACTGCTGGCACCGGTCTACGTATCGCTTATCGTTATAATCTGGGCCATGCCAATCACAGGCGATCGTCACGGATTTATCTCCGTCTTTTTCGGACTTCAGCTACCGCTGGTGTGCGGTCATCTCGCACGATCGGCAAGTTTGTTTGTACAGGGGAAAGGATGGTCAAGGCAGAAGGCGCTCACAATCGACTTTGCGAGTCTTCTGGTCACGATCGCGATTGTCTATGGCTTCCCCAGGCTCGAGCTCATCACATGGGAGTGGCCCGAACTACAAGAACAAGCCGAGCCGCAGAAAACCGAGCCGCTCCCGAAGATCGAGTAACCGCACAAATTCTTCGGCGCGCCGGGCTTGGCCTCACCTGCCTCCCTTCAACGAGGAGGCAGCGGGTCGAGCCGGCCCCTTCCGCCGTCATCCTCGGGCAAGCGAAGCGCCGACCCGAGGAGCCATTCTGTTACGGATCGACGAGTGAAACGGCACGGTCGGATGCTATCGGAGGCTTCACGGAATGGATCGTCGGGTCAAGCCCGACGATGACGGAGACAAAAGAGTGACAATCGTAACCAAGGCAGCCGTCATCGGCGGGGGCGTGATCGGGGCTGGATGGGTCGCCCGGCTGATCGAGAATTCGATCCCCGTTGCAATCTACGACCCGGCGCCCGACGCGAAAGCCAAGATCCAGGCCGTGCTCGACAATGCCGAGCGCGCCTATGCCAAGCTCACCATGGCGGCACGGCCGAAAAAGGGCGAAATCGTCTGGGCCTCGTCGGCGGCGGAGGCGGTGAAAGATGCCGACCTGATCGTCGAAGCCGTGCCCGAGCGTCTCGACATCAAGCACAAAGTCTATGCCGAGATCGAAACGACCGCGAAGTCGGACGCGATCATCGCATCGTCGACGTCCGGAATCATGCCATCCGATCTTCAGGAGGGCATGAAACATCCTGAACGGCTGATCGTCGGCCATCCGTTCAACCCGGTCTATCTGCTGCCGCTGGTCGAGATCGTCGCCGGCAGGAAGACCGGTCCGCTGACGGTCAACCGTGCGGCCGAATTCTATGCATCCATCGGCATGCATCCGCTGGTGGTGAGGAAAGAGATCGAGGCCTTCATCGCCGACCGTCTGCTCGAAGCGGTGTGGCGCGAGAGCCTGTGGCTGGTCAAGGACGGCATCTGCACGACGGAAGAACTCGACGACGCGATCCGCATGGGCTTCGGCCTGCGCTGGGCGCAGATGGGCATTTTCGAGACCTATCGCCTGGCCGGCGGCGAAGCCGGCATGCGCCACTTCCTCGAACAGTTCGGCCCCTGCCTGAAATGGCCGTGGACGAAACTGATGGACGTGCCCGAACTCGATACCGAACTGATCGAGCTGATTTCGGGCCATTCCGACGCGCAGTCGGGCCATCTGTCGATCCGCGAGTTGGAGCGCATCCGCGACGACAATCTCGTCGCGATCATGCAGGCGCTGAAGCAGAACGACTGGGGCGCCGGCAAGGTGCTGGCGGCCTATGAGAGCAAGCTGTTCGACGCCGGTGCGGCGAAGGAGGCCGAACCCGACTGGTCGCAGCCGATCCGCACCACCGAGCGCCATATCCCGCCGGACTGGACCGACTACAACAACCACATGAACGAGGCGCGCTATCTGCAATGCTTTGGTGACGCGACCGACGCCTTCATGCGCATGGTCGGCGTCGATGCCGACTACATCGCCTCCGGCCTCTCCTTCTTCACCGTCGAGACGCATATCCGCCATATCGACGAGGTCAAGTCGATGGAGCCGGTCTACACGCTGACCCAGGTGATCGAGGGCAAGGGCAAGCGCATGCGCGTCTTCCACTGGCTCTACCACGGCAAGGGCCATCTGCTGGCGACTGGCGAGCACATGCTGATCCATGTCTCACTGGAGACGCGATCGGCCTGCGAGCCGGCGCCGGAAGTCGCCGAAAAGCTTCAGCATATCGCCGAACTCCACGCCGCCCTGCCCGCGCCGGAGGGCCTCGGCCGCGCCGTCGGGCAACCGAGATAGGGGCGGGCTGACATGGATTTCGCGCTCTCGCAAGAACAGGCCCTGATCGTCGAGACGACGCGATCCTTCGTCGAAAACGAGCTCTATCCGCACGAGGCGGAAATCGAGCGCACCGGCCATCTGCGCCCGGAACTGATCCGCGAATTGCAGACCAAGGCGATCGAAGCCGGGCTTTATGCGGCCAACATGCCGGAAGAAGTCGGCGGCGCCGGCCTCGATACACTGACCTGGCTGCTTTATGAAAAGGAACTGGGCCGGGCGAACTACGCGCTGCACTGGACCTGCGTGGCGCGGCCGTCGAACATTCTGCTCGCCGGCACGCCGGAGCAGCGCGAGAAATATCTCCTGCCCTGCATCCGCGGCGGGAAGTGGGATTGCCTCGCCATGACCGAACCGGGCGCCGGCTCCGACCTGCGCGGCATGAAGGCCACCGCCAAAAGGGATGGTTACGACTGGGTGCTGAACGGCACCAAGCATTTCATCAGCCATGCCGACCTCGCCGATTTCGCCATCGTGTTCATGGCGACCGGCGAGGAAGATACGCCACGCGGGAAGAAGAAGCTGATCACCGCCTTCTTCGTCGACAAGGGCCATCCGGGCTTCGCCGTGCGCGACGGCTACCGCAATGTCAGCCATCGCGGCTACATCAATTCGGTGCTGGAATTCGACGATTGCCGGCTGCCGGCTTCGGCCGTGCTCGGCGAACCGCACAAGGGTTTCGAGGTCGCCAACAACTGGCTCGGCGCGACGCGCCTGCAGGTCGCCGCGACCTGCATCGGCCGGGCCGAGCGCGCCTTCGATCACGCTGTCGAATGGGCCGCTTCGCGCGAGCAGTTTGGGCAGAAGATCGGCAAGTTCCAGGGTGTTTCCTTCAAGCTTGCCGACATGGCGACGGAGTTGAAGGCATCCAACCTGATGCTGCTGGAAGCCGGCTGGAAATATGACGCCGGCACGGTCACCGACCAGGACATGGCGATGGCGAAGCTGAAGGCGACCGAGATGCTCGCCTTCGTCGCCGACGAGGCCATCCAGATTCATGGCGGCATGGGCTTGATGGAGGAATTGCCGCTGGAGCGCATCTGGCGCGATGCGCGGGTGGAACGCATCTGGGAGGGCACGTCGGAAATCCAGCGTCACATCATCTCGCGCGCATTGCTGCGCCCGTTGGGAGCGTAGGCCATGGCCAGACAGACCGGCAGAATTGGCATACGCGAAAGCGAGCTCTACGCGCCGGTCAAGGCGCTGCTGGAAGGCCAAGGCTACGAGGTCAAGGGAGAGATTGGCGCGGCCGATGTTGTCGCCATGCGCGAGGGCGAGGATCCGGTCATCGTCGAACTGAAGACGGGGTTTTCGCTGTCACTGTTCCACCAGGCGGTCGAGCGGCAGAAGCTGAGCGATGCCGTCTATGTCGCCGTGCCGCGCGGAACGGGCGCGACCTTCGCCAAATCGCTCAAGGACAACAAGCGCCTATGCCGGCGGCTGGGGCTGGGGCTGATCATGGTGCGGCTCGAAACCGGGCTCGTCGAAGTGCATTGCGATCCGGCGCCCTATCGCCCGTGCCAGTCGAAGCCGCGCAAAGCGAGATTGCTGCGCGAATTCGCCCGGCGCGTCGGCGACCCGAACGAAGGCGGCTCGACCCGGCAGGGGCTGATGACGGCCTATCGCCAGGACGCGCTGCGCTGCCTCAAGGTGCTCGCCGAGAACGGGCCGACCAAGGCGGCGCAGGTTGCGAAGCAGTCTGGCGTGAAGACGGCGCGCCGACTGATGGCGGACGACCATTACGGCTGGTTCGAAAGGGTCGATACCGGCATCTATGCGGTGACGCCGAAGGGCCAGTCAGCGCTTGGCGACTACGCGACTGAAATCGACAGGCTCAGCGAATTGGCGGAGGCGGCGGAATGACGGCTTCTCCCGACCGGCTCGACCGGCTGCTGCGCCCACGCTCCGTTGCCGTCATCGGCGGCAACTGGGCATCCAATGTGGTCGAACAATTGCAGAAGATCGGTTTCGATGGTGCCATCTGGCCGGTGCATCCAACGCGCGACGAAATCCACGGGCTGCGGTGTTACCGATCCGTAGCCGACCTTCCGGAAGCGCCGGATGCGAGTTTTGTCGGCGTCAATCGCGAACTCAGCATCAACGTAATCCGCGAATTGTCGGCGCGCGGCGCGGGTGGCGCCACCTGTTTCGCCTCGGGTTTTCTGGAAAATGATGAAACCGGCGGCGGCGCATTGCAGACCCGGCTGGTCGAGGCGGCTGGATCGATGCCGATTATCGGGCCGAATTGCTACGGCTTCCTCAACTATCTCGACGGCGTGACGCTGTGGCCGGACCAGCATGGTGGCATACGCTGCGACACGGGCGTGGCGATCCTGACGCAATCGTCCAACATCGCCATCTCGATGACAATGCAGCGCCGCGGCCTGCCCATCGCTTATGTGGTAACCGCGGGCAACCAGGCGCATACCTCGCTCGCCGAGATGGGCATGGCGCTGCTCGACGACGCGCGCGTTTCTGCGCTCGGACTGCATATCGAGGGGATCGGCGATATCGCCGGCTTCGAGGCGCTGGCGGCGAAATCGAAGGCGCTCGGCAAGCCCATCGTCGCACTGAAGGTCGGCCACTCGGAACAGGCACAGGCACAGACGCTGACCCATACCGCTTCGCTGGCGGGTAGCGAGGCAGGGTCGAAGGCGCTGATGGAACGTCTCGGCATCCCGGCGGTACGCTCGATCACCGTCTTCCTCGAAACATTGAAACTGCTGCATGTGCACGGGCCGCTCGCCGGCAATCGCATCGCCTCGATTTCCTGCTCGGGCGGGGAAGCGAGCCTGATGGCCGACCTCGCCCATGGCCTGCGCATCACCTATCCGCCGCTGACGGACGAGCAGACGACGGGCCTTGCCAAGGCGCTGGGCCCTAGGGTTTCGCCGGCCAATCCGCTCGACTACCACACCTATGTCTGGGGCAACCTGGAAGCTTCAACGGCGGTGTTCACCGCCATGCTGGATGCGCCACTCGATCTGGCGCTGTTCGTCTCCGACTGGCCGCGCGCCGACCGATGCACGGCGCCGGGCTGGGACGTGGCACTCGATTCCATCCGCACGGCGTCGAAAACGACCGGCACGAAGGCGGCCATCGTCGCCTCGATGCCGGAAAACCTGCCGGAGGAACTGGCCATCGAACTGGTGGAGGAGGGCATCGCGCCTTTGTGCGGCATGGAGGAAGCAATCCTGGCTACAGAAGCCGCGTTCATTGCCGGCGAAGGGTTAAGGCGTCCCCTGCCCGATCCCGTCCTGGTGCCGGCGGCGCTTGGCGGTGACGGACAGATGCTGGACGAGGCCGAAACCAAGGCTGCGCTCGCTGCCTATGGGCTGCGCGTTCCTCGTAGTGAGGTTTGCGTCAGTCGTGAACAGGCGATGCAGGCGGCGCAAGGCATCGGTTTTCCGGTGGTGCTCAAGGGACTCGGTGTCGCCCACAAGAGCGAGGCCGGTGCGGTCGCCGTCAATCTGCGCAATGCCGAAGCGCTCGAAGCCGCGCTGGGCGCCATGGCCGGCGTGGCAGATACCTTCCTTGTCGAGGAGATGGTTGCGGACCCGGTGTGCGAATTGATCGTCGGCGTGGTGCGCGATCCGGCGCATGGCTTCGTGCTGACGATCGGCGCTGGCGGCGTGCTCACCGAACTGATGGCCAACACGGCCAGCCTGATCCTGCCGGCCAGCCGCGCCGAGATCGTGGCCAGGCTGGAGGCGCTTGCCATCTATCGCCTGCTCAAAGGCTATCGTGGCAAAGCCGGCGGCGACATCGCGGCGGTTATCGACGCGGTCGAGGCGATCGCCGCCTGTGCAGCGGCCGAACAGGCGCGGCTGATGGAACTCGACGTCAATCCGCTGATCGTCACTGCGACCGGTGCGATCGCCGTCGACGCGCTGATCCGTCTGGCCGAACCCGAAGCGATTTCAAACAGGCCAACAAAACAAGACAGGGGGGTAGCGGCATGAGCTATCCGCAGGAAGGGCCGGTGCGCGCAACCGTGCGCGGCACGGTGCTGGAAGTCACGCTCGACAGGCCGAAGGCGAATGCCATCGATCTCGCGACCAGCCGCATCATGGGCGATGTCTTCAAGACGTTCCGCGACGACGACGCGCTGCGGGTCGCGCTGCTGACGGCGGCGGGCGAGAAATTCTTCTGCCCCGGCTGGGATTTGAAGGCGGCGGCGGGCGGCGATGCCGTCGACGGCGATTACGGCGCCGGTGGTTTCGGCGGGCTGCAGGAACTGCCGCATCTGAACAAGCCGGTGATCTGCGCGGTCAACGGCATCTGTTGCGGCGGCGGGCTGGAGGTGGCTTTGTCGTGCGACATCATCCTCGCCGCCGAACACGCCACCTTCGCCTTGCCCGAAATCCGCTCCGGCACGGTTGCCGACGCCGCCTCGATCAAGCTGCCGAAGCGCATTCCCTACCACATCGCCATGGAGCTGCTCTTGACCGGGCGCTGGCTCGACGCGGCGGAGGCGCACCGCTGGGGCTTCGTCAATCATGTCGTACCCGCCGCCGAACTGATGACGAAGGCGCGAGAGATGGCCGATCTCATCGCATCCGGCCCGCCGCTGGTGATGGCCGCGATCAAGGAAGTGGTGCGCGAGGCCGAGGACATGAAGTTCCAGGACGCGCTCAACCGCATAACACGGCGTCAGTTCGCCACCGTCGACACGCTCTATGGCAGCGAGGACATGCTGGAGGGTTTTACCGCCTTCGCCGAAAAGCGCGATCCGGTGTGGAAAGGGAAATAGGAATCGGATGAAGACGATACGCAAATTTCCTCGCAAAGTGATTCAACACGAGGACGTGGGTATCGTGATGGCGGATGGCTGCCGGCTGTCCGCGCGAATCTGGCTGCCGAAGGATGCCGACAAGAAGCCGGTGCCGGCGATCCTCGAACATCTGCCCTACCGCAAGCGCGACGGCACGACAGCGCGCGACTGCCTGACCCACCCTTATCTTGCCGGTCACGGCTATGCCTGCATCCGCGTCGACATGCGCGGCAATGGCGACTCGCAAGGCATCATGGATGACGAATATTCCGCACAGGAATTGCAGGACGCCTGCGACGTGATCGCATGGGCGGCGGGCCAGCCCTGGTGCACGGGCAGCGTCGGCATGATGGGGATATCATGGGGCGGCTTCAATTCATTGCAGGTCGCAGCGCTGAAGCCGCCGGCGCTGAAGGCGATCATCACGTTGTGCTCGACCGATGACCGCTACGATGACGACATCCATTACAAGGGCGGGCTGATCCTGCACGAAAACCTCGGCTGGGGCGCGACGATGCTGTCATTCAACCCGCGCCCGCCGGACCCGGTAATCGTCGGCAGGAACTGGCGCAGGATGTGGAAGGCACGGCTGGAGGCCAACGGATTGTGGCATGCGCGCTGGCTGGAACATTCGACCCGGGACGCCTATTGGAAGCACGGCTCGGTTAGCGAAAACTACGACGCGATCGAAGCGGCGGTGCTGGCCGTCGGCGGCTGGGGCGACGCCTACAAGAATGCGGTCGGCCGCCTTGTCGCCAATCTGAAGAACACGCCGAAAGGCGGGGCGAAAGGCATTGTGGGGCCGTGGATCCACAAATACCCGCATTTCGCCAAGCCCAATCCGATCGGCTTCCTGCAGGAGGCCGTCAGGTGGTGGGACCATTGGCTGAAAGGCATCAACAACGGCGCCGACAACGACCCGGCGATGCGCCTGTTCGTGATGGATTCGGAGCGCCCCAAGCCATGGTACGAAACGCGCCGCGGCACATGGATCGCCGAAGGCAAATGGCCGTCGAAGCGCATCGCCACGAAGAAATTCACGCTCGCCGGCGACCGCTCGCTGAAGACAGGCAAGGCGAAACCGTTCGAACTTGCCGTCGCCTCGCCGGCCGACACCGGCCTCGACGGGGGCGAATATTGCGCGATCTACTGGGGACCGGAACTGGCCGGCGACCAGCGCCGCGACGACGCGTTGTCGCTGACCTTCGATTCGACACCGCTTGCAGAAACGATCGACATTGTCGGTGGACCGATGATCCGTCTGAAACTCAAATCCGACAGACCGGTCGCGCAACTCGGGGTCCGGTTGTGCGATGTCTATCCTGACGGCGCCTCGACGCGGATCACCTATGGCGTGCTCAATCTGTGCCAACGCGACAGCCGGGAAAAACCGAAGAAGCTGAAGCGTGGCGAGTGGATCGAGGTCAAGCTTCGTCTCGACGACATCGCCTGGCGCGTGCCGACCGGCAACCGGCTCAGGGTGTCGATTTCACCCGCCAACTGGCCGCTTGTCTGGCCATCGCCCGAGCCGGTGACACTGACGCTTTCGCAAGGCTCGCTCGACTTGCCCGCTCGCCCGACAGCGTCAAAAGACGAATGGCAATTCAAGGAACCGGAGGCAGCCGCGCCCTGGCGCATCGACACCCTGCGACCGGCCTCCAACCAGCGGCGCATCGAAAAGGACGTGGCAAGCGAAATCGTCACGCTCACCATCGAGGACGATTTCGGCGAAACGCGCGACAAGGAGCACGGCCTCGTCCATGGCAGCCGCATGAGGGAGGTGTGGACCATCCATCCAGACGATCCGCTGTCGGCGCGCGGTGAAGCGCAGTGGGAACAGACCTATGCGCGCGGCGAGTGGTCAACGCGAACAATAACAACGACTTCGATGACATCCGACAAGCACAATTTCATTGTGGAGGGAAAGGTCGAGGCCTTCGAGGGTCATAAAAACGTATTCAAGCGCGACTATCGGGAGATCATCCCGCGTGGATATCTCTAACTGACACCAACTGACCTTTTTTCGCCGCCGGTCCTTGCCGTGGCGGTGCTGATCGTAAACAATCGGGGCAAGGGAACACTTCGGGACAAATCCGACAACCAAAGGGAGAGAACAATGTCCAGAGAACTGGAATTTCTGAGCAGGAAAG
This sequence comes from Salaquimonas sp., assembly GCA_022340185.1. Lineage (GTDB taxonomy): Bacteria > Pseudomonadota > Alphaproteobacteria > Rhizobiales > Rhizobiaceae > BOKV01. Next base: position 15,245 of record JAJDOK010000039.1, on the reverse strand, counting down.
TCGCACACGGAAAACTGAGCCGCCGCGACTTCCTCGGAAGAGCTTCGGCGCTGGGCGTCAGCGCTGCATTCGCCAACACCCTGCTTTCAAGCGCAGCCCAGGCCGCCGGGCCAATGAAGGGCGGCACGATCAAGGTCGGTATTGAAGGCGGTTCGACCACCGACAGCCTCGATCCGGCGACGGTGACCAACTCCACCGGCACGCAGGTCAGCCGGCTGTGGGGAGAACCGCTGCTGGAGCTTGCCCCCCATGGCGGACTGGAAAACAAGCTGGCCTCGGAATATTCGGCCTCTGCCGACGCCAAGACATGGACCTTCAAGATCCGCGACGGCGTCACCTTTTCGAACGGCAAGAAGGTGACCGCCGATGACGTGCTGGCGACGATGCAGCGCCATTCGGATGAAAATTCCAAATCCGGCGCGCTCGGCATCATGAAGGGCATCAAGAACATGAGTGCCGACGGCGACAAGTTCGTTATCGAACTTGAGGCGGCCAATGCCGACCTGCCCTACCTGATGACCGACTACCACCTGATGATCCAGCCGGGCGGAGGCAAAGACGACCCGGCGGCGGCGATCGGCACCGGCCCATATGTCATCAAGGATGCGGAAATGGGCGTTCGCGTCGTTGCCGAGAAGAACCCCAATTACTGGAGCGATCTGGGCAATGCCGATACGGTCGAAGTGGTTGTCATCAACGACGACACCGCCCGCATGGCCGCGCTCCAGTCCGGCCAGGTCGACATGGTGTCGCGCGTGCCGCCGAAGGTCGCCGGTCTCGTCGGGCGTGCGCCGAACATCACCGTGCGTTCAACCTCGGGTCCCGGCCACTACGTGTTCATCATGCATTGCAACACGGCGCCGTTCGACAACAACGATCTGCGCATGGCGCTGAAATACGCCATCAACCGCAAGGAATTGGTCGACAAGATCCTGTTCGGTTACGGCTCGGTCGGCAACGATACGCCGATCAACGATTCCTATCCGCTCTACACCGAGTTCGAGCAGCGCGAATACGACCCCGACAAGGCCGCCTTCCACCTGAAGAAGTCCGGCTTCGACGGAACGATCCTGCTGCGCACCTCGGACAACTCCTTCCCTGGCGCGCCGGATGCGGCGGCACTGTTCCAGCAGTCGGCGAAAAAGGCAGGCGTCAACATCGACATCAAGCGCGAACCCAATGACGGCTACTGGTCGGAGGTGTGGAACAAGCAACCCTTCTGCACCTCCTACTGGGGCGGACGGCCAACGCAGGACCAGATGTTCTCTACCGCCTATCTATCGACGGCCGACTGGAACGACACGCGCTTCTTCAACAAGGACTTCGACAAGATGCTGTTTGCTGCGCGCGCCGAGCTCGACGAGGCCAAGCGCAAGCAGATTTATGCTGAGATGGGCCAGTTGGTGCGCAATGAAGGCGGGTTGATCTGTCCTATGTTCAACGACTTTGTCGACGGGACAACCGACAAGGTCGACGGCTGGGTCGAAAACCACAAGGGCTTCCAGCTGATGAACTTCTACGCCCCCATGCAGATGTGGCTCGCTGGCTGACATGGGCATTGTCACAAGGCTGGTGGCCCAGCGGTTAGCGCTGGGCCTCCTGCTCCTTCTTGCCGTTTCAGTACTGATCTTCATCGGCACCCAAATTCTTCCCGGCGACGTAGCCCAATCGATCCTCGGCCAGTCCGCAACGCCCCAGGCATTGGCCAATCTGCGGCGCGATCTCGGGCTGAACGAACCAGCCATCACACGCTATTTCTCATGGCTGGGCGGTGTGCTGACGGGCGATCTGGGCACGTCGCTGACCAGTGGCGGCAATATCCTGTCGGAGATCAGTACACGGCTCGCCAACACGCTGTTCCTGGCTGCGGTCGCGGCGGTCATCGCGGTGCCGCTTGCAATCTTCCTCGGTCTGCTGGCGGTGCGCTATCGCGAACGCTGGCCCGACAAGCTGATCTCCGCGGTCACGCTGTCGACGATTTCGCTGCCCGAATTCTTCATCGGCTATGTGCTGATCCTGCTGTTTGCCGTGCAGCGGCAATGGTTTCCGTCCGTGGCGACCGTCTATCCGAGCATGAGTTTCCTGGCGCGCCTCGACGCGGTGATCCTGCCCGCGCTCACCCTGACGATGGTCATTCTCGCGCACATGATGCGCATGACACGCGCGGCCATCCTCAACGTCATGCAATCGGCCTATGTCGAAACCGCCGAACTCAAGGGCCTTTCCACCTTCCAGGTGATCTGGAAGCACGCCTTTCCCAATTCCATCGCACCGATCGTCAATGTGGTGATGCTGAACCTGGCTTATCTGGTGGTGGGCGTCGTCGTGGTCGAGGTAGTGTTCGTCTATCCGGGCATGGGCCAGTATCTGGTCGACCATGTGTCGAAACGCGACGTGCCGGTCGTTCAGGCCTGCGGCCTGATCTTCGCCGCCGTCTATATCGGCCTCAACATGATCGCCGATATCGTCGCCATTCTCGCCAATCCGCGGTTGAGGCACCCCAAATGAAGAGGATACCGCCAGCCGCGCTGATCGGCCTGATCATCACGTCGCTCTATTTCCTGTCGGCGATCTTCGCGCCCGTCATCTCGCCCTACCCGATGACGGAAATCGTCGGCGGTGTCTGGGATCCGCCCTCGGCCGCGCACTGGCTCGGCACCGACAATATCGGTCGCGACCTGCTAAGCCGCATGATCTATGGCGGGCGCACCACGATCTTCATCGCCACCGCCGCCACGGTACTGTCGTTTACCTCCGGCTCGGTGCTCGGTTTCACCGCAGCCGTGCTGGGCGGCTGGGCGGATCAGTTGCTGTCGCGTTTCGTCGATCTGGTGATGTCGATCCCGACGCTGATCTTCGCGCTGGTCGTGCTGTCGGTCATGCCGGTCACGATCCCCATCCTGATCGTGGTCATGGGCTTTCTGGATGCCACACGGGTTTTCCGGCTGTCGCGCGCCGTTGCCGTCGACATCAACGTCATGGATTTCGTCGAGGCCGCCAAACTGCGCGGCGAGGGCCGCGTGTGGATCATCTTCCGGGAGATCCTGCCCAACGCGCTCAGCCCGCTGGTGGCCGAACTCGGCATGCGCTTCATCTTCATGGTGCTGTTCGTTTCGACGCTTTCGTTCCTGGGCCTCGGCGTACAGCCGCCGCTGGCCGACTGGGGCGGCATCGTGAAGGAGAACAAGGACGGCATCGTCTACGGCATCGGTGCGGCGCTGTGGCCCGCCGTCGCCATTGCAACGCTCGCCATTTCCGTCAACCTTGTCGCCGACTGGGTGCTGAACCGGACGACTTCCCTGAAAGGAGGGCGCGGTGGCTGACGACACCCTTCTCGACATCAGGAACCTGCGCATCGAGGCGACCGTCTATCCGCCCGGCGAGGATCCGCACGACATCGTCATCGTCGACGATGTTTCGCTGACGCTGGAAAAGGGCAAGGTGCTCGGCCTGATCGGCGAATCCGGTGCAGGCAAGTCGACCATCGGCCTGTCGGCCATGGGCTATGGCCGCGGCGGGGTAAGGATCACCGGCGGCGAAGTCGTTCTCAATGGAAGGGATATCCTGCAAGGCGGAATCAGGGGCCTGCGCAAGGTGCGCGGCAAGGAAGTGTGCTACGTGGCGCAGTCGGCGGCAGCCGCCTTCAACCCGGCGCACAAGCTGATGGACCAGGTGGTCGAGGCGGCGATCGAACATGGCTCGGCCACGCGCACCGAGGCCAGGGAACGCGCCGTGACGCTGTTCGGCAAGCTTGGCTTGCCCGACCCGGATCATATCGGCCAGCGCTATCCCCACCAGGTCTCCGGCGGACAGTTGCAGCGCGTGATGACGGCAATGGCATTGTGTTCGCAGCCCGATCTCATCGTCTTCGACGAGCCGACGACAGCGCTGGACGTGACGACGCAGATCGACGTCCTGGCGGCGATCAAGGAGGCGATCCGCGATACCGGTGTCGCCGCACTCTACATCACGCACGACCTTGCGGTCGTCGCCCAGGTTTCCGACCACATCATGGTGCTGAGGAACGGCAAGAAGGTCGAATACGGCACGGCCAAGCAGATCATCGAAGCGCCGAAAGAGGAATATACCAGGGAACTGGTTTCGGTACGCTCGATCGGCCACGATGAAAAGACGGCAGACAAGTCCCCGCTCCTGTCGGTCAGGAACGTGACCGCCAGCTATGGCGGCAGCGTCAAGGTATTGAAGAATGTCTCGGTCGAACTGTCTCTCGGCCAGACGCTCGCCATCGTCGGCGAATCCGGTTCCGGCAAATCGACGCTGGCGCGCGCGATCACCGGGCTGCTGCCGCCGTCTGAAGGAGAGATCGTCTTCGACGGCCGCACCCTGCCGCCAAGGCTGGACCAGCGCAGCAAGGACGATCTGCGCGAATTGCAGATGATCTATCAGATGGCCGATGTGGCGATGAACCCGCGCCAGACCGTGCGCACCATCATCGGCCGGCCGCTGGAATTCTATTTCGGGCTCAGGGGCGCGGAACGCGACCGCCGGGTCGACGAGCTGCTCGAGGAAATCGAGATGGGCAATGGTTTCGCCGACCGCTATCCCGCGGAACTCTCCGGCGGGCAGAAACAACGCGTTTGCATCGCGCGCGCGCTCGCGGCCAAGCCGAAGCTGATCATTTGCGACGAGGTCACCAGCGCGCTCGACCCGCTGGTCGCAGATGGTATCCTGAAATTGCTGCTCAACCTGCAGAAACGAGAAAACGTCGCCTATCTGTTCATCACCCACGATCTGGCGACGGTGAAGGCGATCGCCGATTCCATCGCGGTGATGTTCCAGGGCGAAGTGGTGCGCTACGGACAGAAATCGGACGTGCTGGCGCCGCCCTTCGACGACTATACCGACCTGCTGCTGTCCTCCGTGCCGGAAATGCAGATCGGCTGGCTGGAAAAGGCCATCGCCGGCCGCAAAATGGAAAGCGCGGGGAACTGACGAACGCCTTTGGGATCAACATTGCCCATTGCTGAAAAATGCGTTCACCCAATTCCGTTTGTATCGCAAACAAACCGATTGAACGTATTTGATCTTCGTGTCGAAGTGGCGTTTGGCGGCGAGAAGGCGAAGGTGAAGAAAACCCGATCGGCTCGACTGTGTCGTACTGGCTATACTTCCAGCCTTGATGAGGAGGAGAAGAAATGTTTCGAGCAATGCTCTGGTCAATCCTGCTGACGAGCCTTTTGGTTCCCGGGAGCGCCTTGGCGCAGTCGAAACTGTCGCGCGCGGTCGCGACCTCCGACCACATGCAACCGGCCATTCCGCGTCCGGAGCAGGATGGCGAGGCGGCCCGCAAGCTCGCCGATTTCGAAGCGAGGACGGGACGCAAACCCAACATCCTGATCTTCATCATCGACGACATGGGCTGGGGCGATCTCGGTGCATATGGCGGCGGCGAGGCGATCGGCGCGGCAACGCCAAATATTGACCAACTCGCGGCCGAAGGGCTGAAGCTCACCTCGACCTATGCGCAATATACCTGCACGCCGACGCGTGCGGCGCTGAACACCGGCCGCCTACCCGTGCGCACCGGTCTCATCCGTCCGATCCTGGCCGGTGACAATGTGACCGTGAATCCGTGGGAGGGCGAAGTCTCGCTGCCGAAGATCCTCTCCGATCACGGCTACTACACCATGCTGGTTGGCAAATGGCATGTCGGCGAAATCGAGGGCATGCGCCCGCACGACATCGGTTTCGACGAGTTCTACGGCTACTACCGGGCGCAGAAGGAATACATCCAGCGTTTTGACGAACACCGCTATGGCGATCTCGTGCTCGACAAGGACAAGCGCGACCGCTACGACTCGATCGGCGCAGACGACACGCTGACCTACGGCCTGAAGGACGGCACGACGCAGGTCGTGGAAAAAATCATCTCCATCAAGGACATGGCCGAGGGCGACGGCAAACTCCGCGACTACACGGTGAAGCGCATCGGCGAACTGGCCAAGGGCGACAAGCCGTTCTTCATCGAACATGCCTTCATGAAGGTGCATGCCGATGACTGGCCCTCGGAAAAATTCAAAGGCGCAAGCGCCTCGAAATATCCCTACAAGGACGCCGTCGTCGAGGTCGACGCCTATATCGGCGACATCGTCAGGGCGCTCGACGAGGCTGGCGAACTTGAAAACACGTTGATCTTCGTCACGTCAGACAACGGTCCGCAACTCGATAGCTGGCCGGACAGCGGCTATACGCCGTTTCGCGGCGCCAAGGGTACGACCTGGGAGGGTGGCGTGCGCGTGCCGGGCGTGGCCTACTGGAAGGGCATGATCAAGCCCGGCCGCGTTTCCGACGGATTGTTCGACCTGATGGACCTGTTCAATACGTCCGTCCATCTGGCCGGCGGTGATGAGGAGATACCCACCGATCGCTACATCGACGGAATCGACCAGACGTCTTTCCTTCTGGCCGATGACGGGCAATCGAAGCGCGAGAACGTCTACATGTGGCTTGGCGCGCAATTCACCGCCATGCGCATGCGCGAATACAAGATCCACACCAAGGTCATCATGCCGGACGCCAGCAATCTGTGGATCGACCAGGCGACTCTGAACGACGTGGCGCTCGCGCCGTGGGTCTTCAATCTCTATGTCGATCCTAGGGAACAATATGCGGTCGGTCACCGCATGAACGCCTGGCAGGCATCGCTCGGCGCCGAGATGAAGGCCCATGTGGCGACGTTTAGGAAATATCCGCCCAAGGATATCGGTCTGGGCAATTGAATTTGGCGTATCGAGAACCCATCGACCTGGAGCGACAAACATTCAAACGCAAAGCCGCTGGATGTTGAACCATATACCCCACATCCGTGACGATTGCTTCTGACATGGCCCTCTCCTCGAAACTCCTGCTCATCGTGATCGACGGCGTGCCGTGGCGCAATTTCCGCCGCCTGTTCGGCAATCTGGAAGGCTGGATCATCAATGGCGACGCGCGGGTGTGGAAGATGCGCGCCGTGGTGCCGTCGGTCTCCGCGCCCTGCTACGCCTCGATCCATACCGGTACGCCGCCGCAGGTCCATGGCATCCTGTCCAACGAGGTGCGCTTGCGGGTGCGCCAGCCCGATATCTTTTCGGAAGTGGCGAAATCCGGTGGCAAATCCGGCGCGGTGACGCATTCCTACTGGTCGGAATTCTTCAACCGCCATCCCTTCGATTTCGTTCGCGATATCGAATATGACGAGCCGGACGGGCCGATCCATCACGGCCGCTTTCACACCATGACCGGCTATGGCCACGACAACCAGATGACGCCGTGCGACGCGGATTTGTTTGCGACGCTGACCATGCTCACCGTGCGCCACGGCATCGATTACGGAATCGCGCACAGCTGCACGCTCGATTCCATGGGCCACCGCTTCGGCCATGACAATGTGACGATGGACCATGCCTGCGCGATGATGGACGCTATGCTCGCCGCCTTCCTGCCGGGGTGGTTACAGGCCGGATACGAGGTGATTGTCACCGCTGATCACGGCCAGACCGACCGCGGTCATCATGGTGGGCATGAAGACATTCAGCAAGATACGGCGCTGTATTATTTCGGACCCGGCAAGGGACCGGCAGAGGACACACTCATCGACCAGTTGCAGCTTGCACCGACCGTACTGAGCCGCCTGGGCGTGGCGATCCCGGACACGATGAAGGCCAAGCCGTTCCTCGGATAAGCAGAGTCAGTAGGGCCAGTCGCCCTGTCCCAAGGCCCTTATCGCGCCGACGATGCGGGTGAAGCTGGCTCGGGCGCGTTCGACCGAGTGGCGGGCGCGCAGATAGCCGTGGACGAGGCCCTTTTCCCTGAACCAGACCGCCTTGCCGCCCGCCGTCAGCAGGCGATCGCGATAGTCGCGGCCATCATCGCACAGCGGATCGCATTCGGCCGAGAAGATGACGGTCGGCGGCAGGTTTGAAAAATCGGTGTCGGCCAGCGGCGTGGCGGTCGGATCGTGCGACGTATCGGCCCCACCCGCGCGAATATCCCTGTAGAATTCGAGATCGCGCGTCGTCAGCATCGGCGCCTCGGCGTGGGTGACGTAGGAACCCTTCGTCATGTCGGCTCCAAGCCACGGATAGAGCAACACCTGCCCTGCAGGCGGGCACGGATCCTTCCTGATGGCGTGCGCGACTGCTGCTGCGTGTCTGGCGCCTTCGCTGTCGCCCGCAAGCAGGATCGGACCCGCGAAGTTTTCCGCCGCCCAGCGGAAACCCGCCAGCGCATCCTCGAAGGCGGCGGGATGGATGTGTTCCGGGCACAGCCTGTAATCGACGGAAACGACGCGGTAACCGGTCTGTCCGCAGATTTCGGCGCAGGCATCGTCATGGCTGTCGAGGCCGCCGACAACGCCGCCGCCGCCATGATAGTAGACGACCAGCGCTGCCGGTTCGGCGACGCTGTCATAGATGCGCACGGGAATCGCATGGTCGCCGGCATCGATGACCGTATCGTGCGCGGTCACACCTTTCGGACAAGTGGCGCGGAAAGCCGTGCACATCTCGTCATAGACGGCGCGCTGCTGCTCAATCGTGAAGCTGACCGTCTCGGGCGGATAGAAGGCATTGGTCCTGTCGATAAATGCCCAGGTCTCGGCATCGATCAATTTGGAATAGTCGGTCATCCGGACTTCATTCTCCCCGTGTTCCTGTCGACCCGGATCGCCCGCCAGAGGTTGCGAGTCAAGCAACAAGACCGGCAATGCATGGCGCGGCGTTTTTGAGGCGTGGATGTCGATTTACGGGCATGCGTTCGACCAGGATTGGGATAGCTTGCGCGAGCAAGAACAGGCGGGAAATTCAATGGCGCGTAAACCGAACATTCTGATCCTCATGGTCGACCAGTTGAACGGAACCCTTTTTCCCAACGGACCGACCGATTGGCTGCATGTGCCCAATCTCAGGAAACTGTCGGAGCGCTCGGTCCGCTTCGCCAATGCCTATACCGGATCGCCGCTCTGCGCCCCGGGTCGCGCCTCCTTCATGGCAGGCCAACTTCCTCGCCGCACCCGGGTCTACGACAATGCCGCCGAGTTCGCCTCCGATATTCCGACCTATGCGCATCATCTGCGCCGTGCGGGCTACCAGACCTGCCTGTCCGGCAAGATGCACTTCGTCGGGCCGGACCAGCTGCACGGTTTCGAGGAGCGGCTGACGACCGATGTCTATCCGGCCGATTTCGGCTGGACGCCGGATTACCGCAAGCCCGGCGAGCGCATCGACTGGTGGTACCACAATTTGGGTTCGGTCACCGGCGCGGGCGTCGCCGAGATCACCAACCAGCTCGAATATGACGACGAGGTGGCCTATCACGCCGTGCGCAAGGTCTACGATCTGTCGCGCGGCCAGGACGAGCGGCCGTGGATGCTGACCGTCTCGTTCACGCATCCGCACGATCCCTATGTGGCGCGGCGCAAATACTGGGACCTCTACGAGGATTGCGCCCACCTCGAACCGGTGGTTGCGGCCATTCCCTATGAGGAGCAGGACGACCATTCGAAACGCATTTTCGACGCGAATGACTGGCGCAGTTTCACCATTACCGAAGAAGACATAAGCCGTTCGCGGCGCGCCTATTTCGCCAACATTTCCTATCTCGACGACAAGTTGGGCGAGATATTCGAGGCGCTGGAAGCGACGCGGCAGACCGAAAACACCATCGTCATGTTCGTGTCCGACCATGGCGACATGCTGGGCGAGCGCGGGCTGTGGTTCAAGATGACCTTCTTTGAAGGTTCGGCGCGCGTGCCGCTGATGATCGCCGCGCCAGGGGTGAAGCCTGCCCTCATCGAGACACCCGTCAGCACAATGGATGTGACGCCGACGGTCTGCGATCTCTCCGGCATCGACATCAGCGAAATCGAGCCATGGACGGACGGCGAGACATTGGCACCGCTGATGCGCGGCGGCACGCGCGAAACGCCGGTGCGCATCGAATATGCCGCGGAAGCCTCCTACGCGCCGCTCGTATGCCTGCGCATGGGCAAGTGGAAATACACCCATTGCGAACTGGACGCGCCGCAGCTTTTCGATCTGGAAGCCGATCCGCATGAGTTGCAGAACCTCGCGCATGCGCCGGCGCATGTGGAGGTGGCCACCGAATTCGCAAAGCTGGCCGGCGAGTATTGGGACATGGCGGCCTATGACGCCGAGGTCCGCCAGAGCCAGGCGCGACGCTGGGTCGTCTACGAGGCGCTCAGGAACGGCGTCTACTATCCGTGGGACTACCAGCCGCTGCAAAAGGCGTCGGAGCGCTACATGCGCAACCACATGGATTTGAACGTGCTTGAGGAAAACAAGCGCTTTCCGCGTGGCGAATGAATCCGGGGGGAACGACGATGGCGCGCCATCCGCTGCTTTCCGTCAGTTCGATCATCGCGTCGATGTCGCTCAACGCGGTCGGCAGCGGCATCATCTTCACCTATGTGCCCTATATCCTGACGCACAACGACTTTCCGGCCTGGGTTGCCGGCTCCATGGTGACGGCGATCGCAGGCGGCGGCATCGCCGGCTGCCTGATCGCCGGCCCGCTGATACGCCGGGTCGGTCATGCCCGCGCCTTCGCCTGTTTCATGGCGATCGTCATCCTGTCGGTGTGGATCATCGCGCTCGGTATCAATCCCGTGGCCTGGATCGGCTCGCGCGTGCTTTATGGCGTGGCGTCGAACGGCATCTTCATCGTGGCGCAGAGCTGGCTCAACGAGGCGGCGGAAAACCAGTGGCGCGGACGGGCCATGTCGTTCTTCTACATGGCCTATGTCATCTCGATCGGCTTCGGCGCGTTCGCCTTCGGCTTCATGCCTTCGGAGGGAAACCTGCCGGCGCTGATGGCGATCTGCTTTGCCGCGCTCGGTGTGCTGCCGATCAGCCTGACGCGTCTGAAAACGCCGCCGCCTCCCGAATGGGTGTCGATCAATCTGGGCGCGGCGTGGCGGACCTCGCCGGTCGGCATGATCGGCATCCTGACCGCGGGCGGGCTGACCATGCTGGTGCAGGGCTTCACACCGATCTATGTGACCAAGAACGGATTCGGCCAGCAGGATGTGGCCATGCTCACCTTCCTGATGCAGTTCGGCATGCTGGGCGTGCAATATCCGCTCGGCGTGCTTTCGGACCGCATCGACCGGCGCCGGGTGCTGATCGGCACCTGCGTGCTGATCGCGGTCATGGCGGGCGTCGCGTCCATGATCGGCTTCGGCCAGTTCGGGCTCATTGCGCTCATCTTCGCGATCTGGGCGGGCGCGACCGAGACAATCTATTCAGTCGCCAATGCGCATGCCAACGACCGGGCCGAACCCGGCACCTTCGTCGCTTTGGCCTCGACCATGCTGGTCGCCTGGTCGATAGCGGCCTTTGTCGCGCCGCTCGTCGTCACCTCGCTGACCCCCGTCTTCGGCCCGAAGACCTTCATGTACGCGGTCGTGGTGCTGGCGTTCGCCTATGCAGTCTTCGTCGCGATCCGGTTGAGGATGCGCGAGGCGATACCGCCCGAGGAGACCGAGCAGTTCGAGATGATGACGGCGCAGGTGCCCGACGTTACCGGCCTTGTCGTGTCGGAAGAGGAATTGACGGGTGGGGCAACACCGGAGAATTAGCCGGACTGCTCAATCCGAAGCGCCACCATTGGCGCCAGATTCCAGCAAGGCATTGACCGCGCCGCCGCCCATGCCGCCGTCGAAGGGCGCGAAATCGCCGTTGTCGATCATTGCTTTCATCGCGTCCCGGATCGCTGCGTGCGTCAGCCGGGCGATCTGCGAACCGACGGAAATGCGCCTCACGCCGACACCGGCAAGTTCGGGTACGGTCAGTTTCGCCACCGCGCCGGCGGCAAGCGCGTTGACGGGCACGGATACTGATTCCACCACCCATGTCAGCGCGTCGGTGTCGGGCACAAGCGGCACGTAGACGAGGTCGGCGCCGGCCTTCTCGAACGCCTTGATGCGCCGGATGGCCTCTTCCATGTCGTAGGTTTCGTTCATCACGCCGTCGGCGCGGGCGCAGAGCACGAAGGGCTCGACCAGCGATTTCGCCACGTCGGCGGCGGCCGCAATTCGTTCCACCGCCAGTTCGAAGCCGTAGGCCGGATTGCCCATGGCCGGATCGGCCGGCATCATGGTGTCCTCGATGGAGCAGCCCGACAGCCCGGCTTCGCGCGCCAGGCGCACCGTTTCGGCAATCTCGTCGGGCGCATCGGCAAAGCCGTTCTCGAAATCGCCGCTGACCGGCAATGGCGTGGCCGCGACGATCGCCTCGGCATGGGCCAGCGCCTCGTCACGGCTGACCCGGCCCATGTCGGGCCGGCCGAGCGTGAAGGCGAAACCCGCGCTGGTCGTCGCCAGCGCCTGCGCGCCAAGCGCGGCCATCATGCGGGCAGAACCGATGTCCCAGGGATTGGGGATGACGAAACAGCCGGATTGGTGCAGCTCGTGAAAACGCTGGTGGCGTTCGGCCAAGGTACTCATGATCGCGCACTCATGATCGAGCACTCATGATGCTTCACTCACGAGGCTGCCCTCTTGTTCCCGCCCAGCGAGGTCATGCGCATGTCTACGAAACGGGCAATGCGGCGGGCGGCCTCCTCCAGCATGTCGTCGGGCTGGCACAGCGAGATGCGGATATGGCCGGCGGCGGACTCGCCAAAGCTCTCGCCCGGCAGCACGGCGACCTTTTCGGCGTCGAGCAGGTCGAAGGCGAAGCGTTCGCCATCGGCGTCGATGGCGCGCACGTCGAGCATCACATACATGCCGCCTTCCGAGCCGTGAATGGTGACGCCCGCAAGACCGTCCAGCGCCTTGCGCATGGTCTTGCGGCGGCGCTCATAGGTAGCGGCGATCTCGTCAAGGCCCCAGTCATGGTCAAGTGCGGCGGCGGCGGCGCGACTGACGAAGTCGGACAGGCCATAGGTGACGACCAGGCTGAAGGCGCCGAGACTGTCGATTATCTCCTTTGGCGCACGCAGCCAGCCGACGCGCCAGCCGGTCATGCCGTGGCTCTTCGACACCGAATTGACGATGAGGGTGCGCTCCTCCATGCCGGGAAGCGACAGCGGCGAGATGTGATTGCTCTTGCCGGAAGCGGTATAGCCGGCATGGGTCCAGTAGACCTCGTCGGAAATCAGCCAGAGATCGTTGTCGCGACAGAAGGAAGCGATGTCCTCCATGGTTTGGCGGGAGTAGACTGCACCGGTCGGATTGTTCGGCGAGTTCATCAGCAGCGCGCGGGTATTGGGCCGCAAAGCGGCCTCGAGCGCCTCGCGCTTCGGCTGGAAATCGTCCTCCGGGCGGGCATAGACGACGGTGTAGGGATTACCCGACAGGCGGAAGCAGCCGGGATAGGTGGCGTAATAGGGCCCGACGACAATGGCGTGTTCGCCGGGATCGAGCGTAGTCTGAACGGCGGTGAACAGCGCGCCCTGCCCGCCGACCGTGGTGATGATGTTTTCAGGCGCGGTCGCAACACCGCTCGAACGTGCAGAAGAGCGCGCCATCGCCTCGCGCAATCCTTCGAAGCCGGCAAGGCCGGTATAATGGTGATGGCCTTGGTGAAGCGCCTCGACACAAGCCTCGACCGTCTCTTCGGGCGTGTGAAAATCGTGATCGCCGATCGAGCACATGATGATGTCCTCGCCGGCACTCAAACGGCGCTCGGCCTCGAAATGCACCTCCCAGCCGGTCTTGCCGGCCGGTGCGATCGAAGCGACGCGCTGCGACAGTTTCGCCATGCCATTCTCCTGCTATGCGCTGCCGCACAAGCCCAAATCAGGGAGGCGGCGTTTGCCCTGCACAATAGACGGCGAGGCGGCGTTTTCCTAGCGCGATCACCTCCTGCACACTGTTTAGCCGCACCCGCGAAGTGCTTCGTCAATGACGCGGGCAGGCGTGAATTCCCGGCACATAAAAAGCTGCTTGCATCCTGGTGAAAGGCGCGTAGTGGAATGTCCGGCAGCGGCAATTACGCCGTTCCTGCTTGTTTTCGGACATCGCTGTTTGCTCAAGCAATTCTTTCAGGGCGTTCCTGCCGCCTTCCTCGCCTATGCTGCCTTTTCGGGTTCCGACGCCCTGATCAAGCAGGCCGGCAGCGGGCACTCCAGCGCACATGCAGGCGTCTTCGAGATCGGCTTTTTCGTGGCGCTGTTTTCCATTCTGCCGGTCGTCCTGTTCCGGCCGGCCGAAGAACGCTGGCGAATGATAGTGTCGACGAAGCGCCCACTTCTGGTGCATCTGCGCGGCATCTCCGGCGTCGTCGGCGGGCTTTTGTCGATCTACGCCTTCACCCATTTGCCGCTCGCCGAAGCCTACGCGCTGATCTTCCTCATTCCCGTCTTCGTTACCATCCTGTCGGTTGTCATCCTGCACGAGCCGGTCGGATGGCGAAGATGGCTGGCCGTCTTCACCGGCTTCGGCGGGGTGCTGCTGGTGGTCAGGCCCGGATTCAGGGAGATCACCATCGCACATGCCGCCGGCATCGGCGTGGCCTTTTGCGGCGCACTCACCATCATCCTGCTCAGGACGCTGGCGGGTTCCGAGCGACGGTCAACGCTGATGGGCATTATCATCGTCTATGCGCTTGTCGTAAATTTCGTTGGCATGGTGCTGTCCGGCTTCACGATGCCATTGGGAAGCCTGCTGGCGGCGATGGTGGGTGCGGGCGTGCTCACCGGCTTTGCCCATATTGCACTGGTGCAGGCCGCAAGCGCGCCGGCCAATCACATCGCGCCAGTGCAATACAGCCAGATTGTCTGGGCGGTCGTGCTGGGTGCCCTCTTTTTCGCCGAAGTGCCGAATCTTCTCACCTTCGCAGGGCTGGCGGTGCTCGCCCTGTCCGGTCTGTTTACCTTCATTCGCGAGGAAACCCGCTTCGGCTGGTCGCGGCGTATTCCGATCCTGCGCAACAGGCTGTGATCGCTCAACAATCGGAATCGAGCGCGCCGACCAGATCGTTCAGCGCGTCGCCGGGCGGGGTCCCGAACACTTCCTTGAGCACGTCGCGCACGCATTCGCCCTCGATCAGCCCGGTGGCGATGCGGTCGCGCTCATTGTCGGGAATATCGCCCAGGCCGCGGGACTGGCGCATGGCGCCGGCGACAAGCAGCGGATCGCGCGGCGTCGGCGTACGGTCGCTTGCCGGCTGGCCTGGTGCGGAATCCGCCGGAGCCGAAGCACTTTCCGGCGCTGTCGAACGGGTGGCCGGCGCTTCATCGCCGCCGTCGCTGTTTGCTTCATTCAGCCGGGCGAGTTCATC
>JAJDOK010000086.1 GCA_022340185.1 Salaquimonas sp. | reverse complement strand
CCCGACCGGATCATCCGCGTCAGTACGCCGTCCGTTCCGGTCAGATGATCCTGACCCAGCACTTCGCCGAGCGTTGTCGGACGCAGCCGGTCGGCAAGCGGCCGGTATCCGGGCCTTTCACCGGTTTCCTCCACAGACTCGCCGAACAGATCGCTCATGCCGGTCTCCGACGGCCAGATGGGGTTCGAATTGGGTCGGGCTGGTGCATTGCGTCCAAATAGATAGATTAAAGGGGGGCAATTGGCGAGGGAGGTGACACGAGGTCATGGTGAACGTCCACATCCATCAGTTCAGTTCCGGAGGTGTCATTGCCGACGCCGAGGCGCTGGCGGTATTCCAGGCGCAATGGTCGATCTACCAGAAGCTGGTCGACACCGACGTGCTGGACCACAAGGTCGTCGCCCGCTTGCTGCATGATATCCTGGTAGAGAAATTCACACGGCCCTTCAGCTTTCTGGAGATCGCATGCGGCGATGCCAGCATCGCCCGCCAGGCGCTCGATGGCACCCGTGTCAGCCATTATCACGGC
Source organism: Salaquimonas sp. (assembly GCA_022340185.1). Taxonomy (GTDB): domain Bacteria; phylum Pseudomonadota; class Alphaproteobacteria; order Rhizobiales; family Rhizobiaceae; genus BOKV01. Next base: position 17,303 of record JAJDOK010000086.1, on the reverse strand, counting down.
ATCGACATGGCGCAGCCGGCCATCGATCTCGCTGCGATCAAGCTCGCGGACGCGCCCTATGAGGTTGTCCTCGACCACCGGGATTTCGTCGATGCGCTGGCGCGGCGGCCCGAACCCGCCGACGCGGTGTGGTGCGGCCTGTCCATCCATCATCTCTCCCATGACGACAAGGCGGTGCTCATGCGGGAGATCAGAAATGTCGTCGGTAAGGAGGGCATTTTCCTGCTCTACGAACCGGTGCTCCTGCCGGACGGTGATCGCAAACATTTCCTGAAGGCCTATCGCGTACTGGTCGAAACCGAATGGACCGCACTCACTGCGCAGGAAGTCACGGATATCTGGCATCACATCGAAACCTGCGATTTCCCCGAAACCAGCCGGGAATGGATTGAACTGGGCCATGCGGCGGGTTTCAGCCAGGCGCGCCAGATCTTCGATGGTCCAGGAGGGTTGCTTGGCATGTTCCGCTACGAGCCCTAGAACCTGTCCCAACGCACAGCGTCGCCCTATTGCACATATTGGCGGAAGAAACCGCCATTGCGTTCGAACACGAACATCCTGCCCGAGCGCTCGACAACAAACTGCCATGCGCGCTGGCGCTGGCGCGTGATCTTGTCGACATCTTTCGTGCGGTCCATTTCCACGCCATTGACCTCGCGCAATATGTCGCCGGGCCTGATCCCGTTGGCCGCGGCAGACGAATTGCGCGCCACATCGGTAACGACGACACCGGTCTTGTCTGTCGAGATGCCGGCTTCCATCGCAACTGCCGGCGACAGATTGGCGATGCTTGCGCCGGCCAGGATGGAATCGCGCGGCAGCTCGATCGCCTCGCGCGGCACGGTTTCGGGCGGTGCGGCAAGCGCGATATCGACGGTCTTCTCGCGGCCCTGTGACAGCACCTTGAATTCCGCGTCGGTTCCCACGCCCGCCGTATCGAGGCGATAGCCCAGATTGTCGGCATTGGCGACCGGCTGGCCGTTGATCGCCAGCACGACATCGCCGGCCTTCAGACCGACTTCCTCCGCAGGCCCCTTCTTGACGACGGAAGTGATGATGGCGCCACCGGGATGATCCATGCCGATGGATTCGGCGATATCCGAACTGACGGTCTGGAAATCGGCGCCAAGCCATGGGCGGACGACCGGCTTGCCGGTCTTGGCCGAACGCAGAATGACCTGCGTCATGTTGGAGGGAATGGCGTAGCCGAGACCGATATACGAACCGGTGCGCGAATAGATCGCCGAATTGATGCCGATCAGCCTGCCGTTCATGTCGACCAGCGCACCGCCTGAATTGCCGGGATTGATCGCCGCATCGGTCTGGATGAAATAGCCGTAATCGTTGATGCCGCGCAGCGAGCGCGATACGGCGGAAACGATGCCGCTCGTCACCGTCTGGCCGACGCCGAAGGGATTGCCGATCGCCAGAACCAGATCGCCCACCTGAACCTGGTCGGAATCACCAATCTCGATGGGTTGAAGGTTGACCTTGCCGTTGATTTTCAGGACCGCCAGGTCCGATTTCTTGTCACGCAGCAGGATCTTGCATTCGAATTCGCGCCCGTCACTCAGCGCCACCTTCACCTCGTCCATCTTGTCGACAACGTGGTTGTTGGTCAGGATCACGCCGTCGCGGCTGACGACAACGCCGGAGCCCAGCGATTGCTGCTTTCGCCGCTGCGGCAGTCCGAACCCGTTCGGTCCAAAGAAGCGTTCGAAGAACGGATCGCCGGCAAAGGGCGAACGCTGCACCACCTCGCGCGCCGCGTAGACATTGACCACCGAGCCGGCGACGCGCTTGACGATCGGCGCGTAGGAAAGCTGAATCTGTTCGCGGCTTGTCGGCACCTGCGCAGTCGTTTGGTTTGTGGTTTGCTTGTCCGTCCCGGTGTCCTTCGCCTCGCTCGCGTCCCCGCTCATGTCCTTACCGGCGCTGAGCAGCCGGTCGAGCGTACCCTTGAGCAGGCCGCTTTCAGCCGCAGCAACTGGCTGGGCGAATGCCGTCAGGACAATGATGGCGAAGGCGAAAAGGGACTTTGCAGAAATGCGCAAGAAATCGACCTCCGGGTAATTCGGACGCAAAAAACGCGATGGAACTCAAGGCACCGAAATCATGCCCGCAAATGTGGCAAATTTCATGGACACTGAGCGTTGCGGCAAAAAGAAAAAGGCCGGGAGGTTCCCCTGCCCGGCCTTTGTCATGTTCAATTGTCAATCCGCTCAGGCGGAAGCTTCGGCCGCTTCGCTCTCTACCGCTTCCATGCGCTCGCGGTCCTTGGCGCCCCTCGCCTCGGTATCGCGGTCGACCAGTTCGATCACCGCCATCGGCGCATTGTCGCCATAGCGGAAGCCGGCCTTGAGCACACGGGTATAGCCGCCATTGCGCTCCTTGTAGCGGGGGCCGAGCACGTCGAACAGCTTCTTGACCTGCGCGACGTCGCGGATCTGCGCGATCGCCTGGCGGCGCGCATGCAGGTCGCCGCGCTTGCCGAGCGTGATCAGCTTGTCGGCGATGGAACGCATTTCCTTGGCCTTGGGCAGTGTCGTGACGATCTGCTCGTGCTCGATCAGCGCCGCAGCCATGTTGGCGAACATCGCCTTGCGGTGGCTGGCGGTGCGGTTCAGCTTGCGATGGGCCTTGCCGTGTCTCATTTGCCTTCTCCTTTTTAGGATCAGCCGCAGCCTAGGACTTGAGCCTGCGGACCTTTTTCATCTTGTTTGCCGGCCGCCCCGGATCCATGTCCGGAACGGCCGACAGATCAGTACTGATCTTCGTAGCGCTTGGCCAGTTCCTCGATGTTTTCAGGCGGCCAGGACGGCACTTCCATGCCCAGATGCAGGCCCATGCCGGCGAGCACTTCCTTGATCTCGTTCAGCGACTTGCGCCCGAAATTCGGCGTGCGCAGCATTTCGGCCTCGGTCTTCTGGATGAGATCGCCTATATAGACGATGTTGTCGTTCTTCAGGCAGTTGGCCGAACGCACCGACAGTTCCAGTTCGTCGACCTTCTTGAGCAGCGCGGGATTGAAGGCCAGTTCCTGGACCTCTTCCTGCACGACTTCCTTGGTCGGCTCCTCGAAATTGACGAAGATCGAAAGCTGGTCCTGCAGGATGCGTGCCGCATAGGCGACCGCATCTTCCGGTGTGACCGAGCCGTCAGTCTCGATCGTCATGGTCAGCTTGTCATAGTCGAGATACTGGCCCTCGCGGGTATTGTCGATCTTGTAGGAGACCTTGCGTACCGGCGAATACAGCGAGTCGACCGGGATCAGCCCGATCGGTGCATCCTCGGCGCGGTTGCGGTCGGCCGGCACATAGCCCTTGCCGGTGCCGACGGTAAGTTCCATGCGGATTTCCGCGCCTTCGTCCAGCGTGCAGATGACGTGCTCGGGATTGAGGATTTCCACATCCCCCACGGTCTGCACGTCAGCCGCCATCACAACGCCTGGCCCTTCCTTGCGGATGACCATGCGCTTGGGCGTGTCGGACTGCATGGACAGTGCGATCTCCTTGATGTTCAGCACGATGTCGGTGACATCCTCGCGAACGCCGGGAATGGAGGAGAATTCGTGCAGGACGCCATCGATCTGCACCGCCATCACCGCTGCGCCCTGCAGCGAGGACAACAGCACACGGCGAAGCGCGTTGCCGAGCGTCAGACCGAAACCGCGCTCCAGCGGTTCGGCGACGATGACAGCCTTGGTAGACGAGGAGGAGACGATCTCAAGCTTGTTCGGCTTGATGAGTTCCTGCCAGTTCTTCTGGATCATGTGATAATCCCTTCAGGTTTCTACGCCACCATCCAATCGTGGCGGGTTCCCAAAGTTTCCTGCAATGGATGGGTTGCAGTACTCTTCTTCGTTCCGCTGATTACACGCGGCGTTTCTTGCGCGGACGGCAGCCATTGTGCGGAATGGCGGTGACGTCGCGAATGGAGGTGATCTGGAAGCCGGCGGCCTGCAGTGCGCGCAGCGCCGATTCACGGCCCGAACCCGGACCACGCACCTCGACCTCGAGCGAGCGCATGCCGTGTTCCTGCGCCTTCTTGGCGGCATCTTCGGCGGCGACCTGGGCGGCATAGGGCGTCGACTTGCGCGATCCCTTGAAGCCCTGCGAACCGGCCGACGACCAGGAGATCGTGTTGCCCTGCGCGTCGGTGATGGTCACCATGGTATTGTTGAAGGTCGAGTTGACGTGGGCGACGCCCGACGTGATGTTCTTGCGTTCACGACGACGAACGCGCGCGGCTTCCTTTGCCATATTGTTCCTTTCGGTCGATCTCAAACACCGCCGTAATGCCAGCGGCTAAACCTGCGTGGTCAATTGTGAATGGTTCAGGCCAACAGCCCGCTATTCACCATTCACCACTTCACTATTCACCCAGTTACTTCTTCTTGCCTGCAATCGGCTTGGCCGGTCCCTTGCGGGTGCGGGCATTGGTATGCGTGCGCTGTCCGCGGACCGGCAGGCCGCGGCGATGGCGCAGGCCGCGATAGCAGCCAAGGTCCATCAGGCGCTTGATGTTCATCGAGGTCTCGCGGCGAAGATCGCCCTCAACCATGTAGTCGCGGTCGATCACTTCGCGGATTTGCAGCACCTCGGCATCGGTCAGTTCGTTGACGCGCCGCTCGGGAACAATCGACACCTTGTCGATGATTTCCTGGGCGATCTTCGGACCTATGCCGTGGATGTACTGAAGCGCGATGACGACACGCTTGTTCGTCGGAATGTTGACGCCGGCGATACGAGCCATATTCGTTTCTCCATGTGGCCGGGAAACCCGGTTGCGTTTCTTGTCGCCCGCGTCCGGTGGAGGCCGGCCCCTGCGAGCAGTTCGTGAGCGCCTGGCGCCGATATGGCCGTTCAGGCCATTCCGATGCACCAAGCACCAAACGACCGGCTCCGGTGTTTCTCTTCGAAAACCCGGTTCCGGCCTTCCTTCTTGTACGAAGTGTGCCTCAAATACGCACTCGCCCCCCTTTAGTCAAGGGGTCAGGTCGCTGACAGGCACGCCAAAATGAACCCGGCCACCGGCCCTGTGAATTACCGGTCCGGCTCAGCCGCACGTACTGTCCAGAACCTCGCGTATCGCCGCATGAATCGTGCCGATTTCACCCATGCCGTCGACCCGTCTCAGCAGTCCCTTGGCATGGTAGTAGCCGATCAGCGGCGAGGTTTCCTTGTAATAGGCCTGCAGCCGGGTACGCATGGTGTCGGCATTGTCGTCAGGCCGGCGCTTGAACTCGTGATGACCGCAGCGGTCGCATGTGTCGGCCACCTTCGGCTTCTTGAACACATCGTGATAGCCCTCGCCGCAATTGGCGCAGGTAAACCGGCCCGAAATGCGCTCGACCAGTTGTTCGTCATTGACGACGAGTTCGACCACGCAGTCGAGCGCCATATCCTTTTCGGCCAGCATCGCCTCCAGCGCATCGGCCTGCTGCAGGGTGCGCGGATAGCCGTCGAGGATGAAACCCCTGGCGCAATCGGGCTTGTCGATACGTTCGGAGACGATGACGTTGACGGTTTCGTCCGAAACGAGCTTTCCCGCATCAATCACCGCCTTGGCCTTCAGGCCGATCGGTGTTTCTGCGGCAACCGCTCCGCGCAGCATGTCGCCTGTCGACAATTGCGGAATGGTGTAGTGCTCGACCAGCAGCTTCGCCTGCGTACCCTTCCCCGCCCCCGGGGGTCCGAGTAAGATCAGCCTCATCGGTTCCTTTTTCCTCCGCGCAGCCGGGATTTCTTCACCAGCCCCTCATACTGATGAGCCAGCAGATGGCCTTGCACCTGGGACACCGTGTCCATCGTCACGCTTACAACGATCAGCAGCGAAGTGCCACCCAGATAGAAGGGAACGCCCGTCGCGGAGATAAGGAATTCGGGTAACAGACACACGACAACCAGATAGATCGCGCCGACGACCGTGATCCGGGTCAGCACGAAGTCGATATAATCGGCCGTGCGATCACCGGGGCGGATGCCTGGAATAAAGCCGCCATGGCGCTTCAGATTGTCGGCCGTGTCGGTCGGATTGAACACGATCGCCGTGTAGAAGAACGAGAAGAAGATGATCAGCCCGGCATAAAACGCCATATAGAGCGGCTGGCCATGTCCTAAAGCGGAAGTGATCATCGCCAGCCAGGACGGCATGTTGGCCGTATCGGCAAAATTGGCAACAGTGACCGGCAGCAGCAGCAACGAGGAAGCGAAGATCGGCGGAATGACGCCCGAGGTATTGAGCTTCAGCGGCAGATGCGAGGAATCGCCCTGGAACATCTGGTTGCCAATCTGTCGCTTGGGATACTGGATCAATAGCCGGCGCTGCGCACGTTCCATGAACACGATGAATGTGATGACCACGACGGCGACCGCCAGGATCACCAGAATGATTCCGGTCGAAAGCGCCCCGGTGCGTCCCAGTTCCAGCGTGCCGGCTAGCGCGCCGGGCAAGGCCGCCACGATGCCGGAGAAGATGATCAGCGAAATGCCGTTGCCGATGCCGCGCGCGGTGATCTGTTCGCCCAGCCACATCAGGAACATCGTGCCGCCGACCAGCGTGATCACCGTCGATATGCGGAAGAACATGCCCGGATCGGTGACGATATTCGTGCCCGATTCAAGCCCGACGGAAATGCCGTAGGCCTGCAATGTCGCCAGGATCACCGTGCCATAGCGGGTGTACTGGTTGATCAGCTTGCGGCCCTGCTCGCCCTCTTTCTTCAGCTGTTCCAGGCTCGGAACGACCGAGGTCATCAGCTGGATGATGATCGAGGCCGAAATGTAGGGCATGATGCCGAGCGCGAAGATCGCCAGGCGCTTGACCGCGCCGCCCGAGAACATGTTGAACATGCCGAGCACGCCGGTCGACTGCTGGCTGAACGCCTGGGCATAGGCTTCCGGGTTGATGCCCGGCAGCGGGATATAGGTGCCGAGCCGATAGACGATCAGCGCACCCAGCGTGAACCAGATGCGCTTCTTGAGGTCTTCGGCCTTGGCAAAGGCGGAGAAATTGAGGTTTGCGGCAAGTTGTTCGGCTGCGGATGCCATTAATCTCTCCGGTCAACAATTGCGGAAACCCGTCGCAACCCTAGAGGCCGCGAACGGCAAAAAGCAGCCTATTCGGCCGCTTTTTCTTCCTTTTCGGCGGCCGCCGGAACGGTGACCGAACCGCCGGCCTTTTCGACCTTCTCGACCGCCGCCTTCGAGGCACCGGCGATCACGAAGGCGACCTTGGCCTTGATATCGCCGTCAGACAAGAGCCTTACGCCGTCGCGCGCCCTGCGCACGACGCCGGCCGCGATCAGCGCCTCGACATCGACCGTCTTCTTGGCGTCGAGCTTGCCGGCATCGATCGCCGCCTGGATGCGGCCGACAGACACCTCGTTCATGTCCTTGGTGAACTTGGCGTTGGTGAAGCCGCGCTTCGGCAGACGCCGGTAGATCGGCATCTGCCCGCCCTCGAAACCGTTGACGGCGACGCCCGAACGCGATTTCTGGCCCTTGACGCCGCGCCCGCCGGTCTTGCCCTTGCCAGAGCCGATACCCCGGCCGACGCGCTTGGTGTTCTGGGTCGCGCCCGGATTGTCCCGGATTTCCGTGAGTTTCATCGTTTGACTCCTACGCCTCGTCGACCACGCGGACGAGATGCGAGACCTTGGCGATCATGCCGCGCACGGCCGGCGTGTCTTCCAGCACCTTGCGGCGGTTCATCTTGTTAAGGCCCAGACCGATCAGCGTCGCACGCTGCTCGGAAGGGCGGCGAAGCGGGCTGCCGATCTGCTCGACGGTGACTGTCTTTTTCGCTGCCATCGTCCCGTTTCCTTACTCGTCGGCGCCGATCAGGTCGCGGCGGCGGGCCTGCAGCGTGGAATATTTGATGCCGCGCTGTGCCGCGATGTCCTTGGGATGCATCTGGCGCTTGAGCGCGTCGAAGGTGGCGCGCACCATGTTGTACTTGTTCGACGAGCCCATCGACTTGGCGACGACGTCCTGCACGCCCAGCGTCTCGAAGACGGCGCGCATCGGGCCGCCGGCGATGATGCCGGTTCCCGGAGGTGCGGCACGCAGAAAGACCTTGCCGGCGCCGTGACGGCCTTCGACATCGTGATGCAGCGTACGGCCCGAACGAAGCGGCACGAAGATCATGTCGCGCTTGGCCGATTCGGTTGCCTTGCGGATCGCTTCCGGCACTTCGCGCGCCTTGCCGTGGCCGAAGCCGACACGGCCCTTCTGGTCGCCGACGACGACGAGTGCGGCAAAGCCGAAGCGACGGCCGCCCTTCACCACCTTTGCGACACGGTTGATGTGGACAAGCTTGTCGACAAATTCACTGTCGCGCTCATCCCGGTCGCGGCCCTCGCGGGAGCCCCTTCTATCCTGTGCCATTGTCCTGAGCCTTTGTTCTTTTCCGGTAGCACATCGGTTTGTTTCGCCCCGCTTTTCAAATGGGGTCGAAACGGCGAATTAAAAGTCCAGCCCACCCTCGCGAGCGGCATCGGCCAGCGCCTTGACGCGGCCGTGGAACAGATAGGCGCCGCGATCGAAGATGACCGTTTTGACGCCGGCCTTGACGGCACGCTCGGCGACGAGCTTGCCGACGGCGGCGGCTGCCGCCACATCGCTGCCCTTCTTGAGCGAGCCGCGCAGATCCTTGTCGAGCGTCGAGGCCGCAGCCAGCGTGCGCCCCTGCCCGTCGTCGATCACCTGCGCATAGATGTTCTGCGCCGAACGATGCACGCTCAGCCTCGGCCGGCCATTGGCCACCGCCTTGACCGAACGGCGCACGCGCATGGCGCGTCGCTTGGTATTGTCGCCTTTGTTAGCCATTTCCCGAGCCTGCCTTACTTCTTCTTGCCTTCCTTGCGGACGATCACCTCGTCGGCATATTTCACACCCTTGCCCTTGTAGGGTTCGGGCTTGCGGAACTTGCGGATTTCCGAGGCGACCTGACCGACGCGCTGCTTGTCGATGCCGCTGACCACGATTTCGGTCGGCTTCGGCGTCGCGATCTGGATACCTTCGGGCACCTGGTAGATCACGTCATGGCTGTAGCCGAGCGCAAGCTGCAGGTTCTTGCCCTGCATAGCCGCGCGATAGCCGACGCCGTTGATCTCCAGCTTCTTTTCGAAGCCTTCGGTCACGCCGGCGACGATATTGGCGATGATGGTGCGCGACATGCCCCATTTTGACCTGGCATCCTTGGTGTTGTCGCGCGGGTCGACGCTGATCGCGCCATCCTCGAGCTTGACCAGCACCTCGTCATTGACGACACAACTCAGTTCGCCCTTCGGCCCCTTGGCCGTGACCGTCTGGCCCTCGACCGTCGCGGTAACCCCGGCGGGAACGGCAATCGGTCTTTTTCCTATACGAGACATGGCTTCAACCTGTTCGTTTAAGCTTTTGATTCTGCGTTACTTCTTAGAAAACGCGGCAAAGCACTTCGCCGCCGACATTCTGCTCGCGTGCGTCATGGTCGGCTAACACGCCCTTCGGCGTCGAAAGGATCGACACGCCAAGACCGTTGGCAACGCGCGGAATGGTCTTCACCGAAGCGTAGACGCGGCGGCCGGGCTTGGAAACACGGGCGATCTCGCGGATGACGGGCGCGCCTTCATTGTATTTCAGCTCGATTTCCAGTTCCGACTTGCCATTGTCAAAGTCGGTGCGCGAATAGCCGCGGATATAGCCCTCGGCCTGCAGCACATCAAGCACACGCACACGCAGGCTGGACGCCGGCGAGATAACTTTCGACTTGCCGCGCATCAGACCGTTGCGGATGCGGGTCAGCATATCGCCCAGAGGATCGTTCATTGAATCAGCCCTTTCCTCTTACCAGCTCGACTTGACGATGCCGGGGACCTGGCCCCTGGCGCCGAGTTCGCGAAGCGCGATACGCGACATCTTCAGCTTGCGATAGAAACCGCGCGGACGTCCCGAGACCTCGCAGCGATTGCGGATCCGGTTCTTCGCGCTGTTGCGCGGCAGTTCGGCGAGCTTGAGCTGGGCGCGGAAACGTTCCTCGATCGGCGTTTCCTTGTTCATGATGATCGCCTTCAGCGCGGCACGCTTGGGAGCATACTGGTCAGCCAGCTTCCTGCGGCGCTTGTTCTTCTCGACGGCACTCAGTTTTGCCATGGTCAGTTTCCTTTTCTATCGCCTGCCGTTACGACGCCGCTACTGGCGGAACGGGAAGTTGAAGTGGCGCAGCAGCGCGCGCGCTTCATCATCCGACTTCGCCGTCGTGCAAACGATGACGTCCATGCCCCAGATCTGGTCGACCTTGTCGTAGTTGATCTCGGGGAACACGATGTGTTCCTTCACGCCCATGGCGAAATTGCCACGGCCGTCGAAGCTCTTCGGGTTGAGACCGCGGAAGTCGCGAACACGCGGCAGTGCGATGTTCACGAGACGGTCCATGAATTCGTACATGCGGATCTTTCTCAGCGTCACCTTGGCGCCGATCGGCATGTTCTCGCGCACCTTGAAGGTGGCGATCGAGTTGCGTGCCCTTGTCACCACCGCCTTCTGGCCGGCGATCAGCGTCAAGTCGTCGGCGGCGATCTGTGCCTTCTTCGAATCCTGCACGGATTCGCCGACGCCCATGTTGAGCACGATCTTTTCGACCCGCGGCACTTCCATCGGGTTCTTGTAATTGAACTCCTCGATCATCTTCGACCGGATGACATCGTCATATTCGGTGCGAAGGCGAGGTGTGTAGCTTGCTTCAGCCATCGATCAGATCTCCCGAACGCTTGGCGAAACGGACCTTGCGTCCGTCGTCGAGTGTCTTGAATCCCACGCGAGTCGGCTTGCCGTCCTTGGGGTCGGCGACTGCCAGGTTCGACAGATCGATCGACGCTTCCTTGGCGATGATGCCGGCTTCGTGGCTGGGGGTTTGCTTCTGGTGGCGCTTGACCATGTTGACGCCCTGGACGACGGCACGGCCTTCCTTCGGCATCATTCTGACGACTTCGCCCGAACGGCCCTTGTCCTTGCCGGTCAGCACGACGACGCGGTCGCCTTTCTTGATCTTCTGCATCGTTTCAGACCCCTTTAAAGCACTTCTGGCGCCAGCGAGATGATCTTCATGTGGTTCTTGGCGCGCAATTCGCGCGGAACCGGTCCGAAGATGCGGGTGCCGACGGGCTCTTTCTTGTTGTCGACCAGGACGGCGGCGTTGTTGTCGAAGCGGATCACGCTGCCATCGGCGCGGCGGATGTCCTTGGCGGTACGCACGACGACCGCCTTCATGACGTCGCCCTTCTTTACGCGGCCGCGCGGAATGGCTTCCTTAACGGAAACCACGATCACGTCGCCGACGGAGGCGTATTTCCGCTTGGAACCGCCCAACACCTTGATGCACATGACCCGGCGGGCGCCGGAATTGTCGGCGACGTCCAGGTTGGTTTGCATCTGAATCATGACTGGCTACCTTCTTGTTCTTCACTCGCCGCCGCCCTTGTCTGATCACAAAATCCGGCGTCGAACGGGCATGTTCCGGGGGCGTCAGGCCTGGCCTTCGACCACCACCCAGCGTTTCGTCTTCGAGATCGGCCGGCTTTCCTGAATGAAAACTGTGTCGCCGATCTTGTATTTGTTGGCCTCGTCATGGGCCTGGTAGTTCTTCGTGCGGCGTACCGTCTTCTTGAACAGCGGATGGGTGAAGCGGCGTTCCACTTTCACCACCACCGTCTTGTCGTTCTTGTCGCTGACGACGGTTCCCTGAAGGACGCGTTTGGGCATGCCTGTATCCTCAAGCCTTGGAGGCGCTCGCCTGCTTCTGCGAGGCGATCGTCTTGATGCGTGCGATGTCGCGGCGCACCTGGCGCACGCGGACGGTGTTTTCAAGCTGACCGGTAGCTTTCTGGAAGCGCAGGTTGAACTGCTCCTTCTTCAGCTTCGCCAACTCGTCATCGAGCTGGTCGGCGGTCATCGTGCGAATGTCGGTAGCCTTCATGGCTCAACCTTCCTCGTTCTTTTCTCGCGTTACTCAGCCCACATCATTCAGCAATGCGGGCCACGAAACGCGTCTTGATCGGCAGCTTGGCGGCACCCAGCCGCAGCGCTTCGCGCGCAACGTCCTCGGCCACACCGTCGATCTCGAACATGATCTTGCCGGGCTTGACGCGGACCACCCAGTATTCCGGCGAACCCTTGCCCTTGCCCATGCGCACTTCGGTCGGCTTCGACGAAACCGGCACATCGGGGAAGATACGGATCCACACGCGCCCGGCGCGCTTCATGTGGCGCGTGATCGCGCGGCGCGCCGCCTCGATCTGGCGCGCGGTGATGCGCTCCGGCTCCTGGGCCTTCAGGCCGTAGGAACCGAAATTGAGTGCCGTTCCACCCTTCGCGGTGCCGTGGATACGGCCCTTGAACTGCTTGCGGAACTTGGTGCGCTTGGGCTGCAACATGGTCGTCTATTCCTGCTCTTCTTCCTTTGGCCTAGGCGCGTTCGCTCTGCCGGCGTCCGCCGCCCGAACCGCCGCCCTGCTCCTGGCTCTCGGTCTGGCGCTTTTCGGACGCCATCGGATCGTGTTCGAGGATTTCGCCCTTGAATATCCATACCTTGACGCCGCAGATGCCATAGGCGGTCTTGGCTTCGGCCGTGCCGTAATCGATATCGGCCCTGAGCGTGTGCAGCGGCACGCGGCCCTCGCGGTACCATTCCATGCGGGCGATTTCAGCACCGCCCAGGCGTCCGCCGACATTGATGCGGATACCCTGCGCGCCAAGACGCATGGCCGACTGCACCGAACGCTTCATGGCGCGGCGGAATGCGACGCGGCGCTCGAGCTGCTGGGCGATCGACTGGGCGACGATGGTCGCGTCGATCTCCGGCTTGCGCACCTCGACGATGTTGATATGCACTTCCGAATTGGTCATCTCGGAAAGCCGCTTGCGCAGCTTCTCGATGTCGGCGCCTTTCTTGCCGATGATGATGCCGGGACGCGCGGCATGGATGGTAACGCGGCATTTCTTGTGCGGACGCTCGATGACGATCTTGGAGATCGACGCCGCGGAAAGTTCCTTCTCCAGATACTCGCGGATCTTGAGATCCTCGTGCAGCAGCTTGCCATATTCGCCCTTGCCGGCGAACCAGCGCGAATCCCAGGTGCGGTTGATGCCGAGGCGCATGCCCAGCGGGTTGACTTTCTGGCCCATCAGGCAGCCTCCTCTTCGACTTCGCGCACAACAATCGTCAAATGCGAGAACGGACGCAGGATACGGGTGCCGCGGCCGCGGCCACGCACGTGAAAACGCTTCATGACGATCGACTTGCCAACATAGGCTTCGGCGACGACCAGGCTGTCGACGTCGAGATCATGGTTGTTTTCGGCATTCGCGACGGCCGATTCCAGCGTCTTCTTCACCGTGCCGGCAATGCGCTTGCGCGAGAATTCCAGATCGGCGAGCGCCGTCTGCACCTTCTTGCCGCGGATCTGCGCCGCGACGAGGTTCAGCTTCTGCGGGCTGACGCGAATGGTGCGCGTTACCGCCTTCGCCTCGTTATCCTTGAGCGCGCGTTCGCGCTTGGGCTTGCCCATTGTTACTTCCTCTTTGCTTTCTTGTCGGCGCCATGACCGTAATAGGTCCGCGACGGCGAGAACTCGCCGAGCTTGTGGCCGACCATGTCCTCGTTGACGGACACGGGGATGTGCTTCTGGCCGTTGTAGACGCCGAAGGTCAGGCCGACGAATTGCGGCATGATGGTCGAGCGCCGGCTCCAGGTTTTGATAACCTCGTTGCGGCCGCCCTCGCGTACCTTCTCCGCCTTCTTCAGCAGATAGCCGTCGACAAACGGCCCTTTCCAGGTTGAACGTGTCACGTTTTCTAACCCTTATCTCTTCTTCTTGCGCTGGTGGCGCGAGCGCATGATGAACTTGTCGGACGTCTTGTTCGTCCGGGTTTTCTTGCCCTTGGTCGGCTTGCCCCACGGCGTGACCGGATGACGGCCGCCGGAGGTACGGCCTTCGCCGCCGCCATGGGGGTGGTCGACCGGGTTCATGGCGACACCGCGCACATGCGGCCGGCGTCCGAGCCAGCGCTTGCGGCCGGCCTTGCCGTAATTGATATTGCCGTGGTCCGGATTGGACACTGCGCCGACGGTCGCCATGCAATTGCCGTGCACGAGGCGCTGTTCGCCGGAAGCAAGCCGCAGGATCGTGTAGGGGCCGTCACGGCCGACGATCTGAACATAGGCGCCGGCCGAACGCGCGATCTGGCCGCCCTTTTCCGGCTTCATCTCGACATTGTGGACGATCGTGCCGACGGGGATCGCCTTGACCGGCATGGCGTTGCCTGGCTTGACGTCTGCCGAAGCGGCCGCGATCACCTTGTCGCCGACGGCAAGACGCTGCGGCGCCAGGATATAGGCCAGTTCGCCATCGGCATATTTGATCAGCGCGATGAAGGCGGTGCGGTTGGGATCGTATTCCAGGCGCTCGACCGTCGCCTCGACATCCCATTTGCGCCGCTTGAAATCGACCACGCGATAGGCACGCTTGTGACCGCCGCCGCGATGACGCACGGTCACGCGGCCCTTGTTGTTGCGCCCGCCGCTCGAACTCAACCCCTCGGTGAGGGACTTGACCGGCTTGCCCTTCCACAATTCGGAACGATCCACGATCACCAGCTGACGCTGGCTCGGGGTCGTCGGATTGAATGTTTTCAATGCCATGGTTTCAATTCCTCAGCCGGTATCTCAAAGCCCGGTCGTCACGTCGATGGACTGACCATCGACCAGCGTGACGACAGCCTTCTTGACATCGCTCTGGCGGCCCTTGACGCCGCGGAAGCGCTTGGTCTTGCCCTTGCGAAGGAAGGTGTTGACGGCCTTGACCTTGACGCCGAACAGCGCCTCGACCGCCTGCTTGATCGCGGGCTTGGTTGCGGTTTTCGCCACGTTGAACACGACCTGGTTCGATTCAGACGCGAGTGTTGATTTTTCCGTGATCACCGGAGCCAGAATCACGTCGTAATGGCGCAGATCGGTCATTTCGAAGCTCCTGCATTGGCGTCGGCGGCAAAGCGTGCCTCGATGGCTTCGACCGCCGATTTGGAAAGCACCAGTTTTTCGCGGCGCATGATGTCGTAGACATTGATGCCCTGGACCGGCAGCACGTCGAGGCCGGGAATGTTGCGCGCGGCCAGCGAGAAATTGCGGTCCAGTTCGACGCCGCCGATGATCAGCGCGTCACCGATGCCGAGCTTGGACAGCACCCCCTTGAGCGCGGCCGTCTTCGGTTCCTTGGCGATGAGATCGTCGATCACGATGATCGAATCGGCCTTCACCTTGGACGACAGCGCATGCTTGAGCGCCAATGCGCGGACCTTCTTGGGCAGGTCATGGCCATGGTCGCGCGGAGTGGGTCCGAATGCCCGGCCGCCGCCACGGAACTGTGGCACGCGTGCCGAGGAATGGCGGGCACGGCCGGTGCCCTTCTGCTTGTACATCTTCGCGCCGGTACGGCTGATTTCGGCGCGGTTCTTGACCGCATGGGTACCGGCGCGTCGCTTGGCGAGCTGGTAGCGCACCATGCGCGCCAGAATATCCGCGCGCGGCTCGAGGCCGAAAACGCCTTCCGACACCGAAACCTTGCCCGACGCCTTGCCGTCGAGTGTGGTAACCTTGATGTCCATTATTCGTTACCTCCTTCGGCGGCTGCTTCCGGCGCTGCGGCTTCGGCAGCCTCGACGGGCGCTTCTGCGGCTGCTGCAGCACCTGCGCGGACCGCGGCCGGCTTCGGCGCATTGTCCGGCAACGCTGCCTTCACCGCGTCACGGACCAGGATCCACGAGCCCTTGGAGCCGGGGACCGCACCCTTGATCAGGATCAGGCCGCGCTCGGCGTCGGTTCTGACAACCTGCAGGTTCTGCGTGGTGACGCGCGTCTGACCCATATGGCCGGCCATCTTCTTGTTCTTGAACACCTTGCCGGGGTCTTGGCGGTTACCGGTCGAACCATGCGAGCGATGCGACACCGAAACGCCGTGCGAGGCGCGCAGGCCGCCGAAATTGTGCCGCTTCATCGCACCGGCAAAACCCTTGCCGATGCTCGTTCCGGTCACGTCGACAAGCTGGCCCTCGACGAAATGGTCGGCAGTGATCTCCGAACCGACCTCGATGAGGTTGTCCGGCGAAACGCGGAATTCGACCACCTTGCGCTTCGGCTCCACCTGGGCCTTGGCGAAATGGCCGCGCAACGCCTTGGTCGTGTTCTTGACCTTGGCGAGTCCCGCGCCGAGCTGAACGGCGGCATAGCCGTTCTCCTCCTCGGTACGCCGTGCGACGACCTGAAGGTTGTCGACCTTCAACACCGTCACGGGAACCTGTTCCCCGGTCTCCGAATAGACCCGGGTCATTCCCAGCTTCTGTGCTATGACACCTGAACGCATCGGTTCATTCCTCAGTAATGGCTACAGCTCTTGATTCAGAGCTTGATCTCGACATCCACACCGGCGGAAAGGTCGAGTTTCATCAAAGCGTCGACCGTCTGCGGCGTCGGATCGACAATGTCCAGCAGACGCTTGTGGGTACGCATCTCGAACTGCTCGCGGCTCTTCTTGTCGATATGCGGCGAGCGGTTGACGGTGAACTTCTCGATACGGGTCGGAAGCGGCACCGGGCCCCGCACCTGCGCGCCCGTGCGCTTTGCCGTCGACACGATCTCGCGGGTTGAGGCATCGAGGATGCGGTGGTCGAACGCCTTGAGGCGAATGCGAATGTTTTGGCCGTTCATCTTCAGCTTTCCCGGGCAGACCGGTGAGGCAGCGCCCCTGATCTTCCCATTGTCGTTCCGTTGGACCTTCTTGCCGGGACCATTCCCGGCCAGTCAGTACAAATTGTCAGCGCAACCTGGACAGGTTTCCCCGGCGGTTATGTGCCGCCGGGGTATTGAGTTACTCCACGATGGCCGAGACGATGCCCGAGCCGACGGTACGTCCGCCCTCGCGGATGGCGAAACGCAAGCGGTCTTCCATCGCGATCGGCACGATCAGTTCCACATCGATCGCCACATTGTCGCCCGGCATCACCATCTCGGTGCCTTCGGGAAGCGTGACGACACCGGTCACATCCGTGGTGCGGAAATAGAATTGCGGCCGATAGTTCGTGAAGAACGGCGTATGGCGCCCGCCCTCCTCCTTGGTCAGGATATAGACCTCGGCCTTGAACTTGCGGTGCGGCTTGACCGAGCCCGGCTTGCACAGCACCTGGCCGCGCTCGACACCCTCGCGGTCGACGCCGCGCAGCAGCGCGCCGATATTGTCGCCGGCCTCGCCCTGGTCGAGCAGCTTG
>JAJDOK010000051.1 GCA_022340185.1 Salaquimonas sp. | reverse complement strand
TCGGCCTCGATGCCGCCGACACCCCAGCCGAGCACGGCGAGGCCGTTGACCATGGTGGTGTGCGAATCGGTGCCGACCAGCGTATCGGGATAGGCGACGGTGGCGCCGTCGACATTGCGCGTCCATACCGTCTGGGCAAGATATTCCAGATTGACCTGGTGGCAGATGCCGGTGCCTGGCGGCACGACGCGGAAATTGTCGAAGGCTTCCTGACCCCATTTGAGGAAGGTGTAGCGCTCGCCATTGCGCTCGTATTCGCGCTCGACATTGTGGGTGAAGGCGGTGGCGTTGCCGAAATAGTCGACCATGACCGAGTGGTCGATGACGAGGTCGACGGGAACCTGCGGGTTGATGGCCGAGGTTTCTCCACCCAGCGACAGTGTCGCGTCGCGCATGGCGGCGAGGTCGACGACGGCCGGAACGCCGGTGAAATCCTGCATCAGCACGCGGGCGGGGCGATAGGCGATTTCCTTTTCGTCCGATCCGCGATTGGAGAGCCAGGCTGCGACGGCACGGATGTCGTCGGCGGTGACCGAGCGGCCATCCTCGAAGCGCAGCAGGTTTTCCAGCAGCACCTTCAGCGAGAAGGGCAGGCGGGAAATGCCGTCGAGGCCGTTCTTCTCGGCTTCGACCAGCGAATAATAGACATATTCCTTGCCGTCGGCGGTAAGGGTCTTGCGGCATTTGAAGCTGTCGAGGGAATTGAGCATGTTGCGTGTTCCTTTATGCGCGTGCGCTCCGGGAGAGGGGCAAACACCGGCGTAGAATGAGGAACACGCCTTGATGCGGGTGCGGCCATTTCCGCGTGTCAGCCCGGTACGAAACCGAAGGTTTTCCCAGAGCATTTGTCAGGTGAGGACATCGCCGACCGCTGGCTTCGTCGGCCCGGTTTATAGTGGCTTTTCAAGGGGGAGTGAAGGGGCAAGGCGTGGAAAGATGAAGCTTTTTGCATTGCATCAAAGCCTGTCGTTTCACCCCAGTTCCAGCAGCAATGCCCGGTGGTCGGAGACTTCCGGTTCGGCGACCACCTGGAAATCGCGGACCTTTGCTGCGTCATTGACCAGCATGTAATCGGCGAAGCGCGGCGTCTTTTCATAAAATGAGGTGCGCGTGTCGTCATGGCCGCGTGCGGTCACGAGGTCGGTCAGACCGAGTTCGGACAGCCTGTCGAAGGTGGAACTGCCTGGCAGCACGTTGAAATCGCCGCAGACCACCAGTCTTTCGCCCTCGCGCCATGTATGGCGGATGAGCTCGGCCAGCCTTACGGCCTGACTTTCACGCGCTGGCGTGTCCTGCTTGCCGGCGACATCGCGCAGACCATGCGTGTGGGCGATCGTGACTGGCAATCCTGCTTCGAAATCGAACACCCGCACGGCGTGGGCGTTGCGTGAACGCGGATGTTCGCCAAAGCCGTCGGGCGAGAATTCGCCATGGACGAAATCCTGCGCCTGGCCAATCACCGCCAAGTCGTTCCGCACGAAGGTCGCCAACCCCCATTCGGAAGGCACGAGCTTGTCGCCGTCGTACAGATCGCCGCGCGCGGCGGGGTAGAAGAAGGCGCGGTGGTCCGGCAGGGCGGCGGCGATTTCGCCGAACAGATTGGCGCGCTGCGGCAATTGCATGCCATCGTCGCGATAGTCGAGCCAGGCGCGATCCGACAGCGGCGTGTGGACCACTTCCTGCAGGCAGAGCACATCGGGATTGGCTGAAGCGAGATACGGGATCAGCGGCTCATGCAGCCGGCCGCCCCAGGCGTTGAGGGAGAGAATGCGCATGGGTTTTCTCTAAGGGATAACGAAAGTCGATGTAACCGACTCAATCCCAGCCTTCTACTCCTTTGGATTAAATCGTGCCGGGCAAACCTGCGGCTGATTCAATTGCGATCCGTATTCCGCCAATTTGGCCGCCGTGACGCGATCGCCGCGATCGGGCGATGTCGCGTGAACGAACGTGTCGCCGTTACGGCACCGAAACAAAGGAACCAGTTATGCGGAAATTTCACATGGCCCTGCTGGCCGCAATCATTGCCACTCCCATTGCGCTGACGGCAGGCCCGTCATTTGCCAAGGATACCGGCGCCAAGGATACCAGCATCGATCCCGCCAGCCCTGTCGGGAAAATGCTGTCGAAGCTTGAGGCGGAAGGCTACAAGATCACCGACACCGCCAATACCATGCTCGGCCGCACCAAGATCGAGGCGAGCAAGGACATTCAGCAGCGCGAGATCGTGATGAATCCGGAGACCGGTGAAATCCTGCGCGATCGCGTCCAGCAGGACAGCGATTTCGACAACGATACCGACGGCGCCGGCAGCGACGATTGAGCCAAGGCTGAGCCAAGACCGAACATGACCGGCAATTGCCGGTTGCCCTAATCACGCCCGTGTCCGGTACTATCTACCGGGCGCGGGCGTCTTTTGCCTGAAAGCAGCGTCAATCAAGGGTTCGTCATGCTCAGAAACATGAAACCGATCATCGGCGTCATCGCCATCCTGCAGATCCTGTTTTCCATCGCATTGCTTCTGGAGTGGGCATTCGCGTGGATGGCGTCGAAGGATCAACTGGCCTGGCAGATCATCGAGATGCTGGAAGTCGGCGAAATGGCGCTGGCTATTCTGGCGCTGGCGAGCGGACTCATCCTGATCCGCTATCTGTTCCAGCGAAACCGCCAGGTCGAGGACCAGCTTCTGGTTGCTTCAGGCGCCTTTCACGAACTGATGAATGAGCGATTTACCAATTGGGGGCTGACGGAGGCGGAGCAGGAAATCGCGACCTTCACCATCAAAGGGCTGACGATCGCCGAAATCGCGGCGCTGCGCAAAAAGAGCCAGGGCACTGTCAAGGCGCAAAACAATGCGGTCTACCGCAAGGCCGGCGTCAGCAGCCGTACCCAGCTCCTGAGCCTGTTCATCGAAGACCTGATGGCCGAACCGCTGGTTGGGCAAGGCGCGGCCACCTGAATAGAGCGGGGCTGGTTGCGCGAGGCAGACGAGCTTTTCGCTTTCGTGATCCATTATTTCCCCCTAAACACGCTGCCATGCAGCTTGTCGCCGAGAATCTCGCCGTAGATCGCGGCGAGAGAAGGATTTTCGAGGGGTTATCGTTTTCGGTTGCGGCCGGGATGGCGCTGGTCGTCACCGGGCCGAACGGCGCCGGCAAGTCGACACTGATCAAGGCGATCGCCGGGTTTTTAACGCCATCGGCCGGCGCGATCCGGCTGGACGGGTTGACCGGCGAGGCGCGGCCGGTTCGCGAGCACTGCCATTATCTGGCGCATGACAATGCGCTGAAGAGCCAACTCACGGTCGACGAGAATCTTTCCTTCTGGTGGCAATTCATGGGTGCGCCGCGGGCAAACATCGAAGAGGCGCTCGAAAGGGTCGGGCTGCCCGGCATCGGCGAATTGCCGGTCGGCTATCTCTCCGCCGGGCAGAAGCGGCGCGTGGCGATCGCGCGGCTACTTTTGAACGAGCGGCCGGTCTGGCTGGTCGACGAACCGACCTCGGCGTTGGACAAGGCTTCGGAAACGCGCTTCGCCGAACTTGTCCACGAGCATCTCGATCGAGGCGGGATCATTGTCGCGGCGACGCATCAGGCGCTCGGGCTGAAGGATGCGCAATCGCTTGGCATGGGAACACCCCTCCCCAACCCCTCCCCACAAGGGGGAGGGGCTCATGAAAGTCCCACCACATGATGGCGCTGTTTGCCCGTGAACTGAAACTGGCGACACGCGTCGGCGCTGGCGCGATGACGGGCGTACTGTTCTTTCTCGCCGTCGTTACCGTGGTGCCGTTCGCCGTCGGCCCCGACCTCAACCTGCTGGCGAGGATCGGCCCGGCGGTGTTGTGGATCGGCGCGCTTCTGGCGAGCCTGCTCGGCCTCGACCGGCTGTTCCAGCAGGATCGCGAGGACGGTTCGCTGGCGATCCTGCTGATGAGCGAACACCCGTCCGCGCTGATCGTTTTCGTCAAATGCCTGGCGCACTGGGCGGCGACCGGCCTGCCGCTGATCGTCGCCGCGCCCATCTTCGGGCTGTTCCTCAACATGGAGGCGAAGGCCATTGCGGCGACGGTGGCGACGCTCGCCGTTGGCACGCCGGCGATCACCTTCATCGGCGCGGTCGGCGCCGCCGTCACGGTGACGCTGGCGCGCGGCGGACTAATCATCGCCATCCTCGTGCTGCCGCTGGTATTGCCGTCGCTGATCTTCGGCGTGGCGGCGAGCTATGGCGCGGTCGAGGATCCCGCGCCCTTCACCCAGCCCTTCATCATGCTCACCGCGGTGACGCTGTTCCTCGCCGTGCTGGGGCCGCTGGCGGCGGGCTTTGCGCTGAAACATGCGATCGATTAGAGCCAATCGAGATTCGGAGCGTGACATGCGTCACAACACCCGACCGGGCAACGCCATGTCAGATTGCCATCACATTGTACGGGCACTAGATTGCAGACGATGAGCGATATCTCCGCCAAATCCCGGAGGCCTGCTCCCCCCAAACCGGCCTCCATTTGGGATTATGCCAATCCGACCCGGTTTCTCGGGCTCGCCAATGCCGTGCTGCCCTGGCTCGCCGGGGCGATGGCGCTCGCCTTTGCCGCCGGGCTGTGGTTGTCGTTCACCGCACCGGAAGACTATCAGCAGGGCCGAAGCGTGCTGATCATGTTCATCCATGTGCCGGCGGCCTGGCTGTCGATGATGTGCTATTCGGTGATGGCTCTGGCCGGTCTCGGCACGCTGGTGTGGCGTCATCCGCTGGCCGACGTGTCGCTGCGCGCGGCGGCACCCATTGGCGCGGCATTCACCTTTCTGGCGCTCGTCACTGGCTCGCTGTGGGGAAAGCCGATGTGGGGCACCTGGTGGGTGTGGGACGCGCGGCTCACCTCGGTGCTGGTGCTGTTCATCATCTATATGGGCATCATCGCGCTGGCGCGCGCCATCGAGGACCCTTTGACGGCGGCGCGTTCGCTCGCCATCGTCACGCTGGTCGGCTTCGTCAACATTCCGATCATCAAGTTCTCGGTCGACTGGTGGAACACGCTGCACCAGCCGGCAAGCGTGTCGCGCTTCGGCCGGCCGGCGATGGATGCCGCCTTTCTCCATCCGCTGCTGACGATGGCGCTCGCCTACACGTTGCTGTTCTTCACGCTGCACCTGATGGCGATGCGCAACGAGATATTGCGCCGGCGCGTACGCTCGATGCGCATGATGGCCGCTCGGGAGGCATCGTGATGTTCGCCCATGTGTTCGGGCACTACGCTGCCTATATCATCCCGGCCTATGGCGTATCGGCGGCGGTAATCCTCGGCATGATCGTGGTGACGCGCATGCAGTATCGCCAACGATTGAAAGAGATAGAGGCGCTGGAAAAGCAGGGCGTCGGGCGGCGTTCGAAGTCGGAAGGCAAGCCCGGCAAATGAGCACCGAAACACAGGAAAGCAGGCCTTCACGCCGCCGCTGGCTGGTCGCACTGCTGCCGCTTGTCATCTTCCTGGCGCTGGCAGCGATCTTCCTGCGCCAGCTCGAGTTGGGCGGGGCTTCCTCGACCATTCCCTCGGCACTGATCGGCAAGCCGGTGCCGCAGTTTGCGCTGGCGCCGCTCGAAGGGCTGACGGGCATCGACGGAAAGCCGCTTGCCGGGCTGTCGGCCGACATGTTCAAGGGCAAGGTCACGGTGGTCAATGTGTGGGCGAGCTGGTGCTCGCCCTGCCGGGTCGAGCAGCCGCTGCTGATGGAACTGGCCAAGCGCGACGACATCCGCCTTGTCGGCATCAACTACAAGGACCAGACGGCCAATGCGCTGCGTTTCCTCGGCCAGCTTGGCAATCCGTTCTCCGCGATCGGCGTCGATCCCAAGGGCAAGGCGGCGATCGACTGGGGCGTTTACGGCGTGCCGGAAACCTTTGTGGTCGGCGCCGACGGCAGAATAGCCTACAAGCATGTCGGGCCGCTGACTGAGGAAAATCTGGCCTCGAAATTCCTGCCGGAACTGGAAAAGATCGTCACAGCGAAGGGAAGCTGAGCTGCATGACCTATCCATTGCAGCCCAGTTTCATCAAGACCGTGCCTGACGGCGACACGCATGAGCGCGCCGTCTGCGAGAATTGCGGTTTCGTCAATTACCAGAACCCGAAGATCGTCGTCGGTTCCGTGGTGCGCCATGAAGGCAGGTTCCTGATGTGCCGGCGCGCAATCGAACCGAGACGCGGTTTCTGGACGATCCCCGCCGGCTATCTGGAGCTGCACGAAACGCCCGAGGACGGCGCGCGGCGCGAAGCCTTCGAGGAGGCCAATGCCGAACTGACGCTGAAGAGCCTGCTTGCCGTCTACACCGTGCCGCGGCTCTCACAGGTCCAGCTCATCTATCGTGCGACGCTGGCCAGCGAGACGTTTGCAGCCGGTGAGGAAAGCCTGGAAGTCGGACTTTACGAACGCAAGGACATTCCCTGGGACGATATCGCCTTCCCAACGGTCCTGTGGGCGCTCGAACATGAGCGCATGATCGAGGAGGAGGGCGCCGAAGCGCCCTTCGTCAATCCGCCATCCGGTAACCCGGACGGTCACCTTATGCGGTAGATGTTTTCACGCGATTCCGGACGGAAAACCGGCCTCCACCCCGGATCAGGTCCTGGGCAGGCTCTTTCCTGGAATTGCTACAGACTCTACCACATCGACTTCAAATAGGAATCTTCCAACCGACTGTCTGCCTCGTTTGCCGTCTCGGGCAGCGAGAGCTGGTCTTTCAGGATTTCGCCAAGCGTGGGCATGGCCGAACGCGGGAGCCAGCCTTCCGGGTTCCACAGGCGCGAGCGCAGGAAAGCCTTGGCGCAATGCATGTAGACGGCCTTGATGCTCACCACCATGACCGATCGCGGCGCCTTGCCGTCGACGGCGAGGCGTTCGCGCAGGGCTTCATCGAAGGTGATCTTCGCCAAACCGTTGATGCGCAGGGTCTCGTTCATGCCCGGCACGAGAAAGATGAGACCGACGGCCGGATTTCGAATGACGTTTTCCAGCGTATCGAGGCGATTGTTGCCGGGGCGGTCGGGGATCGCGATCGTGGTGTCGTCTAGTACTGCGACGAAGCCCGGCCTGTCGCCCTTCGGCGTGACATCGCCATTGCCTTCCTTGTCGCTCGAACCGATCAGCACGAACGGGCAGTTTGCAATGAAGTTGCGCGCGTGGCGGTCCAGGAAACGCATTTCCTTGCGGAGCGAGACGTCATGCGGCGCGCCATAGGCCTGACGCAGTTCCTCGACGTTCGAGACGAATTTCATTCGCTTTCGGTCTCCAGTGCGTGGTGCTGCAACAGCGGGAACTGGGTGAGCATGAAGGCAAAGGTCAGCGGCATGACCCCCCAGAACTTGAAAGTGATCCAGAAATCATCGGAGAAATTGCGCCAGACCACTTCGTTGAGCACGGCGAGTAACAGGAAGAATATACCCCAGCGCAATGTAAGTTTGCGCCAGCCCTCGTCATCGAGATGGAAGGCTGCATCGAAGACATAGGCGAGCAATGATCGGCCGAACAGCAGGCCGATCAGCAGGGCGGCGCCGAAGATTGCGTTGACGATGGTCGGCTTCATCTTGATGAAGGTCTCGTTGTGCAGCCACAGCGTCAGCCCGCCGAAAATCAGCACGAAAACGAAGGTGACCAACGGCATGATCGCCACGTGGCCAAGCAGCCAGCGCGACAACAAGATCGCCACGGTCATCGCGACCATGAAGAAGGCGGTGCCGACGAATATCTTGCCGCCCAGCGCGTTTAGCACCGGCCAGATGTCGGCCAATGTGTCGGCATATTTATTGGCAAGGTAGAAAACGGCAAGCGGACCGAGCTCGAGTGAGAGCTTCAGCAGCGGATTGACCTTGCTGTCCACCCTGTCCGGATTGGCGTTGTCGACGGTCATGCCTGCTCCACGGATTGCGATTCCAGTCCTGCGATCGAGCGGGCGAAATCTGCTGCCTCAAAGGGTTCGAGATCATCGACGCCCTCACCCACGCCGAGGAAAAAGACCGGCAATTTGTATTTGGCCGATATGGCGACAAGAATGCCGCCGCGAGCCGTGCCGTCAAGCTTGGTCATGACAAGACCGTTAACACCGGCGACCTTGCCGAATATCTCGACCTGGTTGAGTGCATTCTGGCCGGTGGTGGCGTCAAGCGTCAACAGTACGGTGTGCGGGGCGGAAGGGTCGTGTTTTTTGAGGACGCGTACGATCTTTTCCAGTTCCGCCATCAGCTCGGTCTTGTTCTGCAGTCGGCCGGCCGTGTCCATCAGCAAGACGTGGTGGCCTTCCTCGCGGGCCTGCTGCCAGGCGTCCCAGGCAAGGCCGGCGGCGTCGGCGCCGAGATCGCGGGCGACAACCGGGGAACCGGTACGCTCGCCCCAGATCTTCAACTGCTCGATGGCGGCGGCGCGGAATGTGTCGCCGGCGACCAGCAGGGTCGAAAGACCGGCATTGCGCAATTTCGCCGACATCTTGCCGATGGTCGTGGTCTTGCCCGAACCGTTGACGCCGACGACAAGGATGACATGGGGCTGGTGGGCGAGATCGAGTTCGAGCGGCATGGCAACGGGATCGAGCACCTTTTCGATCTCGGTCGCCATGATGCGGCGGACCTCCTCCTCGTCGACATCCTTGCCATAGCGCTCCGCCGACAGGGCGTCGGTCACCGCCATTGCTGTCTCGACGCCGAGATCGGCCTGGATCAGCAGATCCTCCAGTTCCTGCAACGTGTCTTCGTCAAGACGGCGCTTGGTGAAGACCGAGGCGATGTTTTCGGTCAGCGCGGAAGAAGATCGCGACAGACCCTTGCGCAGCCTGGCGAACCAGCCGGCCTTGGCTTCCTCCGGGGCCACTTCGGCTCGGCCGGAAGGCTCGCGCGGCTCGAACAGCGTCACTTTTCCGGATTCGGGACGCGGGCCCAATTCGGGAAGAGATCCGGGAGGCGGAGCTGGCTCGGCCTTGATCACCGGTTGGGGCGTTGAAACCGGTTCGGGTAGTTCGGGTGCCGAAACCGGAGCGGGTGGCTCGGGCGTCACCGCTTCGGGTTCCGGCTGCTGAACCGGTTCCGACGGCGCCTGCTTTTCGGACGCTGTCTTTTTTGCCGGCGGCTCGGGCTTTTTCGCTACCGGTTCGGATACAGATTCCGGAGCCTTTGGTTTCTGTTGTTCTGTCTTTTGGGGTGCTGGTTTGGCGGGTTTTCCAGCTTTGGCAGGTTTACTACGCGGAAGTTCTTTTGCCGGCTTCTCATTTGCTGCAGGTTGAGCAGATTCCTTGGTATCATTGAGCTTTTGTACGGCTTCGGGTTGCTGTTTTGGCTCTTGTAACAGTTTTACTTTTGCCGGCGTTATTTTTTTGCCGGATTTTTCTAAAGCCGGCTTAACTTTTGGCTTTGGCTTGGCTGCTCCCTCATGAACGGGTGTCGCTTCCGGTTCGGGGGCGGAAGGTTGCGGCGCGGGCTCTGGTTCCGGTTCCGGTTTGACCTCCGCTGCCGGCTCTGGCTCAGGTTTTGCCTCGGCTATTGGCTCCGGGACAACCTCGACTGCGATTTCAGCGGGCGCTTCAACCGGAGCTTGTGGTGTTATCTCCTGCTCGGGCGCCGCCTCCGGCTCCGGTGTTGCTTCTGGCACAATCTCCGGTTCCGGCTGGGGCGTTTTCGAACGACCGAATCCGAAAGAGAAGATGCGTTTCAGCAGGCCGGGTTTCTTTTCTTCCGCCATGCGTTCCCCTCAGGCCGCGCCGCGCAAGGCGGCGGGTTGGCCGGTGAGCGTGACACCGTCATGGCCGATCAGATGGATGCGGTGAATGCCCTCTTCCAGCCATTCGGGAAGGGCGACAGGCGTATACTGGTCGGTGCGGCCGAAGCCGGACTTTTCCACCAGCACCTCCGCCTGCCCACCCGACATGGCGTCGAGATGGCGGACATAGGCTGCCTCACCCTTTTGACGCAGGCGCGCGGCACGCTCCCTGACCAAGGCGCGGTCGAGCTGCGGCATGCGCGCGGCCGGCGTGCCGGGACGCGGCGAGAACGGGAAGACATGCAAATGGTCGAGGTGACAATCATCGACGATCGACAGCGCGTTTTCGAACATCGCCTCCGTCTCGGTCGGGAAGCCGGCGATCAGATCGGCGCCGAAGGAGATGTCCGGACGCAGGCCGCGCACGTTTTCACAAAAGGCAATCGATTCGGCGCGCGAATGGCGGCGCTTCATGCGCTTGAGGATCATGTCGTCGCCATGCTGCAGCGACAGGTGCAGATGCGGCATGAAACGATGGTCGCCCGCGATAACATCGAGCAGCGCGTCGTCGACCTCGACGGAATCGATAGAGGACAGGCGCAGGCGCGGCAGGTTCGGCACCTCGCGCAGGATTGCGTCGACGAGGCGACCGAGTGACAGCTTGCCGGGAAGGTCTGCGCCCCAGGAGGTGGTGTCGACGCCGGTAAGTACGATCTCGCGATAGCCGTTTTCGACCAGCGCTCTGATCTGATCGACCACCGCGCCCATCGGCACCGAACGCGACGGGCCGCGGCCGAACGGGATGACACAGAAGGTGCAGCGGTGGTCGCAGCCGTTCTGGACCTGGATGAAGGCGCGGGTCCGTCCCTCGATCGCGTCGACCAGATGGGCAGCGGTCTCGCGCACGCTCATGATATCGTTGACGCGCGTCTTCTCGGTCGAGTTGACGCCGAAATCGGGCAAGGCGCGATAGGCGTGGGCGTGCAGCTTGTCGTCATTGCCAATGACGAGATCGACCTCGTCCATGGCGGCGAAACTATCCGCCTCGATCTGCGCGGCGCAGCCGGCGACGATGATGCGGGCCTTGGGATTTTCACGGCGGGCGCGGCGGATCGCCTGGCGGGCCTGACGCACGGCCTCGCCGGTCACGGCACAGGTATTGACCAGCACCGCGCCGCCTGAAAGAGCGCCGAGACCGGCCTGCTCCGCCTCGCGGCGCATCACTTC
Organism: Salaquimonas sp.; assembly: GCA_022340185.1. Classification (GTDB taxonomy): domain Bacteria; phylum Pseudomonadota; class Alphaproteobacteria; order Rhizobiales; family Rhizobiaceae; genus BOKV01. Next base: position 18,900 of record JAJDOK010000051.1, on the reverse strand, counting down.
CGATTCAAAGGTGTTGAGCCGGCAGCCGAAGGTAAGAACCTTGATGCCGCCATTGTTGCGATCTGTCGTCATGCCGGCACCGCCGGGTCAGCAATGCGGAATTCGCCGGTCGCCGGATCGAGTTCGCCGGAAAACTCGAACTCGGCCGGACCGGTCATCAGGATATGGCCGTTCTCGGCCCATTCCATCGTCAGATCGCCGCCCGGCACGGTGACGGTCGCCTTGCGCTCGGTCAGATCCTTCCTCACGGCGCAGGCAAGCGCGGCGCAGGCGGCGGAGCCGCAGGCGAGTGTCAGGCCGGCGCCGCGCTCCCAGGTGCGCATGATGATGTGGTCGCGGGCGACGACCTGGGCGATGGTGATGTTGGCGCGCTCGGGAAAGACCGGATGGTTTTCCAGAAGCGGGCCGAAAAGGTGGAGGTCGTAGCTCCAGACATCCTTGTCGACCCAGAAGACGGCGTGCGGATTGCCCATGCTGGCGACGCTGGGCGTGTGCAGAACGGGATCGTCGATCGGGCCGATCTGCAGTTCGATGCCGGTGGTGTCGCGGAACTCCTCGGTGAGCGGGATATCCTCCCAGCCGAAGCGCGGCACGCCCATGTCGACAGTGACGGTGCCGTCCTCATGGCGCTCGGTCGGCACAAAGCCGGCAGCGGTAATGAAATTGTAGGTGTTGCGCCCGCCTGTTGAATCGGCCTGACCGTTCAGCCAGGCGACGACACAGCGCGTGCCGTTGCCGCAGGCTTCGGCGAGCGAACCGTCGGCATTCAATATGCGCATGTCGAAATCGCGGCCCGAACCACCAGCGTCGCGCAATTCCATGATCTGGTCGAAGGGAATGGCGTCCGGCCGGGCAAGCGCAATGGCGGCTTCAGCCGCAATCTTGTCCGAGCGGCCGCGCATGTCGGCAACGATGATGGCGTTGCCGAGCCCGTTCATCTTCACGAATGGAATGCGCGTGCTCATCTCGATGACTGCTCGTCAGGCCGCAAAAGGCGGCATTTGGCCGCTTATATGGCGGAATCGGACGGCAATTGAAAGAGATGGACGTTCCGGCGCCTAGGTCAGGGGGATATTCAGTGTTTGGCCGGGTCGGAGCGCGGGAAAGCGCGCCGGGTCGACATCATGGGTGGCGAGCGCTTCTTCAAGCGCCAACAATGGCGCGTCGATTGCCTCATTGGTCAGTTGGAACGTGCCCCAGTGATGGCCGAGGGCATGAGCCGCATTGGCAAGCTTGAAGGCGCGCACCGCCTCGTCGGGGTTCATGTGATGCGGTTCCATGAACCAGCGCGGCTCATAGGCACCGATCGGCAGGATGGCGAGGCGGAAGGCGCCGTGTTTTTCGGCCGCGGCAGTGAAATTGCGTCCTTCATGAAAGCCGGTATCGCCGACATGCAGGATCCTGCCGGCAGGCGTCTGAACAACGAAACCCGCCCACAGCGCCATGCGCCGGTCGCGGACCCCGCGCGCAGACCAGTGATGCACCGGCTCGAAATGGATTCGGACTTCCTTGCCGATTTCAGCGATATCGCCCCAGTCACCGACGGCGAAGCGCGCGGCGGGCACCCTAGCGCGCACGATGGTGTCATTGCCGAGCGGCGTGACGATCAGCGGATCGTCGCGGGCGACGAGCCAGGCGAGCGTTGGCAGGTCGAGGTGGTCGTAATGATTGTGGCTGAGCAGCACGATATCGACAGGCGGCAGTTTTTCCTTCGCAATACCCGGCGAGTTGACGCGCTTCGGCCCGGCAAAGGACAGGGGGCTGACGCGATCCGACCAGACGGGATCGGTCAACATGTTCAGCCCGGCGGTCTGGATGAGCAGGGTAGCATGGCCGATCATGGTGACGGTGAGGCCGTCGCCATCAACGCGTTCAGCCGGGTCGGCATCGTGGAACGAGCTCGGCCATTGCTTCGGCCATTGCGCCGGCTTGTTGGCGAGGCGCCATTTGAGGAGTTCGCGAACATTGCCCGGCGCGACGCCGCCCGGATTGAAAAAGATCGCCCCGTCGAAATGGTCGCTTACCGGACCCTGGTAATAGGGATTGGGGCGCCTTGTGCCGGATCGGGATTTCATCTGCCCCAATCCTGAACTGATTCAAATTTTATCAAAATCGTTAAGTCTCCGCTTTCCCTCAGGAAAATAACCGGCCCCGCCGAAGGGCCTGTTCACCGGATATAGGGATGTCGCTGCGACAACAGGCACGATTTCTGCCCGGTTCACGCATATGGGGCGCTCGAATGTGTGAACTGTTCCAATAAAAAACACCAAGGGTACCGAAATGCGCGATATCACGACCGGTAACATTCTCACAGACTGGAAGGATCAATACGCCAGCAATTTCGGCGAGGAAGCGCTGCATCTGGCGCATTCGCTCCACAAATCCGCGCTGTTCAGCGACGAGGCGCTGGCGCGGCTTGTCGAAAACGTCTCGCGCAAAAACTACCACGTCAAGGCGACGGACGAGGGCAGTTCGAGCAATCGCGAAGGCGAACTCGGCGACCTGTCGGGCGAGGACATCCTGAAGGCCGTCAGACGCGGCAAGATCTGGATCAACATCCAGCATCCCGAGAAGGTCGATCCGGCCTATGGCGAGATGCTGTCGGACATGTATCGCGAATTCGAGATGCGCGTGCCGGGTCTCGAAACCTTCAAGCACATGACGACGATCCTGATCTCCTCGCCGAAGGTGAAGGTGCGCTACCACGCCGACGTGCCTGGGCAGATGCTGTGGCAGGTCGCCGGCCGCAAGCGCGTCTGGGTCTATCCCAACCGCGCGCCCTATCTGCGCCAGGAGGCGCTGGAGAAGCTGGTGCTGAAGCGGCTGCACGAGACCGACATGCCCTATGATTCGAGCATGGACGACGGCGCGACGGTCTACGACCTGGAGCCTGGCTATATGCTTTACTGGCCGCTCAATTGCCCGCACCGGGTCGAGAACCACGATTGCATGAATGTCTCGGTTACGACCGAGCACTGGACGCGTGAAATCCGCAACTTTTACGCGGTCAATTATGCCAACGGACTGTTGCGCAACGCCGGCTTCAGCCATCTCGACAGGCAGAAATCGGGGCTCGGCATGGTCGTCAAGCTTGGCCTGGCTGCGGCGGCGAAGTTCTCCGGCATGACGCGTTCCCAGCAGAAGCCCTACCGTATCGATTTCCGCGTCGATCCCGACTCCGCAACCGGGTATCGCGACATCGAAGCATACGAATTCAGGAAATAGGCGGACACATGCGACAGGGGACTTTGCGAGAAGCCGGCGAGATCGCCGTTGTCGACAGACCGGCCTCGAAATCGCGGGCCAAGGCGTCCGCAAGGCCGGCGGCGACGGACGAGGTCCGTGTCCTGACAACGCTGGACGAGATCGAGTGGATCGAGGACGGCTGGCGCGCGCTGGAAAACGAGGCGGAAGGCGCGGTGCTGTTCCAGTCCTATGACTGGTGCCGCAATTTCCTCGACCACGCGCTTTCAAACGGTCCGGTTGAAATCCGTGTCCTGACAGTTACGCGCGACGGCAGGCTGATCGGCCTGCTGCCGCTCGCGGTACGAAACGATCAGGGTCTCAAGGTGCTGACCGGACTGACCGAGCCGTTTCAGCAATATACCGACATGCTGGTCGCTTCGGACGCGGATGCGAAGGCGGTCTTTCAAAAGATGCTGCCGAAACTGCGCACCATCGGCGCCGACTATCTGCATCTCGGACAGGTCAGGCGCGATGCCGAGCTGTTCGAGGCGATCGACGGCGTCGTGCCGGTTTCGGGCGAAGAGGACGCCGCGCCCTTCGTGCCGGTGGCCGAATGGCCGGATTTCGACAGCTACCACAAAACCGTCAAGTCGAAGACGCGCAAGAACATGCGCAATGCCCGCAACCGGCTGGAGCGCGATGCGCCCGTCACCCATCGCCACGCACGCGACGGTGCGCTGCTGGCCGATGTCATCGACCGGTCCTTCGCCGGGCGCGAAGCATGGCTGGAGCGGCAGGGTCTGACCTCGCGGGCATTTCGCGATTCCAGTTTCAGCGAATTCGTCGAACGCTTCAAGCATGGAGACAGGACCGGGATATCGACGATCGCATTCAGCCTGTTCCATGGCGACAGGCCGATCGCCGACCAGTGGGGCTTTCTCCACAATGGCCGCTATTACGCCTTCATGGCGGGCTGGGACGAGGTCTACGAGGAATCGAGCCCGGGCAAACTGCATCTCGGCGCGATCCTGGAAGATTGTTTCGAGGAGGGCGTCGAGACCGCCGATTTCATGATCCCTGCGGCGCGCTACAAATTCACCTGGGCGAACGACGCGGTGCCGGTTCGCGACCATGTGATGGCGCTGACGCTGCGCGGGCGCATCCAGAACACGTTGTGGCTCAATTTCGCTCGTCCGTTGGCCAAGCGGATCGTCTACGCCCTGCCGCAGGGCATGCGGGCGGCACTGTTCAAGGCACTGATGCCGGTCAGGGACTGACCGCAAGGATTGACTTGACGCCGCATTTCGGCTTTATGCCGCCATCTTCCTTGGCGAGACTACAACCGAGACGCCGACCGGGGCATAGCCAGGCTTGCAACGATCCCGGAGGTCAACACCCGACAGCGCGATGCGCCCTCGGGTGATTTTCCGCTTTGCGGGTCGGTTCGGTAAGGCGTTTGGGGTCAGCCGAATGTTGGTTCGGCACAGATGAAACACTACCTTGCGTGCGACGAAGGCAATGCAAGGAAACAGGAAACGGCATGTTCGAATCGCTATCCGACCGGCTGAGCGGCATCTTCGAGGGCCTGACGAAGCGCGGTGCGCTGTCCGAAAAGGATGTCGGTGCTGCGCTGCGCGAGGTGCGCCGTGCGCTGCTGGAGGCCGATGTCGCGCTCGACGTGGTGCGCGACTTCACCGAGGCCGTGCGCGAAAAGGCGGTCGGTGCGGAAGTCGTCAAGTCGGTGACGCCAGGCCAGATGGTGGTCAAGATCGTCCATGACGAACTGGTCGCCATGCTGGGTTCGGAAGCCGAACCGATTGATCTCAATGCGGCGGCACCCGTCGTCATCATGATGGTCGGCCTGCAGGGTTCGGGCAAGACGACGACGACGGCCAAGATCGCCAAGCGGCTGACGGAGCGCAGCCGCAAGAAGGTGCTGATGGCTTCGCTCGACACGCGGCGGCCGGCAGCCCAGGAGCAGTTGCGGCAACTGGGTGAACAGACCTCGGTGGAGACGCTGCCGATCGTCGAGGGCCAGCCCCCGGTCGACATCGCCGCGCGTGCGGTACAGGCCGGCAGAATAGGCGGTTACGACGTGGTGCTGCTCGACACCGCCGGCCGCACCCATATCGACGAACCGCTGATGGTCGAGATGGCCGATATCAAGGCCAAAACGAATCCGCATGAAATCCTGCTGGTCGCCGACGCGCTGACCGGGCAGGACGCGGTCAATCTGGCGCGCAGCTTCAATGAGCGCGTTGGCGTCACCGGCATCGTGCTGACGAGAGTGGATGGCGACGGGCGCGGTGGCGCGGCGCTGTCGATGCGCGCGGTCACCGGCAAGCCGATCAAGCTGATCGGCACCGGCGAGAAGATAGAGGCATTGGAAGATTTCCATCCCTCGCGCATTGCCGACCGCATCCTCGGCATGGGCGACATCGTCGCGCTGGTCGAAAAGGCGGCCGAGACGATCGATGCGGAAAAGGCCCAGGCGATGGCCAAGCGCATGGCCAAGGGCGAGTTCGATCTGAACGATCTGTCGGAACAGTTGAACCAGATGCAGAATCTGGGCGGCATGGGCGGCATTCTCGGCCTGCTGCCGGGCGTGGGCAAGATGAAGAAACAGATCGAGGCGGCGGGTCTCGACGATTCCATCTTCAAGCGCCAGCAGGCGATCATCTTGTCGATGACGAAAAGGGAGCGCCGCGCCCCGAAGCTGATGAATGCGTCGCGCAAGAAGCGAGTGGCGGCCGGTTCCGGCACGTCGGTGCAGGAGGTCAACAAGCTGCTGAAAATGCACATCCAGATGGCCGGCATGATGAAGAAGATGGGCCGCCAGAAAGGCGGACTGATGGGCGGTATGGGTGGCATGATGGGCAAATTGATGGGCGGTGGCGGCATGGGGGGTATGCCGGGCGGAATGGCTGGCGGCATGCCCGATCCCTCCAAGATGGATCCGGTCGAACTGGAGCGCCTTGCCAAGCAGATGGGTATGGGCGGCGGTGGTATGCCGAAGCTGCCGGGGCTCGGTGGCGGCATGCCCGGTCAGCTTCCGGGTCTGCCCGGTTTGGGGAGCAAGAAGAAATGAGCGGCGACATTCCGGCCGAACTGAAGAAATTCCGCGCTTCGATCGACAATCTCGATGCGGCGCTGATCCATATCCTGGCCGAGCGTTTCCGCATCACCAAGGAAGTGGGAGAGCTGAAAGCGCGCACCGCGCTGCCGCCGGCTGACCCGAACCGGGAAAGGCTTCAGGTCGAGCGCCTGCGCAGGCTGGCGGCCGAGGCCGATCTCGATCCCGATTTCGCCGAGAAACTTCTCAATTTCATTATTCGAGAAGTGATCCGGCATCACGAACAGATCGCCGAAAATGGCGTGACGCAAAAGGACTGACAGAACAACCGAATACAACGGACTTATCGAACAGGAGCATGAAATGTCACTGAAAATCCGGCTTGCCCGGGGCGGTTCCAAGAAACGCCCGCATTATTCCATCGTCGTCGCCGACGTGCGTTCGCCGCGCGACGGCCGCTTTATCGAGAAGCTCGGCACCTACAATCCGCTGCTGCCCAAGGAAGGCGAGCGGGTGAAGTTCGACAAGGAACGCGTCGAGCACTGGCTGTCGAAGGGCGCGCTGCCGACCGACCGCGTGCATCGCTTCCTCGATGCCGAGGGCATCATGAAGCGTGACCCGCGCAACAATCCGCAGAAGGCGCAGCCCGGCAAGAAGGCGCAGGAGCGTGTCGCCGAAAAGGCGCAGGCAGCCGAGGACGCCAAGGCTGCAGCGGCGGAAGCCGAAGAAGCCGCCAAGGCTGCAGCAGAGGCACCCGCCGAGGAAGCGCCTGCCGAAGATGCAGTGGCCGAAGCGCCTGTGGAGGAAGCCGCGGCCGGGGCTCCGGCTGAAGAGGCTGCTGCCGAGGAGGCACCGGCTGAGGAAGCACCCGCCGAGGAAGAAGCCAAGGCGGAATAGGGCCCGGCTAGCGATAGGGATGCGCCAATGTCAGACGCGCAGAAGCGCATCCTTGTCGGCAGGTTCGGCGCCCCGCATGGCGTGCGGGGCGAAATCCGTCTGAAAAGCTTCACCGACGATCCCGAAGCGATCGCGGGTTACGAAACGCTTGCCACTGGTGATGGTGCCCCGGTGGAAATCCTGTCCTTGCGTCCACAAAAGGAGATGCTGGTCGTACGCCTGAAAGGCTGCGACAGCCGCGAAGCGGCGCAAGCGCTCAACGGCGTGGAACTCTATATCGACCGCTCCGAACTGCCCGAAACGGAAGACGAGGACGAATTCTATCTCGCCGACCTGATCGGACTCGAAGCGCGCGCGCCGGATGGTGAGACGATCGGCAAGGTGATCGCGGTCGAGAATTTCGGTGCCGGCGACATCATCGAGATCAAGCCCGTCAAAGGTCCGGCTTTCATGATTGCGTTCACACGCGAGAGCGTGCCTGAAATCGATCTGGACGCCGGTTATCTCGTGCTGGTTCGCCCACCGGAAACGGAAGCGCGCGGGGAGGGTGGCCAATGAGTTTCGCCGCTTCGGTCATCACGCTCTATCCGGAAATGTTTCCAGGCCCGCTCGGCATTTCGCTCGCCGGCAAGGCGCTGGATGACGGCATCTGGTCGCTCGATACCATCGCATTGCGTGAATTCGGTATCGGCAAGCACCGCGCGGTCGACGACACGCCGGCCGGCGGTGGGGCAGGCATGGTGCTCAGGGCCGATGTGCTGGCCAATGCCATTGATCGGGCCATCGACAGCGTTTCGGACATCAACGATCAGCGCCCTCGCCTGCTGATGAGCCCGCGCGGACGGGTGCTCGATCAGGCCTATGTGCGCGAACTCGCCGAAGGTCCGGGCGCGGTGATCGTGTGCGGGCGGTTCGAGGGCGTCGACGAACGGGTGATCGAGGCGCGGCAGCTAATCGAGGTGTCGGTTGGAGACTATGTGCTGTCGGGCGGCGAGATCGCGGCGATGGCATTGCTCGATGCGGTTGTGCGGCTGCTGCCGGGCGTGATGGGCAATGCCGAATCCGGCGAACAGGAAAGTTTCGAAGAGGGCTTGCTCGAACATCCGCACTATACGCGGCCGCAAATTTTCGAGGGCCGCGAAATCCCCGATGTTCTCACTTCCGGCGACCATGGCAAGGTCGAGCAATGGCGGCGCGAACAGGCGGAGAAGCTGACAAGGGAGAGACGGCCAGATCTTGCGGCCAAGGCGGACAAAGGTGGCGCGCGGTGACGATTGTGCTGCGGCTGGAAAACGCCGCCCTGTTGGTGCTCGGCATGACCGGCTATCAGCTTGCCGGCGGCAATTGGTGGCTGTTCGCCTTGCTGTTTCTCGTCCCGGACGTTTCGATGGCGGCCTATCTTGCGGGACCGAAAACTGGTGCGATCGGCTACAATATCGTCCACAGCTGGATCGGTCCGGCACTTTTTCTCGCCGGCGCGTTTCTCCTGCACAGGGAAGTGGCTGTCTGGGTGGGTCTCATCTGGTCGTGCCATGTTGCGTTCGATCGCGCGCTCGGCTTCGGGCTGAAGCGCCTTTCGGGCTTTCATGACACGCATCTGGGTCGGATCGGAAAGGCGGCGCCCGCAGAACCTGAAAGTTCTCGCTGAAGCTGTCGACAAACCTGGACTTTTGGCTTATAGCAGCCGCGACTTTTTCTGAAAAACCGGAAAGAGACTGGCGAATCCGCCCGACGGAGTTGATGTTCCGTCGCCCTGTGCCCCGATTGCGAGGGCCGTGGCAGAGGCGCTCTGGCCGTCAAGAACAATGAATGCAGCGTGAAAATGAGGCCCGGTGGCCCGAAACGCGTTGCCGAACAAAAGGTTTGGAAGCCATGAACATCATTCAGCAGCTCGAGGCCGAGCAGGCCGCGGCGATCGAGGCCAAACGCAAATTCCCCGAATTCGAACCCGGCGACACGGTACGCGTGCAGGTGCGCGTCACGGAAGGTACGCGTACCCGCGTGCAGGCCTATGAAGGCGTGTGCATCGGTCGTTCTGGCAGCGGCCTCAACGAGAATTTCACGGTACGCAAGATCTCCTACGGCGAGGGTGTGGAGCGTGTCTTCCCGATCTTCTCGCCGCTGGTCGAAGGTGTGGAGGTCGTGCGCCGCGGCCGTGTGCGCCGCGCCAAGCTGTATTATCTGCGCGAACGCCGCGGCAAGTCGGCCCGTATCTCGGAGAATACCGGCGTGCGCGCCAAGCGTCTGAACGACGCCGAGCGCCAGGCCTTCGCCGAGGAAAAGGCGCGGCTGGAAGCCGAGAAGGTGGCAGCAGCCGAGGCGCTTGCCGCCGAAAAGGCAGCCGAGGATGCAGCGGCAAAGGCCGCAGAGGCCAAGGCAGCGCAGGAAGCCGCGGCCGCGGAAGCCCAGGCGGCGGAGACACCGGCCGAAGAGGCGCCGGCCGAAGAGGCGCAGGAGAACAAGGAATAGGTCTCCCATGACGTGGGAGACGGATTTTGGGGGCGGCTTTCGACAGGCCGCCCTTTTTGTTTGACGGAAAGAGAGTTTGAGCAGGTTGCGACTTCCGGGCTTCAAGCCGGCATCAAACTGCTCTAACTTAACAATTCGAGGGCGAGCCTTACATCAGGAACGGCCGGGAGCAGGCCGTGAGGGAGAAACTGGATGGATCCGAGACAGCGCAATCGCGATTTTACGAGACCCACGCGCCGGGCGGCGGGCCTGTTTGCCATTTGCCTGATCGCGTTCGCCTTCTGGCTGCCGGCGGCAATGCCGGCGTCGGCGCAGCTGATGGGTCCGGCGATCAAGGCGGAACTCAACCGCGCCATCTCTGAGGCGAAATCCGAGTCGCTGAAAAAGCGCCTGAAGGACATCGACGCCTATTACGCCAAGAGCCTGTACAGCCCGATCTGGGTCACCGGCAACCGCCCCAATGCCAAGGCCGAGGAAATGGTCGATGCGCTCAACCTTTCCTATGAGGACGGGCTGAACCCCGGTGACTACGACGCCTTCGAACTTTTCGCCAAACTCGGCGCGACAACGACGGAACAGCTTGCCGATCTGGAAGTGCATCTGTCGACGGCGGCCGTTTCCTATGCCCAGCACATGAATTCCGGCCGGCTCAATCCGAGCAAGGTCAATCGCGAGATCGTCATCTATCCCGACAAGATTTCGGCCGACACGATCCTTTCCAATATCCGCAAGACAAAAACACTAAAGGCCTATCTGCGGCTATTGGCACCGCACACGGCGCGCTACGAACGCCTGCGCCAGACGCTGGCGCTGTTCCGCCGCATCGAGGCCAATGGCGGCTGGACCAAGGTGTCCTCCGGCGCAACGCTCAAGCCCGGCGCGGCCGACCCGCGCGTTCCGACGATCAGGAAGCGGATGATCGAGGCCGGCACATACAACGGCGCCAATTCCGGGCTTGTCTATGACGCGGCACTGGTCGATGCGGTTAAGCGCTTTCAGGACCAGAACGGCGTGACGCCGGACGGTGTGGTCGGGCCCGGCACGGTGGCGGTGATGAACATCACGGTTGACGACCGCATCAAGACGATCGAGCTCAACATGGAGCGCAATCGCTGGATGCAGAACGATTTCGCCCCCTATCACATCTTCGTCAATCTGGCGGACCAGGTGGTCAAGCTGGTCAAGAACGGCGACACGCTGCATGCCGAAGTCGTGCAGGTCGGCCAGCCCTATCACCGCACGCCGGTGTTCACCGACGAAATGGAATATGTCGAGCTCAATCCCTACTGGAACGTGCCGCCCTCCATCGCCGTCAACGAATATCTGCCGAAGCTGCGGAAGAACCCGAATGTACTGGCGCCGCAGAACATCTCGGTGATGTCAAGCAACGGCCCGATCAGCGCCAGCGCGGTCAACTGGTCGAGCTACGGCAAGGGCAATTTCCCGTTCCGGCTGCGCCAGGAGCCCGGTCCCGGCAATGCGCTCGGCCGCGTCAAGTTCATGTTCCCCAACAAGTTCAACGTCTACATGCACGACACGCCGGCCAAATCGAAGTTCGATCGCACGCAACGCTATTTCAGCCATGGCTGCATTCGTCTGCACGACCCGTTGAAGATGGCCGAATACATTCTCGGACCGGAAGGCTGGAGCCGGGCGAAGATCGATCAGGTGGTCGCCTCGGGCAAGAACACGGTCGTCAAGCTGAAGCACCCCATCCCCGTCTATGTCGTCTATCTGACGGCCTTCGTGAACAAGGACGGCTCGGTGTGGTTCCGCGAGGACGTCTATGGCCGCGACAAGATCCTGGCCGATGCACTCGCCAAGGTCAGGGGGCATTAGGTTAGCGCGACCATCATTTTGACGGGCGGCGCGGACCAGATTGCGCTTGTTCATTGCCGAAGCCTGTAAAGGTCGCTACATAAGCGGCCATGGAAGCGCTGTTCGGACATCCGAGCTATCGGGGTTTCGCGCTGCAGGACGCCAAGCGCCTGCCGGCGCGTTTCTTCGCGCGCATCTTCATCGTGACGCAGAGCCTTAGCCGCTAGGCGCGCCTTCGGGCAGGAAAGCCGGGCACAACGCCCGTTTCACCAACCGTCACGACAAAGATTCAGGACAATAACCATGACCGCACCGCGCACACTCTATGACAAGATCTGGGACGACCATGTCGTCAGTGTCAGCCCCGACGGCGCCACGCTGCTCTATATCGATCGTCATCTCGTGCACGAGGTGACCAGCCCGCAGGCTTTCGAGGGCTTGAGGATTGCGCACCGCAAGGTGCGTGCGCCCGAAAAGACGCTCGCCGTGGTCGATCACAACGTGCCTACCACCGACCGCCGCGACGGCATCGACGATCCAGAATCGGCGATACAGGTCGAGACGCTGGCAAAGAACGCGGCCGATTTCGGAGTGGAATACTATTCCGAACTCGATTTGCGCCAGGGCATCGTCCATATCGTCGGTCCCGAACAGGGCTTCACGCTGCCCGGCATGACGATCGTCTGCGGCGATTCGCACACCTCGACGCATGGTGCGTTCGGTGCGCTTGCCCACGGCATCGGCACGTCGGAGGTCGAGCACGTGCTGGCGACGCAGACGCTGCTGCAGCACAAGGCAAAGAACATGCTCGTCGAGGTGAACGGCGTGCTGCCGGAAGGCGTGACTGCCAAGGACATCATCCTTGCCATCATCGGCGAGATCGGCACGGCGGGCGGCACCGGCCATGTCATCGAATATGCCGGCGAGGCGATCCGCTCGCTGTCGATGGAAGGCCGCATGACGGTGTGCAACATGTCGATCGAAGGCGGCGCGCGGGCCGGGCTGATCGCGCCCGACGAGACGACCTTCGCCTATATCAGGGACAAACCCAAGGCGCCGAAGGATGAAGCCTTCTACCAGGCGGTAAAATACTGGCATACGCTGAAGAGCGACGACATGGCGCATTTCGACCGCGTCGTCAGGCTCGACGCGGCCAATCTGCCGCCGATCGTCTCCTGGGGGTCGTCGCCCGAGGATGTCGTTTCGGTTACCGGCGTCGTGCCCGATCCCGACCAGATCGACGACGAGGTCAAGCGCGATTCAAAGAAGCGCGCGCTCCACTATATGGGGCTGACGCCAGGCACGAAGATCACCGACATCGCAGTGGACCGTGTCTTTATCGGCTCGTGCACCAACGGCCGCATCGAGGATCTGCGCGCGGCGGCGGCCATCATCGGCGGCCACAAGGTCCGCGAAGGCGTCAACGCCATGGTCGTGCCGGGTTCCGGCATCGTCAAGGAACGGGCGGAAGAGGAAGGCCTCGACCTGATCTTCAGGAATGCCGGCTTCGACTGGCGCGAACCGGGTTGTTCGATGTGCCTGGCGATGAACGCCGACAAACTCAAGCCCGGCGAGCGCTGCGCCTCGACCTCGAACCGCAATTTCGAGGGGCGGCAGGGCCACAAGGGCCGCACGCATCTGGTCTCGCCGGCCATGGCGGCGGCGGCGGCGATCGCCGGCCATTTCGTCGATATCCGCGAATGGAAGTGAGATTTCGGCGCTGCTGAATTCAGATTCGCAGTAGCGCGTGCACGACCCACAGCCAGAACGAGATCGTCACGATGGACAGCGTCGTGGCGATCAGCACGGTCGAGGCAGCGAGCGCGACGGCTCGGTTGTAGAGCGAAGCAAAGATATAGACATTCATGCCGGGCGGCATGGATGCGACGACAACCGCGACGCTGACATAGAGGGCTGGAAGGCCGAGCACGAAGTGCGTCAGCACCAGCACGATCGCCGGGTGCACGAACAGCGCGAGCGACGAAACCATAAGGCTTTCGGAAAGCTCCGCCTTCAACTGGTAGCGCGTGAGTGTGGCGCCGATCCCGATCAGTGCCGCGGGTATGGCGGCTCTCGCCAGCATGTCGACCGCCGCCATGACCGGTTCGGGAAGGATGACGCCCGACAGATTGGCCACTGCACCGGCGAGAATGCCGATCATCAGCGAATTGGCAAGGATCGATTTGAGCGCGGAAGCGAAGGTGTCGCCCAGCGTGCGGCCGTCGCGGCGCGACAATTCCATCGTCACCATGCCGACGATGTAAAGGATCGGCGCATGCAGCGCGACGATGCCGAAGGCCGGTGTGAGCGCTGTCTCGCCGAAGGCGCGTTCGACGATCGGAATGCCGAGCATCAGGGAATTGGAAAACGTGGCGCAAAAGCCGACGGCGACCGCCTCGCCGGGCGGGCGTTTCCATAACAGGCGGGCGAGCACGATCGCGGTGGCGAAGCAGGCAAACGCGCCGGCATAGAAGCTTGCCAGCATCGGAATGTTGAAGCTCTGTGACAAATCGAGCCGGTAAAGCGCGCGGAACAGCAAGACAGGAACGGCCAGCTTGATCGCGAAGGCATTGAGCGCATCGGCGATGCCTGCCGGCAAATAGCCGATACGGGCTGTGGCGTAGCCGGTGGCGAGAATGAGGAAGACCGGAAGGACGATGAGAAAGATATCGATCAAGGTGTGTTTTCCGGCGATGCCCATCTGGTGAAAATGAGGGTGTCTATGCACTACAGGCTTTCGCTGGCGGACGATAGCCATGTGCAGGGCAACCATCCGCCGGCGGCGCGGCCCGGAACCGGCGGAAAACCGTGCCGGGCGGCTTGACGCAAGGCAGGCAATGATTGAGCAATGGGGCGATGGACGACGAAACCCACGACATCGAGATTTCGCTTCTAAGGCTGAGGGATGCACCGGCGCTGGCGCCGCTGATCGCGGCCTATGGCCAGGCGCTGAAGCGCGGCGCGCCGCGCCAGCCCGACCAATATTACGCCGAGCAATTGCTGCAGGACCGTGTCGGCGAGCTCCTCGGTGCCCGCGTCGACGGCGAACTGGTCGGCTTCATCCTGTTCTACGATCTGCCCGAGCCGGTCTCCGGCAGGCGCGCCGGCCAAGCCGACCACATCTATGTCCATCACATCCATCGCGGCAAGGGCATCGCCAAGGCGCTGGTCGACGTGCTGGCCGATCTCGGCACGGAGCGCGGCTGGTCGAAGCTGATGCTCAACGCACCGCGCAAGCCAGACACGGGAAAACGGGTGTTTGAGGCGGTTGCCGAGCCGGCCGACTGGTCGAGCTATATCGTGCGATTTCGGCCCTGAAGAAGCCCGCAAGGCCCATAGTAGTCAAAATCAGTCCGCTTTTCCCGGCCGAAATCTAATCGATTTTTCCCGGTAATCGGCCCGCTAAGGTTTTGACGCGCCCAAAAACGCGCACTAGAACAGGGCACATTCGCAGGTGCGAAGGAATGTTCCTGGCACCGGTGCTTTGGGCAGGCGGAGGCGGTTCCGTCAGGGTTGGGAGACGCGCGCACATGGCCAATGCAGGTGTCGAGACGAAGCGACCGCTATCGCCGCATATCCAGATCTACAAGTTCATTCCCACCTATCTGATGTCCGGTTTCCACCGCGTCACCGGCGCCCTGCTGTATTTCGGCACGCTGCTGGTCGCGGCGTGGCTGGTCGCGGCGGCGGCCGGTCCCGACTATTTTGCCTGGGCAAGCTGGTTCTTCGAATCCTGGCTGGGGTGGCTGGCACTGCTCGGCTACACCTGGGCGCTCATGCACCACATGCTCGGCGGCATCCGCCATCTGATCTGGGATACCGGCGCCATGTTCGACAAGCAATCGGCAACCATGCTGGCATATGCGACGCTGGCCGGTTCGATCACGCTGACGGTCCTGATCTGGATCGTCGGTCTACTGGTCTATTAGGAGTTTGAGACGATGAGCATGCGCGCACCGCTCGGCAGGGCACTGGGGCTCGGTTCGGCGCGAGACGGCACGGGGTCTTTCTGGCACATGCGGCTGACCTCGATCGCCAATATACCGCTGACCATCTTTTTTGTCTGGATCGTCGTTTCGCTTGTCGGCTCGCCCTATGAGGAAGTCGTCGCGACGCTTTCCTCGCCGCTGGTCGCCATTGCGATGACACTGGTCATCGTCCTCGCGCTGATCCACATGAAAATCGGCATGCAGGAGATCATCGTCGATTATGCGCATGGCGGCACCAAGTTCGTCCTGCTGATTCTCAACACGTTTTTTTCGGTTGTGATCGGCGCGGCAAGCGTCTTCGCGATCCTGAAAATCGGCTTTGGAGGCTGATCCGATGGCTGCGAAGAGTGCTGCACCGGCAAGTGGCGGGCGCGCCTATCAGCTTGTCGACCATTATCACGACGTGGTCGTCGTCGGCGCCGGCGGAGCGGGGCTCAGGGCGACGCTCGGCATGGCCGAACAGGGGCTGCGAACCGCCTGCGTCACCAAGGTGTTTCCGACCCGCTCGCACACCGTTGCCGCGCAGGGCGGCATCGCCGCGTCGCTCGGCAATATGGGTGCGGATCACTGGCAATGGCACATGTACGACACCGTCAAGGGGTCGGACTGGCTCGGTGACATCGACACGATCGAATATGTCACGCGCGAGGCGCCGCGCGCCGTCTACGAGCTCGAACATTACGGCGTACCGTTCTCGCGTACCGAGGCAGGCAAGATCTACCAGCGGCCGTTCGGCGGCATGACGTCGGAATTCGGCGAGGGCCCGCCGGTGGCGCGCACCTGCGCGGCGGCCGACCGCACAGGCCATGCCATGCTCCACACGCTCTACGGCCAGTCGCTGCGCCACAATGCCGAGTTCTACATCGAATATTTCGCCATCGACCTGATGATGGACGATGACGGGCGATGCACCGGCGTCATCGCCTGGAATCTCGACGACGGCACGCTGCACCGCTTCAATGCCAAGATGACGGTGCTGGCGACCGGCGGCTATGGCCGGACCTACTTCTCCTGCACCTCGGCGCATACCTGCACCGGCGACGGCAATGGCATGGTGGCGCGCGCGGGCCTGCCGCTGCAGGACATGGAGTTCGTGCAGTTCCACCCGACCGGCATCTATGGCGCCGGCTGCCTGATCACCGAGGGCGTGCGCGGCGAGGGCGGCTATCTGACCAATTCGGAAGGCGAGCGCTTCATGGAGCGCTATGCGCCGAGCTACAAGGATCTGGCGAGCCGCGACGTCGTTTCGCGCTGCATGACGCTTGAAATCCGTGAAGGACGCGGCGTCGGGCCGAAGAAGGACCATATCCACCTCAACCTGAGCCATCTGGCGCCCGAAGTGATCCACGAGCGGCTGCCCGGCATAGCAGAGAGCGCGCGCATCTTCTCCGGCGTCGACGTGACGCGCGAGCCGATCCCGGTGCTGCCGACGGTGCATTACAATATGGGCGGCATACCGAGCAATTACTGGGGCGAGGTTCTGAACCCGACCAAGGCCGATCCCGACCGTACCGTGCCCGGCCTGATGGCGGCGGGCGAAGCAGCCTGCGCCTCGCTGCACGGTGCCAACCGGCTCGGCTCCAATTCGCTGATCGACCTGGTCGTGCTGGGCCGTGCGGCCGCGATCCGCGCCGGCGAAGTGGTTGACCGCGCGGCAAAAGTGCCCGAACCCGACGAAAAGCGATCCGACGAAATTCTCGCCCGCTTCGACCGGCTGCGCCATGCCGATGGCGGCACGCCGACGGCGGAATTGCGCGAGAAGATGCAGCGCGCCATGCAGGAGGACGCGGCGGTCTTCCGCACGCAGGAATCGCTCGAAGCCGGCTGCAAGCGCATTTCGCAGATCTGGGCGGAGCTCGGCGATCTGAAGGTGACCGACCGTTCGCTGATCTGGAATTCCGATCTGGCCGAGACGCTGGAACTGGAAAACCTGATGGCCTGCGCCATCACCACGGTCTATGGCGCGGAAGCGCGCAAGGAAAGCCGCGGCGCGCAGGCGCGCGAGGATTTCCCCGACCGCGACGACAAGAACTGGCGCAAGCACACGCTGGCGACCGTCGACGCCAAGGGCAAGGTCAAGCTCTCCTATCGGCCGGTGCACACCGATCCGCTGACCACGCTCGACGAAGGCGGCATCGATTTGAAGAAGATCGCGCCCAAGGCGAGGGTGTACTAGGGCAAGTTGGACAGCCGCGGCTGTCTGGAACGGAAGAGAAGATGGTTCAGTTCACACTCCCGAAGAATTCGACGATGAGCGAAGGCAAGGTCTGGCCGAAGCCGGAAGGCGCCAAGAACGTCCGCGAATACCGCATCTATCGCTGGAATCCGGATGACGGAGCCAATCCGCGCATCGACACCTATCATGTCGACGAGGACGATTGCGGGCCGATGGTGCTCGACGCGCTCATCTGGATCAAGAACCATGTCGATCCGACGCTGACATTCCGCCGCTCCTGCCGCGAAGGCATTTGCGGTTCTTGCGCGATGAATATCGACGGCACCAACACGCTGGCCTGCACCAAGGGCGCGGACGAGATCGCCGCAGTGGTCAAGATCTATCCGCTGCCGCATATGCAGGTGGTGAAGGACCTCGTGCCGGACATGACCAATTTCTACGCCCAGCACCGCTCGATCGAGCCCTGGCTCAAGACGGTTACACCCGAGCCGCAGACCGAATGGCTGCAGTCGGTGGAAGACCGCGAGAAGCTTGACGGTCTCTATGAATGCATCCTGTGCGCCTGCTGCTCGACCTCATGCCCGTCCTATTGGTGGAACAGCGAACGCTATCTCGGGCCGGCGGCGCTGCTGCAGGCAGAACGCTGGATCGTCGATTCGCGCGACGAAGCGACCGGTGAGCGGCTCGACGAACTGGAAGACCCGTTCCGGCTCTACCGCTGCCACACGATCATGAACTGTACGCAGGCCTGTCCGAAGGGTCTTAACCCAGCCAAGGCGATCGCGGACATCAAGAAGAAGATGGTCGAACGGCGGCTGTAGAATCGTTCATGATCGATTATCAATTTTACATGTTCTCGGGCTACGCCCTGCGGGCATGCGGGCAATGAACTGCGCGCAGGCCTGTCCGAAGGGTCTCAACCCGGCCAAGGTGAAAAGCTGATATCAAGGCGAAGATGGTCGAGCGGCGGTTGTAAGGTGGCGGTTGTGATGCCGCTCACGCAAGCGTGTAGCGGGTTTATTTGCCGTTGCGCGATCTGGGGCGATAGTTCACCGGAAAACCGAAAGGAGTTTGCGGTGAAAAAGATTCTGCTCGCCATTTCGTTTTTCTGCCTCCCCTTGTCAGCCCAGGCCGCCGAGAAGACCGCCATCTTCGCCGGCGGCTGTTTCTGGTGCATGGAATCGGACTTCGAGGGCGTGCCGGGCGTCAAGGAAGTGATTTCCGGCTATACGGGTGGCGAGATGGCCAATCCGACCTACCGCGATCACGGCCAGCATCTGGAGGCCGTGCGC
>JAJDOK010000009.1 GCA_022340185.1 Salaquimonas sp. | reverse complement strand
ATCGCCTTTGCGAAGCGTACCGGCTTTTCTTTTTCATTGGCTTTGTGCGGGATGACAGCGATAGCGCCGCGCTGTCGTGCGGCCTGCCGGTTGTCCGCTTGTTGGACGTCACAATAGTCGGCTCAACGTCCGACTTTGGGGCGCAAAGCAGTCGTTGGCCGAGAAGTTACGCGTGTCGATTTAGGGTTGATAGCCGAACGCCAGCTTGACGTAACTTGGTATTTCAACGATCCGTGTTCTGGCAACGAACAATACTAGCGCATCTCAGAGTGTAAACGTACTGCCGAAAGGCTCATGAGAGACCAAGCCGCAGAATCGCCGACTGGGCAGCGCAAAGTATTGGCTAGAGACATCTCCGGGAAGTCTTTTCGTCGGGAAAGGAGACCTGATTTCAGCGGATTACACGGAATAACAATTCTACCTTAAGTAATTGATTTCAATTATGTTTTGTATGGCGGAGAGAGAGGGATTCGAACCCTCGATACGGTTGCCCGTATACACGCGTTCCAGGCGTGCGCCTTCAACCACTCGGCCACCTCTCCAAACTTTCGCGCCCTCCTCAGTCCGAGTGGCTTGAAGAAAAGCGCACGCCTTTCTCCAGGAATCGGTTTGGCAAAGCCAAACCGGGGCGCCTTCAACCACTCGGCCACCTCTCCACAAGGTGCCAGGCCGGATAGATGATGATTATCGCACCGGCCCGCCAGAGCCGGCGCACTATACAAATTGCGTGCCCATGTTCAAGCGCGATCAACCATGCGGCAAATGCCGCCACAACCAATCGTCAGCACAATGATCATATTCTGTGTGGTGCGAAGCCATTGCCGGTTCGGGCGGCGGGAAGTACATTACCGGCATGGTGGCCATTTGGGGGCGAATGGCCGTGGGAAAACAACAAGCCGAATGACATTGGCGCAGGCGTGATCCTCGATGAAGACATGCCCTTGCAACGATATTCACTCGGCACGAAACCGGTGAATCGCAATGCTGAGGGCCATCTTCAGGGCGATCAGTCTGGTGTGCCTCGCGATCGCTCTGGTCGCCGGCGTACTCGACATCACGCGCTCGATCGCCGATTCGCACCTGGTGCTGACGCCGCTTTATGCCGACTGGTCGCGATTCAGCCAGGATTCGCTGGTGGGTCTCAAGACGGTGATCGAACAGAATCTGTTTCCCTTCGTCTGGGACCCGGTCTTCGCCACGATCCTGAAATCGCCGACCTGGTCGATCTTCGGCATATTGTCGATCCTGTTCGCCGTGGCGGCGCGGCGGCGGCGGCGTCCGTGGCAGGAGAATTTCCTGGCCTGAAAAAGGTCGGGGGAATAACGCAGGATGGCGATCACACAGCGATCAAATCCTGTTCAGGCAGGGCGCGGCGCCTGTTTTAGATACCGGCGCATGCCTATATCGCCGGCTGACAGAACCATTTCGCGGCCTTGCGCCAAAGACGAGGCGCGCGACTGGCCAGGAAGGAAGGATCGCAATGTTCGGATTCCAGAAGCTGAAAATGCCCGACAAGGGTGCCGCGCTGCCCGGCCGGGCCGAACCAATCGAGACGGCAAGCCATCATTTCGTATCCGGCGCCAGCCTGCACGAGCCGTTTCCGGCCGGCATGCAAAAGGCGATGTTCGCACTGGGCTGTTTCTGGGGCGCGGAACGCAAGTTCTGGGAGACGCCGGGCGTTCACGTCACCGCGGTCGGTTATGCCGCCGGCGAAACGCCCAACCCGACCTATGAGGAGGTGTGCAGCGGGCAGACCGGCCATGCCGAGGCGGTGCTCATCGTCTTCGACCCGGCCAAGATCAGCTATGAAGAGCTGCTGAAGGTTTTCTTCGAAGCGCACGACCCGACACAGGGCATGCGTCAAGGCAACGATGTCGGCACGCAGTACCGCTCGGGCATCTATGTCTATGACGAAAAGCAGAAGGCAGCGGCGATTGCCGCGCGTGACGCCTACCAGAAGGCATTGCGGGCGGCAGGCCATCCCAACGCGATCACCACCGAAATCATCGATGCGCCGACCTTCTACTACGCCGAGGAATACCATCAACAGTACCTGGCCAAGAACCCGGCCGGCTATTGCGGGCTCGGCGGCACGGGCGTTTCCTGCCCCATCGGCGTCGGCGTGGCGGCGGGTTAGCCGGCGATCACATCAGCCTCATTTCGAAGGCCGTGGCGTCGGCACCGGGATGTCCTCGATCGGTACGGTGTTGTTGGCTGGCGAAGGCGGCTTTTTCGCCTCGATCGGCTTTGAGGCAAGGATCGCGAGCGGGTCGAATTTCGGTATCTCGATCTCCGGTGCCTGGAAGGCGCTGGCGCGGATCGCATATACGGCGCGGTCGGCGGGAATGTCGGGCGCCTTGAGGATCGCCGCGCAGGCCTTTGGCAGATCCGAGAGGCGGACATAGCGCGGCTTTCTCGGCTTGGTGGGCTTTTTGGGTTTCCTTGGCTTCTTCGGCGCCAACGCCACATTGAACCACCAGTTGAGCGTTTTGGCGTCGCAGCCGGTGCCGGCCGGCACCGGCGCTTGCGGCTTGCAGTTCGTCGCGCCCTTCGGGCATTTGATGCGCAGGTGGAAATGGTAGTGATGGCCGTAATAGGGCCTGATCTTCGCCAGCCAGGCGCGGTTGCCCTTGACCGTGTCGCAGAGCTTCTTCTTGATGCCGGGGTGGACAAGGATGCGTTCGACCTGCGGGAAGGACGCGGCGTCGTGCAGCAATTTCCCGTAGACCGGTGTCCAGCGCTTGTCGTCGACATAGAGCGAGCCCGATTTCAGCACGGAGACGGCGCTCAAGTTTTCACGCTCCTTGTAGCTCAGCCGGTGGTCGGGCATCGGCATGAACCAGATGTCGGCATCGAGGCCGACCTGGTGGGAGGCGTGGCCGGTCAGCATCGGGCCGCCGCGTGGCTGCGACATGTCGCCGATCATCAGCCCGTTCCAGCCGTCGGCCTTTGCCTTCTGTGACAGATCCTCGAGCGTGCGGACAAGTTCAGGCTGGCCCCAGCGACGATTGCGCGACAGGCGCATCACCTGCCAGGCCGGACCATCGACAGGAATGGCGACGCCGCCGGCCATGCATCCCTTGGAATAGAAGCCGACCGGCTGCGGTTTTCCCTTCGCCGGCAGCGCCTTTGCGCCGAACAATTGCTTGGCAGGCGTGTCATCGGCCATCGCAGCAGAATGCGACTGGGCAAGCAGAAGCGAGAATGCAATCAGGCTGGCGGCAAGGCGCCCCAAATTCGACATAAGCGATCCGTCCTCGCAGTAACCGGCGCCCCCGACTCACCCGCCATGATATCGCGACGTTTGGCAGCGGGTAAGCCCGTTTGAACGGGCCGCCGGTCGACCCATATTTATGGGAGTGGCGTTTACGCCGGAAGCATGGCCGGATCGCGGCTGACAGTATCATCATGAGTACGATCAACTATTTCGCACCGAAACGGCACGCCTTGCTGAATTTCGTCCAGACTTGGCTGCTGGTCGGCGGTTCACTTGCGCTCTTCGTTGCCTGCGCCTTTGTGTTCTTCGGACCGGGCGGCATCATCTACGCGGCGGTGTTCGGCGGGGTCAGCCTGCTGGTTGCGATGCATGTCTCGCCGCAGCTGGTACTTCGAATGTATCAGGCGATGCCGGTCGGCCGCGGCCGGTTTCCCGCTGGCCATGCGATCCTCGACGAACTCACCAGCCGGGCCGAACTCGCTTCGCGGCCGCGCCTGTATATCCTGCCCTCCAACATGATGAACGCGTTCGCAGTCGGACGGCGCGGCGATTCCGCGCTTTGCATGACCGACAAGCTCATCCGTTCGCTGACCAGAAGGGAACTCGCCGGCGTGATGGCGCACGAGATCAGCCATATCGCCAATGAGGACGTAAAAGTAATGGCAATCGCCGACATGGTGAGCCGGTTTACTTCCGTGATGTCGACGCTCGGCATGCTGACACTGTTCCTCAACCTGCCGGCGATCCTGATGGGCGGGGTGGGAACCGCGCCCTGGCTCGGCATCGTGCTGCTGATGGCTTCACCCACCATCGGCGCACTGTTGCAGATGGCGCTGTCGCGCACGCGCGAATATGACGCCGATCTCGGAGCGGTGATGCTGACGGGCGACCCCGACGGGCTAGCCTCGGCGCTCACCAAGCTCGAACAGGCACAGCGACGCAACTGGGAGGGCGTGGTGCTGCCGGGCGGACGCATGCCCGATCCCTCGCTTCTGCGGTCGCATCCCCGAACCGAGGAACGCATCGCCAGGCTGATGGCGCTGAAAGGCAAGCAGCAGGCAGAAATTCCCGATACCGTCGAGCCGCCGCGCCAGAGCGGACCGGTACGCTCCTCGCCGGTGCCCAAGATCAAGCCGCGCTGGGGAAGGGGCGAGGCAAGCCGCTATTCCGACTACGCTTCGCTGATCGACAAAATGTCGATCATGCCGTTGATGGCAGACGAAACCCGTGAAAAAGAAGCTTGCAATGAAACGCTGGCACCGCCACAGGGACAGCCACGCATTCGGGTAGGCCGCGGCTGCGTCTACTGGTAGGGCGTGTCTCGGGTCGGACAAAGGAACGGGGGAATGGCCGCATGATCCTGTGCTGCGGCGAAGCGCTGATCGACATGCTGCCGCGCCAATTGCCGGGCGGAGAGGAGGTTTTCCTTCCAGCGGCCGGCGGCGCGGTGTTCAACACGGCGATCGCGCTCGGCAGGCTTGGCGAGAAAACCGGTTTCTTTTCGGGTCTATCGAACGACATGTTCGGGGAAAAACTCGCCGCCGCGCTCGACGAAGCCGGGGTCGACCATTCCCTGTGCATCAGAAGCGGAAAGCCGACGACGCTCGCCTTCGTCACGCTGAAGAATGGTCAGGCGCAATATGCCTTCCATGACGAGGGAACGGCGGGGCGTACGCTCGACCCTGACGATCTGCCTGCCTTGCCTGGCTCAGTGCGGGCGCTGCATTTCGGCGCGATCAGCTTGATCAGCGAACCGTGCGGCTCGGCCTATGAAGCGCTGGCCGAACGCGGGCACGAGGCGCAAATCATCTCGCTCGATCCCAATATCAGGCCGGGCTTCGTCAGCGACGAACAAACCTATCGGGCGCGGCTGAAACGGATGATCGAGCTTGCCGACATTATCAAGGTATCGGACGAAGACCTCGCCTGGCTCGCACCAGGCCGCTCATTCCGCGAAATCGCGGGTGAGTGGCTCGCGGCCGGCACTGCTGTCTGCGTATTGACGTGCGGTGGGGAAGGCGCGCTGGCGCTGACACGCAAGGGCGAGATTGCCGTGCCGGCGCAAACGGCCAAAGTGGTTGATACAGTCGGCGCCGGCGATACGTTCAATGCGGGACTGCTGGCCGGACTTCAACGCGCCGGACTGCTCTCGCGCCAGGCACTGCGCAATGCCGGGCCGCAAGCACTGGAAAGCGCCTTGAAACTGGCGGCAAGGGTGGCGGCGATCACCGTGTCGCGGGCCGGCGCCAATCCACCCTGGGCAAGCGAAATCGACTGACGGAATTGCGGTGCGGGGTCAGTTCGCCAGACGTACAGCGCCTTGGCGCGATTGCGCCGCCTTGATCGCCAGATCGACCTGGCGGGTGATCGCTTCGCGCTGATATTTCGACATGCGGCGCGTGGCCCTTGCCAGTTTGCGGCGCATATTGGCGACCTTGCGGGAAAACCCGGGATCGTTGACGGCAACCGAACCGCCGGCAAGCGGCATCACGCTCTCGACCTGCGAAGTGACCGAGACCACCATTTCCGGCTTGCCGAAGGCCGAAAGCACGGGAAGCGGTACGGTCGCGGATGCCTCGACGACAAGGTCGTGGCTGTTGATCGTGGTCTTGACCGCTGCATCAAGACCGGGCGCGTTGGCGTGCACGAAATCCTCGGCCAGTTGCTGCATCTGGTTGATCGGCTTGCCACTGGTCGCGGCCGCCAGGGCGCCGGCATCGGTGGCGTCCTGCAATTTGCTCTCGGCAGAATAGATGCGCGAATAATCGACCGCGGCACCGCCAAGCGCCATGATCGGCACCAGGGTGAGTGCGAAGATGACAGCGAAATTGCCCCGCTTTTCAGCAAGGAAGCCGCGCAACGATGCGTTTTCCGGCAATAATGGCATGGCGATGCAACTCCCGGTTGGATGTTGCCTTACCATCGCGTCCCTAGCGTTGCCTTAAGCGGAATGGCAGCATTTTCACGAAAGCGGTGAAATGCGGATTTCGACACGGCGATTGGCGGCGCGGCCGGCTTGCGTGTTGTTCGGCGCGATCGGCTGGGTCTGACCGAAGCCGACAACCAGCAGCCGGCGCGGATCGACACCGCGGGAACTGAGATATTGCGCGACGGAAACGGCGCGGCGCTCCGACAGGGCCTGATTGTACTGGGGCGAACCGGTATTGTCGGTGTGGCCGTCGATGTCGAGCAGGGTCTGGGGATAGCTGTTGAGCACGATCGAGACCGAGTCGAGTACCGGGAAGAAGGCCGGGTTGAGCTGGTCCTGATCGGTGGCGAAGGTGACGTTGCCGGGCATGTTGAGAATGATGTAGTTGCCCTGGCGGGTGACGCTGACACCGGTCGACTGCAATTGCCGGCGTAGTTCGGCTTCCTGGCGGTCCATGTAATTGCCGACGCCGCCGCCGACCAGCGCACCGATACCGGCGCCGATGAGCGCGGCCTTGCGCTGGTCGCCACCCGACTTGTCCTTGGCAATCAGAAGACCTGCAACCGCGCCGGTGATCGCGCCAAGGCCGGTGCCAGCGGCGGTGTTGCTGGCCTGCGGGCGCCCTGTCAGCGGGTCGGTCTGGGTCTGGCAGGCGGCCAGCGAAACAGCGAGCGACGCGGCGAGCGCCAGCGAAAAAAGTTTCTTCATTTTTTCAAGAGGATTCCCGTATCGTGCGGCATGCAACAGGCCCACCGCTCCCGTCAAATGTCGGGCGGACTTGCCGTAAAACAAGGGCGAAATTGCGACAGGATTTGCCTGGTCAGGCGAGCAACCTGTCCTCGTAGGGATAGGCGGTGATGTCCTCGAAACCATCCTCGGTGATGAGGAGCTGCTGTTCGAGCTTGACGCCCTCGCGGCCGCCGACCACGCCGCAATAGCTTTCCACGCAGACCGCATTGCCGGGCTCGAATACGCCGTCATAACCCGAAGCCGGGTAATCCTGCCGATTGTAGATCGAGGGATATTCGTCGCACAGGCCAACGCCATGGGCGAGTACCGAATAGCGCTGATCATGGAATTCGGCGGGCGCCTGGTCGGCGGCATAGGTGAATTCCCTGTAGCTCAGGCCGGGGCGCAGAAGCTGGATGTTGTTCATCACCTGCTCGTAGGCGGCAGTGTAGATGCGCCTTTGTTCGGCAGTCGGCTCGGCGTCGCCGCACAGCCATGTGCGTGAGATGTCGCAGCACATGCCGTAGACGCCGATGAGATCGGTGTCGAAACCGACGAGATCGCCTTCCTGGATGATGCGGGGGCCACATTCCTGGAACCAGGGATTGGTGCGCGGGCCCGACGACAGAATACGCGTCTCGATCCATTCGCCGCCATGGCGGATGTTTTCGGCATGCAGGATCGACCACAGATCGTCCTCGGTCATGCCGGGGCGCAACTCCGCCTGCATCTTCACCATGGCCATCTCGCAGGAATGAACGGCGCAGCGCATGGCCTTGATGTCGTCTGGCCCCTTGACGAGTCGGGCGTTCTCGGTGACGTCCTGGCCGTCCCTGACCTCAACGCCCAGCGCGCGCAGGGCGAATACGCCGGCCGGATCCATCCGGTCGACGGCAAGCCGGCGGTTGCCGCCGCCATGGCCGCGCAGAAGATCGTCGACCTCGGCGGCGAATCTGGCCGCATGTTCTTCCACCCGGTCGCCCGACAGGAAATAGAAGAAGCCGGCGCCATGGCGCACCTCGCGTACCAGCGGCAGATGCGCGGAAAGATGTTCGCAACGGGCGAATTCCCACAGCACGACATAGCCGTCGGCCGAAACGAAACAGGCGCGCGAGGGATTGTGCGCGACCCATAGCTGCATGTTGGTCGTATCGGTGGCGTAGCGGATGTTGAGCGGATCGAAGCATAAAAGGCCGGCATAGTCGCGCTTACGCAACTCGCCGACGATACGGTCGAGCCGGAACTGGCGCATGGCCTCTAGATTGGGTGCTTCCAGTCCCGCCTTCTCCCAGGCCTCGAAAGCCAGCGGAGTGGGTCCGATTTCAACTCGGTCATTGTCGTCGGGGGTGCCATCGGGGCGGGTGGCCGGCCGGCGTGAAGGATCGATCTTGCGGTTCGAACTGACAAAAGGCGAAATGGTGTCCACGGACGCTACTCCGACAAAGCCACCCATCCACGGGGCGAAACCTTGCGGAGATTATGCGCGCGGTCGAATGAGGAAAATGTCTGTCAGCGCCATTGCTGGTCTGTTCGCGCCGAGTGGCATGCGCACCAAATCACCTTGCAACGGAGCGTCCCAAAGGGGCTCAGAGGGGCTCAGACCATCTGGCGGGGCGGCGTTACGAAGCGAACGCCCAATTGCGCTCCGTTGCGCCAGACGATCTCGCAGACGGCGCGCAGCCGCTTTGCATGATTGGCCAGGATGAAGTGATTCGGCAGTTCGGAGCTCGCCGCCTCGATGCGCGCGCCGACACCCGAAACATCGTGCACAAGGCATGTCACCGGCGGACGCCGGCCGGAAAAGTGGATTTCGGAGATGTCATAGGCCGTTTCGCGCCGTGTGCAGCGGCGGTCGGCCGAATTGCCGCCTTCGTCAACCAATACCGGTTCGTTCATGCAAATCCCCCAAATTTCCATAGTTAGGCAGACCCGGAAGCCCGACAAAAAGAATGTCCTTCAGTCCCCACATTGCGAATCCTAAACAACAATTCTTTCCAATCGGATAACGTGCAACAGCATGCAACCGCCCGCTTGCAACGCAGGCAAATCCGGGCCATTGCGTCACGGCTGGAGGACAAACCCATGCATTTCGGCATTTTGGGCGCGGGATCGATCGGCTGCTATGTCGGCGGCATGCTGGCGGCAAACGGGCAAAAGGTCACCTTTGTCGGCAGGCCCGCCATGGCGAAACGGCTGGCGGCGGGCATGGACCTGACCCGTTATGACGGACTTGCCCGCGAACTCGCCCCGGGCAGTATCGATTTTTCGACCGATGCGGAAGCACTTGCCCGCTGCGATGTCATTGTGGTCTGCGTGAAGAGCGGCGACACGCAGGAGGCCGGAAACATCCTGAACGGCGTCGTGGCCGCGAACGCCACCATCGTCAGCCTGCAGAACGGCATCTCCAATGCCGACCAGTTGCGCGAGGTACTGCCCGGGCGCACCGTGCTGGCGGCCATGGTGCCGTTCAATGTGGCGCGGATCGGCGAGAGCCGCTTTCACTGCGGCACACAGGGCACGCTTGCGATCGAGAATAGCGTGCCCGCCGAGGAAATCGCCCGGTGTCTCACACAGGCGCAGGTGCCGGCAGAAGTCACGCAGGATATCCAGGCGGTGCTGTGGGGCAAGCTGGCGATGAACCTCAACAACGCGGTCAATGCGCTGTCCGGCCTGCCGCTCAAGGCACAATTGTCACAGCGCGACTACCGGAAGGTGCTGGCGGCAAGTGTCGCCGAGGCGCTGGCCGCGATGAAGGCGGCCGGCATCACGCCGGCGAAGATCGGCAAGGTCAGGCCGCAGATCATCCCGAAGGTGGTTGGCCTGCCCGACTGGCTGTTCAGGCTCGTCGCCGCCAACATGCTGAAGATCGATAAAGAGGCGCGGTCGTCGATGGCGGAGGATCTGGACGCCGGGCGCGAGCCGGAGATCGACTGGCTGAATGGCGAAATCGTGCGGCTGGGTGAGCAGCACGGCGTCGCCACGCCGGTCAATGCCAGGATCACCGAACTGGTCAAACAAGCCTTTGACGTCGGCAAGTCTCCAAGACTGTCCGGCAAGGAGCTGTTAGCCATGCTGCAAATCTGAGCGCGCGAATCCCGCCTTTGCGGCGGCTAACCAAGCAAACCTTCACATTTGCGATGCCAGAACGGGAGTGATGCTGCCACGGGTTTGGCAGATATCGTTCCCGGAAAGGGCCGGAGCGAAGGCATGGCGAAGGCAACACGGCGGACAGGTGGACGACGAAGCGGCGGGCGGTGGCACTCGATTACGCTTGACGTTTTCCTCGTCATCGGTGCGATCCTGTCGGCATTCGTTCTGACCGAGGCAGGCGGTACGGCGGTGCTGCTGATAATGTTCACCGTCATCGGGCTCCCCATCGCCCTGTTGCTGATGGCTCTGCCAACCATCATGCTGATCGCGATTCCGGCGCGGATCATCTTCGTGATCATGCGCCTTGCCGGTTTGCGGGCAAGCGTGGTCACCGTGCTGGTCTCCCTCCTGGTGCCGCTGGCGGTACTGTGGGTCATTCCATTCATGGAGAACGCGCGCCTTGCCGGCGTTGCGCGAGACTATGCCGCAGGCGACATCGAGGATGCCGGGCCGGTTTTCAGCGACGGCGCAATTGCGCTGGTGATTCCGAAAGGACACCGCACCCAATGCAGCGAGTTGTGCCGGCGCCTGCTTGCCTCGGGCGCTGCGAAGAAGGTGGTCATGGCTGCCGACGACGGCAGCGTGCCGAACGAACAGGCGGAGGGAACGGCCTACAGCTTCGAACAGCGCGAGACCTGCCCGCAGGTCTATCTCGGCGAAAAGGAACAGGGGCTGTCGAAGGCCGGTGAAATCCTGCGCCTCAAGGTGGCGCAGGGAATTTGCGTGGTGCCGTCGCCAGCGCATGTCGGCGAAGCCGATGCCGTGCTGCTGCCGGAGGACCTGAAGCGGGGCAAGTCCAGGTCGCAGGAAGGATTCAATCTCTCCGTCGACACGATGCGCGTCAGCCGGCTCAGTTATTTTCAGCGAGACGGGAACGGTTTCAAACTGACCTGGCGCCATACGCTCATTTCGTATCGCCGCCTCGCGCCCCTGCTCATCCCGACTGTTGATTTCTATGGCCAGCTCAACATGGCCATCGGTTATTTGCGGCTGGACACGAAAGTCGGCGGCACGAAGGGCAAGAACAACCCGATCGACCCGACCGCCTTCGTCACCGATATCCTCAAGCTCAATCTTGAACTCGATGCCTCCCCGGTGGCGGACGAGCGGGTGGCGACGCTTGAAAAGACCTTTGCCGAGGACCGCGTCGAGGGTGAGGACATAAGTCTCGTCATCGCGGATTTCATCGCGATGGTCGGACAATTGCGCCGCAAGGAAAAGACGAACGCGGAAGAAGCCGAACTGGTCGTCCGGATCGTCGCCGACCGGCGCATCGACCCTCCGGGCCGCATGCCGGCCGCAATTTCCGCCGTCATCAGGGACTATCCAGACAAGGCGGCGCCGATTTCCGACGCGGTATTCTCGCGCCTCGACGAAACGATTGCCGCACTGCCCGACCGTGCAATCCTGCCAAAAGCCAACCGCTTCCTGCCCAAGGCGGAGCAGCACAGGGGTGCTGAACTGGAAGAATACAACCGGGCGCTGAAGGCCGCCTGGGACCGGTACCAGAGAAAGTCGAACGCTATCGTCGTTTTCGGTGGCGTGATCAATCGCCTGCCCGCCGAGCAGATCGTGGCGCATCGCGGCGTGCTGGAACGGCTTGCACACCACCCCGATGCACGCGTGCCGGCATGGCGGGCGTTGACGCGGCTGTCGGAATTCGGCGCCGACGCGATTCCGACCTTCATTTACCTGGTCGACGACGCCTATCCCTATCGCGGCAGGAACGGCTACACCAACAAATGGCAGCACCCCTATCTGGCGGGGCTGATTGGCCTTTGCCGTCTCGGTGCGGAAGGCCGGGAGGCAGTGCCGATGATCAATGAACGAATTGGATCAGGGAAGATTCTTGCAAATGTCAGGCCCTATCGAAGGCTTCTTGCCGTGACACTGGCACGCCTCGGGGCGGATCGCGAAGAGGCGATACGCACGGTCTCGGCCAAGAGCAAAGCCGAGCCCGACCAGCTCAAACGAGAATTCGATCGGGCCGACGAACCTCGCGACTGCCACTTCTAGCAAGCATGTCAGGCTCTCGAACGGCGCAACGCGGAAAAGACACGCGCTGCTAATCTGCCGTCGATCGCCGCAAGACCGATGGCGATCAGCGCCATGCCGGCGAAATGGCGCGGTTCGAGCTGTTCGCCCAGCACGATCCAGCCGAGCAGGATGGCGCTGACCGGCACCAGCAGCGTGACGAGCACGACATTGGTCGCGCCGGCACTCGCCAGAATTCGGAAATAAAGGATGTAGGCGAAGGCGGTGGACAACAGCGCCAGGCCCAGCACCGAAAGCCCGACCGGCATCGAAGGCATGGCAAGCGTCCATGGCTTGTCGACAAGCAAAACCATCGGTGCGAGCACCAGGGTGGATGCCGTGACCTGGCCGGTCGCCGTCGCCACCGGTGAGACGCCGATCTCGCGAAAGCGCCGACCGTAGGTGCTGGCGAAGGCATAGGACAGTGCCGCGCCGAGAATGGCAAACTGGGCAAGGATGGCCGTGCCCAGCCCGGCGAGCACGCCCGGACCGATCATGACGGCGACGCCGGCAAGACCGAGCGCCACGCCGGCGAGCTTCGTCCAAGTCATTTTTTCGTCGCGCGTCAGGAAATGGGCGACAATGACGGTGAAGACGGGCGTCGTCGCGTTGAGGATCGAGGCAAGGCCGGAAGCGATATGCGTCTGGCCCCAGACGATCAGCGAGAACGGGATGACATTGTTGAGCAGGCCCATGACGAAGAAGGCCGCCCAGACCTGCCTGTCGGCAGGAATTGCGACGCCGCTGGCGCGGCAGAAGGTCCACAATGCAATCGCGCCGAGACCAGTGCGCAGCACGACAATGGAAAGCGGCGGAAGACCATGTACCGCCACGCCGTTGAAGAAAAAGGAACCGCCCCACACCAGCGAGAGCGTGAGGAGCATCGCCCACTCCATACCACCCATGCTGGTGCCGTCCGTGGTCTTGCCGCTACGTGTCATGCGTCACCCAATTGCCCGACGCGCCTGGGTAGACCGGCGAGCGCATCACCGCCACCCATTTCTTGCGGCAAACCGGCAAAACACAAGAGCCCGGCGCCGCACGTGAGGCGCCGGGCATTTTGTCAGAGGTCGAGCGCCATGTGCGGGATGCCGTTGGAGGTCTTTTCGACCGTGCGTCCATCGGCATCGACCGTCACCGTCACGCGGCTGCGGAAGGCCGAGAAACTGTCGAAGGTAACGACATCGACCGGCTCGTCGAACTGCAGTTCGACCCGCCAGCGTCCCGGCGTCAATTGCTCGCGCAGGCCAATCACCCTGGCGGTGAAGGGCTGGCCGAGATAACGTCCGCGCGCCTTGCCGCCGAGTGCGACCGGTGGGCCGGAAGGGCGGTTGCCGATTGCCGCATACGCGGTGTTCCAGTCGCGATAACCGTGCTGGCGGGCGACGAGTTCAAGCGCGCGCGAATGGCTGATCGGCTCGCCGGACTGTGCGAGCGAGGTACGCAGGCGCTTGGCCTGCTCCTTGAGGGATTCAAGAGAGATTGCGGATAACGACATGACAGCACCTGTTCTGACCGCCAAAGGCGGATGCCATGCATGCGAAAGCGCCGGTGCGCTATCTGTGCCGGTGCCCGGATTGCAGCACTGCCGCATGCTTGCCGGCAGGTTGCTTCATGTTTGTCAGTGGGGCTTCACCATCGGTCCAAGACCGTCCGGACGGCAGGGGCCCCTGCCCCGTGGGCTTTTCGGCCCTTGTCGGTGCGTCAGGTAGTTGCGGGCGGCGGAGAAGTCAAGCATGGCGCAGTGCTGCGGCAAACTTGACGATCTGGAGCAATCGCGGTTTTGGCGCTAGATTGTGGTCACTTACCCGCAACAATGGTCTTTCGAGACGAAACATGGCGGGAAAACGGGAGGCGGAATGAACGTTGTCGAACCAGCCGGCAAGACGGTGACGGGCGCTGGCGCCCCGATCGGGGATTCCGGCCTTCTCGCTTCGAGCCTCAACCTGATCGAGCAGGGGATCACGATCTTCGACCGCGATCTGAGGCTGGTGCACGGCAATCGCTGTTTCCTGAAGCTCTACGACCTGCCGGACGATTTCCTGCAGCCGGGCACCAGCTTCGAGGAGATCATCCGGTTCCTCGCCAAAAAGGGCGATTTCGGACCAGGCGAGCCGGAGGAGCTGGTGCGCGAACGCGTCGAGCGGGCGCGTGGTTTCGAGGATCATTATCTGGAGCGCACCAGGCCGAACGGCAAGGTGATCGCGGTGGAGGGCCATGCGCTCGCCCATGGCGGCTGGGTCGCCGTCTATACCGACGTTACGGCGCGCAAGCGCCAGGAGGAGATGCTGCGCGAACGCGCCGACAAGCTGTCGCTCAGCCTGCTGGAGCGTTCCGAGCAACTCGGCGCAGCCAATCGCGAACTGACCGCGGCCAACCGTGCGCTGGAAGAGGTCAAGCGCCAGCTCATCGAATCCGAAGAGCGCATGCGCACGATCACGCGCTCGGTGCCGGCGCATATCGCCTATGTCGACCGCGACCTGACCTACCGCTTCACCAATGCGCGCTTTGCCGACATTTTCGGCATCGAGGCGGGCGATGTTGTCGGCCGCAAGCCTGGCGAACTCTTTGACGAGCAGGTGATGGACGTGCTGCTGCCGGCAATCGAGATCGGCTTTCAGGGCACACCCAATACGGCGGAATTCTCCCAAGCCGGACCGGACGGGCAGACCCGCCATGCCCGGACCTCGCTGGTGCCCGAATTCGACAGCGACGGTTCGGTGGTCGGTCTGTACGTGCTGTCGCTCGACATCACCGAGGAAAAGAAAGCGATGGATGCGCTGGTCGCCTCCAAGCGTATCGAAGCGGCGGTAGCCCTGACCAGCGGCGTGGTGCACGATTTCTCCAACATCATGACCATCATCCTCGGCAATCTGAACCGGCTGTCGGACGACAAATTATCGGCCGGCGAGCGCGAGCGCATCATCTCGGTGACGCGCCGTGCGGTAGAGCGTGGCGGCCGCGTCACCGACCAGTTGATGAGCTTCTCACGCAATGAGGAACTCACCCCCGGCCCCTGCGATATCAACCGGGTCAGCGCCGATCTGGTGCGTCTGTTCTCGGCCTCGCTCGACCCGGCAATCTCGGTTTCGGTCGAGGAAAAAGATTCGCCCGATGCGCCGCTGGGCGCCTATATCGACGAACGCGCGTTTCAGGATGCGCTCTTGAACCTGCTGCTCAACGCACGCGATGCCATCGGTCATGCCGGCGCCATCCGCGTCGAAATCGGCACAGCCATGCATGAGGGTGAAAAAAAGATACGCGTCAGCGTCGTCGACAATGGCTGCGGGTTTGCCGAGGACACGATCGACCAAGCCTGCACGGCCTTCTTTTCCACCAAACAGGGCGGGCGCGGGCGCGGTCTCGGCCTGTCGATGGTGCGCCGTTTCGTGCGCCGTTCCGGCGGTGATCTTACGATCGAGAGCGAGCCCGGCAAGGGGGCAAGTGTCACCATGCTGCTGCCTCCGGCCGAACTGGCCGCCGAAAACAGCGGCGCACATGCTACCGCCTCGCAGCCGGGCGGTTTGAGCGGGCTGGCGCTGGTCATCGACGATGAACCGGAAATCCGGGGTCTGGTACGGCAATATCTGCTGGCCGAGGGCATGAAGGTGATCGAGGCGACCGAACCTTCCGAGGCTCTGGAGCTGATCGCCAACATTCCGGTGATTTCACTGGTGGTGACCGACATCATGATGCCTGGCGGGATGACGGGGATGGATCTCGCCCGGGAATTGCGCTGGAGCCGATCGCAATTGCCAATTCTGATGATGAGCGGACTGGCGACCAGCCATCCCGCGCTGCAGGAGGCCGAAGCCGGTTTTCCGGTTCTGCGCAAGCCGTTCGACGAAGCCGAGTTCAAGGTCGCACTCGGCGAACTGCACCTGCGGGAAACCGTTACCGGCGAGGCCGCATGCTGAACGCGGAAATGCAGGGCGATGGGCGCCAGAAGATAGCCGTCGTCGAGGACGATCGAGACATCGCCGAAATCCTCGACAATGCGCTGACCCAGCACGGCTATGCGGTGGAGACGTTTTTCACCGGCGAATCATTCCTCAAATCACTGCCACACCGCCAGCCCGATCTGTGCCTGATCGATCTGAGCCTGCCGGACCGCGACGGGCTGGGCATCGTCGCGGAGTTGCGCGCGCACAAGCACGTCGCCTCGATCATCGTGTCGGGACGCCACGAACTGGGCGACAAGCTGGTCGGGCTGGAGCTCGGGGCGGACGACTACATCGTCAAGCCGTTCGAGGAAAAGGAGATCGTGGCGCGCGTACGTTCCGTCCTGCGGCGCATGAATGCGGCCGAGGCGGAACGCGGCGGCGAGGTGGCGCGCTTTGCCGGCTGGACCGCGGATTTCCGCCGATTTGAGCTGATCAGCCCTGATGGACGGACGATACCCCTGTCGGGCGGTGAGGCCGGCGTCCTGCGCGTGCTGCTGGAATCGGCCAACCGGCTGTTGACCCGCAACGAGTTGATGGACCGGCTCGGCCTCGACTCGAACCAGAATTTCGATCGCTCCATCGATGTGCGCATTTCACGTCTTCGCGGCAAGCTGGAAGAGGATCCGAAAAATCCGCGCTTCATCAAGACGGTCTATGGCGCGGGCTATCTCGTGGTCGGCCAGGTGGAATGGGAATGATGTTCAGCCAGCCGGTTACGCCAAACCTGTTGTGCAACGCAAAATCAGCGCAACATTTCGATACATTCGGGAAATAGTCGCGAAATTTTGTCCTTCTAATGCCATGGAACAGTTGAATACGTCACGGCTTTGGCCTTCAGTAATGCAAGAGTTTTGCAAGGGGGAACTTGCGCTTCGACCGTCACGGGGAGGAAATGGCTGAAAAGACCGCCAAAAAGGCGGCAGCCATGCGGCGTCGGGAGGATCGGGAAGGGGTTGAAGCATCGACCCTTGCCGTACCGCATCCGGCGAAAAGTCGGCGGGAATGGAGGTTCCCGGGTGCAGGGCAATAGAGGACAGACTGCACAGGGTCGGCTTGGGAACACCTGAATGGAGCACAAGCAGGTCGTGTTCAGGGGAGGATAAGCACGCTGATGGCGTCATCAGGCAGGCCGCCGGGCGACAGGCCCGAGACATTTCCGCAATATCTGTTGTGGAACGGCGAACGCTTCGCGGCGCGCCCGGCAATGCGCCACAAGGATTTCGGAATCTGGCAGACCTGGACGTGGGCGCAGATGCGCGACGAGATCCGGCGCTACGCGCTGGGCCTTGCCACGCTCGGGCTGAAACGTGGCGACAAGATCGCCATTGTCGGCTTCAACCGGCCGCGACTCTACTGGAGTATCGCCGCTGCCCAGGCGTTGGGCGCCGTTCCTGTTCCCGTCTATTCCGACTCGGTGGCCGAGGAGATGGCCTACGTCCTCAACCATGCCGAGGTGCGTTTCGCCATCGCCCAGGATCAGGAACAGGTCGACAAGCTGTTGTCGATGGCCGACCAGCTGACCGAACTTCACAAGATCGTCTATGACGAAACTCGCGGCCTGAAAGGCTATGACCACACCAATCTGCACTCGATCGACGGGGTGCAGGCGCTGGGTGACAACGAACTGGCAAAGAACGGCGACAAATTCTGGCGCGAGGAAATCGCCAAGGGCAAGGGCTCGGATTTGTCCATCATGCTTTATACGTCCGGGACCACCGGCAAGCCGAAGGGCGTGATGCTGTCCTTCGACAATCTCGTCATTTCTGCGATCAACGGCAATGAATATGACGATCTCAAGGAAAACGAGGTCGTGCTCGCCTATCTGCCGCTTGCATGGGTGGGCGACCATGTCTTCTCCTACGCCCAGGCCTACACGTCCGGCTATTGCGTATGCTGTCCGGAAAGCACGGAAACCATCGACGTCGACCGTCGCGAGATCGCACCGACCTACTTCTTCGCGCCGCCGCGCATTTTCGAGACCATGCTGACCGCGATCCTGGTGCGCATGGAAGATGCCGGCCCCACCAAGAAGCGCATGTTCGACACATTCATGGCGCATGCGCGCAAGGTCGGCGAAGCGATCCTCAATGGCGAGAAGGTCAACCTCTACGACCGGCTCAAATATTTGATCGGCGAAGTGCTGGTCTACGGACCGATGAAGAACCGCATGGGCTTTACCCGTCTGCGCGTCGGCTATACCGCGGGCGAGGCGATCGGACCTGAAATCTTCCGGTTCTTCCGCTCGATCGGCCTCAACCTGAAGCAGCTTTACGGACAGACGGAAGCCAGCGTCTACATTACCGCGCAGCCGGACGGCGAGATACGCGCCGATACGGTCGGGCGGCCCTCGCCCGGCGTGGAAATAAGAATCGATGAAAATGGCGAGGTGCTCTATCGCTCGCCTGGCGTCTTTATCGGCTATTTCAAGAACGACGAGGCGACACACTCGACCAAGACGAAGGAAGGCTGGGTTCACACCGGCGACGCCGGCTTCTTCGACAATGAGGGCCATCTGAAGATCATCGACCGGGCAAAGGATGTCGGAAAGCTCAATGATGGCAGCCTGTTCGCGCCGAAATATATCGAAAACAAGCTCAAATTCTTCCCCGACATCAAGGAAGTGGTCGCCTTTGGCGACGGACGCGACTATTGCGCCGTCTTCCTCAATATCGACTTGACCGCGGTGGGAAGCTGGGCGGAGCGCAACAATGTCTCCTATGCCAGCTATCAGGAACTGGCCGCCCATCCGCGTGTCTACGAGATGATGGAAGACCACGTCGCGCAGGTGAATCGGGATCTGGCGCAAGAGGAACTGATGGCCGGATCGCAGATCCACCGTTTCCTCGTCCTGCACAAGGAACTCGACGCCGATGACGGCGAACTGACCCGCACGCAGAAGGTGCGCCGTTCCTTTATCGCCGAACGCTACGCCCCTCTGATCGAGGCTCTGTATGACGGGTCGACCGAGAAACATGTCGAGACCGAAGTCGTGTTCGAGGATGGACGCAAGGGCAAGATCGCGGCAACCGTCAAGATCCGCGACATGGAGGTGGCGCCGGTTGGCGCTGCCCACAAGGAGGCGGCGGAATGAACGTGCATGTTGCGCGATCCGGTCCGGCGAAGCGTTTGCGTGCCGATGACGGCATCGCCAAGGGTGAACAGCTTCTCGTCGTCGACAACATCTCGCTCGCCTTCGGCGGCGTCAAAGCCATCACCGATATTTCCTTCGATATCGCCAAGGGCGAGATCAGGGCAATCATCGGACCGAATGGCGCCGGCAAGACATCGATGCTCAATGTCATCAACGGCTTCTACCACCCGCAGCAAGGCACAATCACCTTCCGCGGCCAGACGCGGCGGCGCATGCGCCCGCATGAGGCAGTGGCCCAGGGCATCGCCCGCACCTTCCAGAACGTCGCCCTGTTTCACGGCATGACGACGCTCGACAACATTATGACCGGGCGGTCCGTCTTCATGCACCAGCCGCTGTGGTGGCAGGCGATCTGGTCCGGCCCGGCATTGGAGGAAGAGATCGAGCACCGCGAAGCGGTCGAGGAGATCATCGATTTCCTGGAGATCGAGCATATCCGCAAGACGCCGGTCGGCAGCCTGCCCTACGGGTTGCAGAAGCGCGTCGAACTGGGCCGGGCGCTCGCCGCCGAACCGGCGCTGCTGCTGCTCGACGAGCCGATGGCCGGCATGAATCTTGAGGAGAAGGAGGACATGAGCCGCTTCATCCTCGACGTGAACCAGCAATACGGCACGACGATCGCGCTGATCGAGCACGACATGGGCGTCGTCATGGACCTGTCCGACCGCGTGGTCGTGCTCGACTACGGCTGCAAGATCGGCGACGGCACGCCCGACGAAGTGCGCGCCAACCAGGATGTCATAGACGCCTATCTTGGCGTCCCGCGCGACTGATCAGGGGAAGAAACCGAATGACCATTCATCTTGAAACCGCTCCGCTGATCGCGCTGGTCGCCGGCATCATCATTCTGATCGCGCCGCGCTTCCTCAACTACGTCGTCGCGATCTACCTGATCCTGGTCGGCATACTCGGCCTGTTTCCGGGCATGCTGCCGTGACCGGACGATGGCGGTAAGGAGCAGGAAATGCTGAACCAGATATTCGTCAAACCCTTTGTCGACATGGTGTCGGCGCCCGACTTCCTGCTGCAGGTTGTGTGGGAGGGCCTGGTCTCGGGCGTGCTCTACGCGCTGATCGCACTCGGCTTCGTGCTGATCTACAAATCGTCGCGCATCTTCAACTTCGCGCAGGGCATCATGGTCGTGTTCGCAGCGCTGACGCTGGTCGGCCTGCACGAGAACGGCGTACCGGCGCTGCTGGCGCTGCCGCTCACCCTTGTCGTGATGTATCTGCTCGCCATGGCGATCGAACGCGTCGTGCTGCGTCCGCTGGTCAACCAGCCCGACATCATCCTGTTCATGGCGACGATCGGCATCACGCTGTTCCTGGTCGGCTTCGGCGAACTCATCTTCGGCGGCGAAAACAAGGTGATGATCACCGAACAACTCGGCATTCCGACCGGCAGCTACACATTCGAACCCTGGGGCGGATTGCTGATCCTCGAACAGAAGGACATCACCGCCGTCATCGGCGCCATCGTGCTGGTGCTGGCATTGCTGCTCTTCCTCAACCGGTCCAAGATGGGACGCGCCATCCGCGCGCTTGGCGACGATCACCAGGCCGCGCTTTCGGTCGGCATCTCGCTTTCGACCATCTGGGTGCTGGTCTGGTTCATAGCCGGCATCATCGCGCTGGCGACAGGCATCGTGTGGGGCGCGCGCGCCGGCGTGTCGTTCGCGCTGGAGGTCATCGCCTACAAGGCGCTGCCGGTGCTGATGCTGGGCGGGCTCGAATCGGTTTCCGGCGCAATCATCGGCGGGCTGATGATCGGAATCCTAGAGAAACTGTTCGAAATCTACTGGGGGCAACCGCTGATGGGCGGCAATACCGAAACCTGGTTCGCCTTCGTCCTGGCGCTGTTCGTCCTGCTGTTCCGTCCGCAGGGCCTGTTCGGCGAACGAATCATCGAGCGCGTGTGAGGCTGAAATGCTCTATCGTACGGCCGGCCAGTTCAAGACTTCCTACAAGGCGGATCACGCGCTGTTTCCCGTCCGTCAGGATGCGGTGCTGTTGTGGATCATTGTGTTCCTGGCGGTGGTCGTCTTTCCGCTGACGGCGAGCGAATTCACCTTCCAGGCCCTGCTGATCCCGGTGCTGATCTATTCGCTGGCCGCACTGGGCCTGAACATCCTGACCGGTTACGCTGGCCAGCTCTCGCTCGGCACCGCAGCCTTCATGGGCGTCGGAGCGTATGCAACCTACAAGCTGATCACGATCTTTCCGGAAATGAACCTGCTGGCGGCCATTCTGCTGTCGGGCTTCTTCTCGGCGGCGGTAGGCGCTGCCTTCGGCCTGCCCTCGCTAAGGATCAAGGGCTTCTATCTCGCCATCGCCACGCTTGCCGCGCAGTTTTTCCTGGTCTGGCTGTTCGAGAAATGGGCCTGGCTCTACAATTACAACGCCTCGGGTGCGATCCAGGTGCCCAATATCGACTTCTTCGGCATCAGGGTCGCCGGACCTACTGCGAAATCCATCGTCCAGTACTATTTCGTGCTCGGCGTCGTCGCATTGATGACCGCCCTTTCCATCAATCTGACGCGCGGGCGCATCGGACGCATCTGGAAGGCGGTACGCGACATGGATATCGCGGCGGAACTGGTTGGCATCAATCTGATGAAGGCCAAGCTGCTCGCCTTTGCGGTGTCGTCCTATATCTGCGGCGTCGCAGGCGCGCTGTTCGTCTTCCTGTGGCGCGGCGCGGCCGAACCCAACCTGTTCGACATCCCGCTGTCCTTCCGCATCCTGTTCATCGCCATCATCGGCGGGCTGGGTTCGGTCATGGGCAATTTCCTCGGCGCGCTGCTGATCGTGGCACTGCCTGTCGTCATCAACACCATTCCCGACGCTCTGGGCCTTGATATCGGCGCAGCCCCGCTCGAGCACATCAACACGATGATCGTCGGTGGCCTCATCATCTTCTTCCTGATCGTCGAACCGCTCGGCCTGGCGAGGCTGTGGCAAATCATCCGGGAGAAGTTCATCATCTGGCCGTTCCCGCACTGAGCGTGAACGGACTGGTAAACGTCCGCCCGCCGGACGCAAAGGGGACGTTCCCCGCGCCATGACGGCGAATGAAACGAAGGAGGAGACAGGCATGATAAAACTGACAAGAATGGCCGCAATGGCCACGGTCCTCGCGGTTGGCACGGCGATGTATTCGCCCGCCGCATTTGCGCAGGACTCTATCTACGTTCCGAACCTTTCCTACAGAACGGGTCCGTTCGCCGCGACCGGCATTCCGCTGATGAACGGTCAGCGCGACTACGTGATGATGCTCAATGCGCGCGACGGCGGCGTCGGCGGCGTCAAGCTGGACTACGACGAGTGCGAAACCGGCTATTCGACGGAAAAGGGCGTCGAATGCTACGAGAAGACCAAGGACAAGGCGGTCGTCACACAGCCCTGGTCGACCGGCATTACGCTGCAAGTCCTGCCGAAGACCAATGTCGACAAGATTCCGATCCTGGCGCCGGGCTATGGCTTCTCGCCGATGGCCGACGGCAAGATCTTCCAGTGGGCCTTCAACCCGCCGGCCGGTTACTGGGACGCCGCCTCGATGATCCTGGAATATCTTTCGGGTGGCGACATGGCTTCGCTCAAGGGCAAGAAGATCGCATTCCTGCATCTCGACCATCCCTATGGCAAGGAGCCTATCCCGCTGTTCGAAGCGATGGCCAAGAAATATGGCTTCACCTTCCTGCCCATTCCCGTCGGGCTGAAGGAAATGCAGAACCAGTCCGCGCAATGGCTGCAGATCCGCCGCGAGCGTCCGGATAATGTCATCATGTGGGGTTGGGGCGCGATGAATGCCGGCGCCATCACCGAGGCCGTCAAGACCAAATATCCGATGGACAAGTTCATCGGTATCTGGTGGTCCGGTTCCGACGACGACATGCTGACCGTGGGTGAAGCCGGCAAGGGCTACAAGTCGATCTCCTGGAGCCAGCCGCAACCCGACAGCCAGGCCATGGCCGACATCAAGAAATATGTCATCGATGCCGGCAATTCGCTGGTTGAAAATCCCGATGTCGACACAAAGAAGGTCTTCTACCAGCGCGGTATCGTCATTTCGATGATCCTCGTAGAAGGTATCAAGGCGGCGCAGGAACATTTCGGCGTCAAGGCCGTCAATGCCGAGCAGGTCCGCTGGGGCCTGGAGAATCTCGACATGAATGCCGAGACGCTGGCCGCACTCGGCGCAACCGGCATGGTGCCGCCGTTCAAGACCTCCTGCGGCAACCATACCGGCCATTCCGGTGCCTGGATGCTGGAATGGGATGGCGCCAAGTTCGTGCCCGTTTCCGACCTGCTGCAGGCCGACCAGTCGGCCATCGAGCCGCTGATCGAACAGAAGGCCAAGGAATATGCCGAGGCCAATGCACCCTGGCCGGTGAACAACGACTGCAAGGAGTGACTTCCGGTTGAACGCAAGCAATCTCCCGGCCGGCCCTTTCGACTGGCCGGCCGGGAAACAAGCCCGGGTCCACGACGGAGCCAGCGGAGAAGACCTGTAATGAACGCGCCTGTCACAGCTCAGCCCGGCGGCGAGCCCATCAAAGGGGATGTCGACGCCATTCTGACGGTCAACAATATCGAGGTGATCTACAATCACGTCATCCTGGTATTGAAGGGCATTTCGATCAACGTTCCGCGCGGTGGGATCGTCGCCATCCTCGGCGCCAACGGCGCCGGCAAGACGACGACGCTGAAGGCGATCTCCAACCTGCTGCGCGCCGAGCGCGGCGAGGTGACGAAGGGCAACATTGTCTTCAACGGTCAGGAAGTCCAGTCCCTGTCGCCCAACGATCTGGTTCGGCTCGGCTGCATCCAGGTCATGGAGGGCCGGCACTGCTTCGGCCATCTGACGATCGAGGAGAACCTGATGACGGGTGCCTATACCAGGCGCGACGGGCGCGGCGCGGTCAGCGCCGACCTTGACCTGGTCTACGATTATTTTCCGCGGCTGAAGGAACGCCGCAGGAGCCAGGCCGGCTACACGTCGGGCGGCGAACAGCAGATGTGCGCTATCGGCCGCGCGCTGATGAGCCGGCCGACCATGATCCTGCTCGACGAACCGTCGATGGGGCTGGCGCCGCAGCTTGTCGAGGAAATCTTCCAGATCGTCGCCGATCTCAACGCCAAGGAGGGCGTGTCCATTCTGCTCGCCGAACAGAACACCAATGTTGCGCTGAAATACGCTACCTATGGCTATATTCTGGAATCGGGCCGGGTGGTGATGGACGGCAGCGCGGTCGAACTGCGCGAGAATGAGGACGTCAAGGAATTCTATCTCGGCGTCGGAGGCGAAGGCCGCAAGTCGTTCCGCGACGTCAAGCACTACAAGCGGCGCAAGCGCTGGCTGACATGACGGCAAAACGCAGGAAGTCGGAATGACCAGCATGCGCTATTCGCGGCCAAAATTCCGGGTGACGCTGATCGTCGCCGCCGCGATGACGGCCATGGTGTCGGGCACGGTTTGGATGCTCCTGAACGTGTTCGCCATGAGCCATGCCAATTTCTATACGGTGCTGTCGGCGCTGACCTTCTTCGCCTTCGTCTCGGCGACCATGGTCCTGCGCTATCTGCGCAACGACGTTGTGCTGGCGGCGCGTCCGACCGGGCTTTATGACGCGCGCTGGCAATCCGAGACGGTCGCTTGGGAGCGCATTCGCGAGATCGTGGCGCGGCGCAGGGAAAACGATGTCGAACTCGACGTCTATCTGTGGCGACCGCAGGAGGCGGGACGGGTGAAAGAAGTGCCGGGCAGGCCGGATCACGTGCCCGACCACATCATCGAACTGGCGCCGCTGGAGGGCGACGCCGGCGGCATGGTCGAGGCGATCGCGCGCCATGTGCGGCTGCGCATCGACAATTCGGGCGGGTGGAGACCTTTCGACAGACTGGCGGGAGCAGGAGCATGAACGAGCATTTCGACGCAGACGAGACGCTCGCGCCGCAGACCCGCGAAGCCAGGCTGTTCGAGCGTCTGGCGCTATTCCTGACGGAGGCAAAGGCGAATGTTCCAGGCTGGGAAAAGCGCCTTGCCGATGTTGACACCGCCTCGATCACTTCGCGCGAGGCGCTCGCCGCGCTTCCCGTCCTGCGCAAGGGCGAACTGATGGAGGCGCAGACCGCCGAACCGCCTTTCGGCGGGTTCGTCCATCCCGGCATGCTCGACGGGGCGCGGCTGTTCATGTCGCCCGGCCCGGTGTGGGAACCGCAGGCGCCGGGCATCGATCCATGGGGCGGTGCGCGCGCCTTCTTCGCCGCCGGCATCCGCCCGGGCGACATCGTGCACAATTCGCTTTCCTATCACATGACGCCGGGCGGGCTGATCCTAGACGAAGCCGCGCGCGCGCTGGGCGCGAAGGTCTTTCCGGCCGGCATCGGCAATACCGAACAGCAGGTCGAGGCCGCGGCGATCCTCAAGCCCGACGCCTATGCCGGTACACCTGATTTCCTGAAGGCGATGCTGGACAAGGCCGCCGAGATGGGCCGGGATCTATCATCTTTCCGGAAGGCCATCGTCTCGGGCGGCGCGCTGTTTCCCTCGCTGCGG
This sequence comes from Salaquimonas sp., assembly GCA_022340185.1. GTDB lineage: Bacteria > Pseudomonadota > Alphaproteobacteria > Rhizobiales > Rhizobiaceae > BOKV01. The sequence goes on along the minus strand of JAJDOK010000009.1, from coordinate 10,732 downwards.
GCCGAATACCGGGAGCGCGGCGTCAGCGTCATGCAGGCCTATGCGACCGCCGACCTCGGCGTCATCGCCTATGAGAGCGCCGCCAGGAACGAGAATGGCGGCGAACCGCTGCCCGGCATGGTCGTCAACGAGAACCTGATTGTCGAAATCGTGCGGCCGGGCACCGACGATCCGGTGGCGCCCGGAGAGGTCGGCGAACTGGTGGTCACCAATTTCAACCCGGCCTATCCGCTGATCCGCTTCGGCACCGGCGATCTTTCGGCCGTGCTGGACGGGCCGTCGCCATGCGGGCGCACCAATATGCGCATCAGCGGCTGGATGGGCCGGGCCGACCAGCGCACCAAGATCAAGGGCATGTTCGTCGATCCCAGGCAGATCAGTGCGATCACCAAATCGGTGCCGGGCATTGCGCGGGCCCGCCTTGTCGTCACCCGGGAGGGCGAACGCGACGCCATGACGCTGAAGATCGAACCGGCCGACGGCGCCAGCCCCGACGCGCAGGCGATCGGCGAGGCGCTGACGGCGCATACCAAGCTGAAGGGCCTGGTCGAGATCGCCGCCTCGCTGCCCAATGACGGCAAGGTCATCGACGATCTGCGGGATTACTCGAAGTAGGCCGGCGGGTTGGCTCCATAGGCAGCAAGGAAGACGCGGACACACTCTTCCGCGTGGGCTTCAAGCAGCTCTCTCCCGGGAATCGCTGCATCTCCGAGTATCATGGCATCGTTGACGGGTGCACCCATGATCAGCCAATTGAAGTTGGATGCAGCCTCGCGAAGATTTGGTGCTCGAATCTGGCCGATGTTTCGGTAGTGCCGAAATGCAAATTCAAGGCGATTGATCGAACGGGCCGGACCCAACTTGTGAAGAGTCGCGCCCAATTCGGGGAAGCGCGTCGCTTCACCAATCGCCAGGCGCCGCAATTGCATGAGCTTGGGCGTGACGACGATGGCGAGTTGCTGGTGCGCGAATGCTCTGAGGTAGTCTTCGAATTCCAGGTCCAAAGACTGTTCGGAAACACGCTTTCCCAGTTCATCGCCGGCCGGTTCCATCAAGGCTTGGGTGAAGGCGAGAAACAGCGCCTCCTTGCTCTGAAAATGCGCATAGACCGTCTGCTTGGAAACCGCCGCAGTTTCCGCGACTTGATCCATGCTGACGCCAAGGAAGCCATCCCTCAGGAACAGATCCTCAGCCGCGTTCAGGATAGCCTTGTGCGTGCGTTGCTGGCGCGTGCTTGTGCCCATGTCATCCGCTGATCCAACTCGACACCGCAGGAAATAGCACAGCCGCCTTGCATCATCAAACTGGACGGTCTAGTCTAGTTATCGTGACGGAGGCGTCGGTAGCTTGAACTGCGATATGTCGAACGATCAGGTGAACATTGCCAAGTGCCGATGCGACAAGGTTCAGCTTGAAGCCGTCGGAAAGCCCATTCTCATCACCGTGTGCGATTGCTCAGATTGCCGGGAGGCGGGGCGATTACTCGGAATGTTACCGGGTGCGATCCCGATTCTGGACGAACATGGCGGATCACCATACGCGCTTTTCAGGAAAGACCGCGTGCGATGCTTGCAGGGCGCGGAATGTCTTGGCGAACACCGGCTGAAACCTGATTCGCCGACACGCCGGGTGGTGGCCACCTGCTGCAACACGGCGATGTTTGCCGACTTCACCAAGGGGCACTGGATTTCGATCTACCGCGACCGGTTGAATCTGGATGGTGTGCCGACGGACAAGCGGTCTGTGTCGTTCGTACTGCGCCTCGTCGGGGCGTGGGTAGCAATGGCGTTCCGGGCGCCGAGGATCGACTACGTGAAGGGCAGGATCGATGGCATCGAAAACTGACAGGATCGAAATCGAGAATGTTGCCTCGCCCGGCCACGTCCATCGTGTCGACAAGGCAAAATACGAAGCCATGCGCGATGCGCTTCTGTCTGTACTGCCCACCGGCAAGCCCGGTATCACTGTTGCAGAAGCGAAGATGAAACTGCTCCCAGCGCTTCCACAGGATCTCTTTCCGGGCGGAGAGAAAGCGGGATGGTGGCTCAAGGCCGCACAGCTCGATCTGGAAGCCAAAGGGATGATCAGGCGCGAGCAAAGCAAGCCGCTGCGGCTCTACAAGCCTTAGCCAAACCCGGCATCTCTCCACCTTACTCCATAACCGAGAAAGTGCAGGGTCATTTGATGCGCGGCTGCATGCCGCCGCCATCGGGGACGATCCGCGCGAGCGAATCGCGAAACGTCTCATAGGCGGCATCGCCGAGCAGCTCCCGGTAACTGGCCTCCAGACGGCCATTGAAGCGATGGACCAGGCGCGTTACTTCGAGCGCCCGTTGCGTTGGCATCACCATCTTTGCCCTGCGGTCCGCGGGATCGGGATGGCGCTCGACATAGCCAAGGCGTTCCAACTCGTCGATCAGTTCGCCCATCGCCGCCTTTCCCATGCCTGAACGTTCGGCCAGCACCGTCGCCCGCGCACCGTCGCGATCGATATTGGCAAACACCGCGCCGTGTTTCGGCCTGATCGAAGTGTGACCCTTTTCGCGCAGATAGCGGGTCAGCTTTCTTGCACTCTCTTGATAGGCATAGAGCAGCAGGGACTGGGTGTAGGCTTCAGGCACTTGACATTTCCGTATGGCATCCAGATAGTATGGCATGCATACTAATCAGCGAGGCTTGACTATGTCATCATACAACCAATCCAACGGTGCGGTCGACAATCTGGTCGACGCCTTGCTCACGGCGTGGAACGTGCATGATGCCCATGCATTCGCGGCGTCTTTTTCGGACGATGCCGATTTCACCAATGTGTTCGGCATGCGGGCGCATGGCCGGGACGAAATAGAGAAGTTTCACGCGCCGATCTTCGAAACCATGTTCGCAAAGAGCACGCTTTCCAAAACCGGTATCGATATCCGCTGGGTCCGGCCGGATGTCGCCGCCATCGACGTGAACTGGCACATGACCGGTGCGCGTGATCCGCATGGCAATGAATGGCCGGCGCGGCGCGGTCTCATGAACCTGCTCGCCACATGCGAAGGTGACCGATGGTCGCTCATGCTCATGCACAACATGGATCTGCCCGATACGGGTATGGCGGAGGCGCAGGATACGCTGCAGCAGCGAGCTCAGGCTTAGGATCAGATCAGCGCCGGGTCGATACCGGCGTTTTCCTTCACCGTTTCCATGACCGCGAAGGTGTGGGTCTGGCTCACACCGGGCAGCGTGCCAATACGATCGCCCAGTATCTTGCGGTAATGCACCATGTCGCGGACCCGGACCTTGAGCAGATAATCGAAATTGCCGGCGATCATGTGGGCCGACTCGACCTCCGGAATGCGGCGGACCTCTTTTCCGAAGCGGTTGAGCACGCCGGTCGTGGTTCGTTCCAGCACCACCTGCACGAAGACCGTGACCGACAGGTCGAGCATTAGCGGATCGATCCTGGCGGCAAAGCCGCGAATGAAGCCTTCGCGCTCGAGCCGGCGCATGCGCTCGGTGCAGGGTGTATTCGACAGGTTGACGGCCTCGGCCAATTCGGTGACCGTGATACGGCCATTGGCCTGCAGCGCGCGAAGTATCTTGCGGTCGGTGGCGTCCAGATCAGTCTGCATTTTCGCGCGAATGACAGTGTGTAGAGATATTTCCTGCTTTTCTGTCATTCTTTGGTGATTTTTGCAAATAAATTGCGAGTATGGCAGTCACATTTGGTATCCTTCTTTGGCCAGAGGCATAGGTATGAGCGACATGCTGCGCGAAAAAATCCGTGAGGCCACGCTGCGGCCGGAAGCCGAATGCACCGCCGATCTGCTGAAGACGCTGGCGCTCGATACCCGTGAACGCGAGACGATCACACACAAGGCGGCCGACCTCGTGACCCGCATCCGCGCCGAGTGCGGCGCCGGGATGATGGAGAAGTTCCTCGCCGAATACGGTCTCAACACGGATGAGGGCGTGGCGCTGATGTGCCTCGCCGAAGCCTATCTGAGGACGCCCGACGCCGAGACACTCGACGCGCTGATTTCCGACAAGATCGGCGAGCGCGACTGGGCGCGCCATCTGGGCCACGCCGAATCCGCATTGGTCAATGCGTCGACCTGGGCGCTGATGCTGACCGGCAAGGTATTCCGCACGATTCCCGCGCAGGCTCAGGATCTGACAAGCGTGATGCGCGGCGTGGTGCAGCGCCTCGGCGAACCGGTCGCGCGCAGCGCCGTCGGCGAGGCGATGAAGCTGATGGGGAAGCAGTTCGTGCTCGGCCGCAGCATCGAGGAAGCACTGGTGCATGCCAAGCCGGCTGAAGATGACGGCTATCTGCATTCCTTCGACATGCTTGGCGAGGCGGCGAGGACGGCGCGCGACGCGGCACGCTATTTCTCGTCCTATGCGACGGCGATTTCGGCGATCGGCAAACAGGCAGACAGGAGCGACCCGCACGACAATTCCGGCATCTCGGTCAAGCTGTCGGCGCTTTTTCCGCGCTACGAGACGGTCAACCGCAGGCGGGTCATGGCGGAACTGGCGCCGCGCGTCACCGAACTTGTCAGGCTGGCGAAAGCCGTCAACACACCGATCGCCATCGACGCGGAAGAGGACGACCGGCTCGACCTGTCGCTTGACGTCATCGAAGCGATAATGGCCGATCCCGCGCTCGCCGGCTGGAACGGTTTTGGTGTCGTGGTGCAGGCCTATTTGCGCCGCGCGCCGCAGGTGCTCGACTGGCTGTACGCAAGGGCGGGGGAACTGGACCGGTGCGTTTCCGTGCGGCTGGTCAAGGGCGCCTATTGGGACAGCGAGATCAAGCATGCGCAGGTGCTCGGTCTTGCCGGCTATCCGGTCTACACACGCAAGGAGACGACCGACGTCGCCTATCTCGCCTGCGCGCGCAAGCTGCTTGGCATGACGGACCGCATCTATCCGCAATTCGCCTCGCATAATGCGCATTCGATCACGGCCATCGACCACATGGCCAGCCAGCTTGAAGGCGCGCGGTTCGAATTCCAGCGCCTGCATGGTATGGGCGAGGCCATGCACGAGATCGCGCGGTCGAGCGATGGCTACCGGCGCCGCATCTATGCGCCGGTCGGCGTGCACAAGGACCTGCTCGCCTATCTGGTGCGGCGGCTGCTGGAAAACGGCGCCAATTCCTCTTTCGTCCACCAGGTGCTCGACAAGGCCGTGCCGCCGGAACAAATCGCCGCGGATCCGGTAGCGGTAGTGGAAGCGGCCGAACCGCTGGCGCATCCGGCGATCCCGCTGCCATGCGATCTGTATGGCAAGACAAGGCGCAATTCGCGCGGCTGGAATTTGAACGACCCGGCGGAACTCGAAGCACTCGACGCGGCGATGGCGCCATTTGCACAGAAGCAATGGGGCAACGGGGAAGGCCGCGCCATTACCAACCCGGCCGACCGTAGCGACATTGTCGGCCATCTGCGCGACGCCGACGCGGCGGAGGCCAAGGCGGCCGTCAGCAAGGCCGAGATGGCTTTCGCCGCATGGTCGTCCACGCTGGTTAGCGAACGGGCGGCGATCCTCGAAAGAACCGCCGATCTCTACGAGGAAAATGCCGCCGAACTGATGGCGCTCGCCGTGCGCGAAGCGGGCAAGACGCGATTCGATGCCATCGCGGAGGTGCGCGAGGCCGTCGATTTCCTGCGCTACTACGCGGCGGAAGCGCGGGAAAAACTCGGCGCGCGAAACGGCCTCGGCCCGGTCGTCTGCATCTCGCCGTGGAACTTCCCGCTGGCGATCTTCACCGGACAGGTCGCGGGCAGCCTCGCCGCCGGCAACAGCGTCGTCGCCAAGCCCGCCGAGCAGACGCCACTCATCGCCTCGCGCGCGGTGGAGCTGTTCGTGCAGGCCGGTCTGCCGGAAGGCGTGCTGACGCTGGTGCAGGGCGATGGCGCAAGGATCGGCCCGGCGCTGACCGGTGACAAGCGCGCCTGCGGCATTGTCTTTACTGGCTCGACCGAGACGGCACGGCTGATCGACATCTCCATGGCGCGCAACGGTAATTATACCGCGCCGCTGATCGCCGAGACCGGCGGGCTCAACGCGATGATCATCGATTCGACCGCGCTGCCCGAACAGGCGGTGCGCGATATTCTCGCCTCCGCCTTTCAGAGCGCCGGCCAGCGCTGTTCGGCATTGCGCATCCTGTTCGTGCAGAAGGATGTGGCGCCGGTGCTTCTTGAAATGCTGGAAGGCGCGGCGCGCGAACTCGGTATCGGCATGCCGTGGCAGCCGGCGACCGATGTCGGCCCGGTGATCGACGAGGAGGCACGGCGCGTCATCACCGAACATTGCGAGAAGCTGGAAGCGCAGGCTCGTCTGTTGTTCAGGCTCGACCTGCCTCAGACTTGCGTGAACGGCACCTTCGTGGCGCCGGCCGCCTTCCGGCTCGATTCGATGAAGGATCTGAAACGGGAAATCTTCGGCCCGGTACTGCATGTCGTCGAATACGAGGCGCACGATCTCGACCGCATCGTCGACGACATCAATGCGGCGGGCTACGGGCTGACGCTCGGCGTCCACAGCCGTATCGACACGCGCATCGACCACATCTGCTCACGCGCCCATATCGGCAATATCTATGTCAACCGCAACCAGATCGGCGCGGTGGTCGGCGTGCAGCCTTTCGGTGGCGAGGGACTGTCGGGCACGGGACCGAAGGCCGGCGGTCCGCTCTATTTGATGCGGCTTTCGAAGCCATCGCAAGGCGGGGACATAACCGCCATGCCGCAGGATGCTTCGTTTGATACGGCGCCACGCCTCCTGCCCGGTCCGACGGGCGAAAAGAATTCCTACGGCCTGCGCCCGCGCGGTCTGATCGCCTGCCTCAGCCCGGGATCGGAACGCCAGAAGGAGCAGGCGCGACTGGCGAGGAATGCCGGCAACACGGTGATCGCGACCGGTGCCGATGACCTCGTCTTCGAGCAGGCGCTGGAGGACGACCGGCTCGCCGCCGTGATGGTGGATGGCGAAGCCTCGCGGGAACTCAGGATCATGCTGGCGGAGAAGAAAGGGCGGCGCGTGCCGGTGATCACCGGCAAGGGCGACCTCTTCATGCTTTACGCCGAGAGCTCGGTCAGCGAGGACACGACGGCTTCCGGCGGCAATGCCTCGCTGCTGGCGGCGGTTTCGTGACGACGATCAGCACTCCGGGACGTTGACCGGCACATAGACGTTTTTCGCCAGCCCGCCTTCGGAAGTTTCCTTGTAGCGGTCGGACATGTCGAGACCGGTCTGGCGCATGGTCTCGATGGCCGAATCGAGCGGGACGAAGTGCTGGCCGTCGCCCTTCAGCGCCAGCGAGGCGCCGGTGACGGCCTTGACGGCGCCGAGCGCGTTGCGCTCGATGCAGGGCACCTGAACGAGGCCGGCGACGGGATCGCAGGTCATGCCGAGATGGTGTTCGAGCGCGATCTCGGCGGCGTTTTCCACCTGTTCGGGCGTGCCACCCATGACCTGGGCAAGACCCGCGGCGGCCATGGCGGAGGCTGAGCCGACCTCGCCCTGGCAGCCGACCTCGGCGCCGGAGATCGAGGCGTTGTGCTTGATGATGCCACCGACCGCCGCCGAGGCGAGCAGGAAATCGCGGACGCCGGCCTTATCGGCGTCCTCGTGGAAATGGATGTAGTAGCGCAGCACCGCCGGCACGACACCGGCCGCCCCATTGGTCGGCGCGGTGACGATCCTGCCGCCGGATGCATTCTCCTCGTTGACCGCCATGGCGTAGACGGCGAGCCAGTCATTGGCGAGCAGCGGGTTGTGGCGATTCTGCTTCCACTCGTCCTGCAATTTGTCGTGGATGGCTCGGGCGCGGCGGCGCACCTTGAGCCCGCCCGGCATGATGCCGTCGCGCGAAATGCCGCGCTCGATCGCGCTGCGCATCGAGGCCCAGATGCGGTCGAGGCCGGCATCGAGTTCCTCGCGGCTCATATGCGCCTCCTCGTTGGCGCGCTTCATCGCCGAAACCGACAGCTTCGATTTCGCCGCCATCTCCAGCATTTCGGCGGCATTGCGGAAGGGAAAGGGCACGTCCTTCTGCACCGGCGGATTCTTCTTGGCCTTCATCGCCTCCAGTTCGGTGTCGGTGACAACGAAACCGCCGCCGATCGAAAAATAGACGCGGGTCAGCAACAGACGGCGGTGCTGGTCGAAGGCGGAAAAGCGCATGCCGTTGGCATGGCCCGGCAACGGGGTCTTTCGATCCAGCACCAGATCGGTTTCCGGGTTGAAACGGTAGGCGGGATGGCCTTGCGGCTCGACCTGCCGTGTCTGCGTCACCCGTTCGACGATTGCGTCCATACGGTCGGGATCGACCGTGTCGGGTCGTTCACCAGCGAGGCCGAGGATCACCGCGCGGTCGGACGCATGGCCGATGCCGGTGAAGGCGAGCGAACCGTGCAGCGAGACCTCGAGGCGGGCGACACCGGCGCCATGCGGACGCGGCCAGTCGCCATTGGCGATCTCGTCGAGAAAGCGTGTCGCCGCGCTCATCGGTCCCATGGTGTGGGACGAGGACGGGCCGATGCCGATCTTGTAGATGTCGAAGACGGACAGGAACATTTGCGCTATCTCGTGGAACTTCCATATCACTATAGCGCATGGTGACGGCGCGATGCTCCAAAACCGGCATCGCCGCTTCGCGCGAGAGCAGAAGTCAGAGCGCGCGGGCGAGTTCGGTGATCACATCGAACGCGGTGCCGATGTCGGCTTCATCGCATTCGAACTGGCCAACCTGGAAGCGGATGACGAATTTGCCATCCAGAAGTGTCTGGGTCACATAGATGCGCCCGTCATCGTTGATCGCAGCAAGAAGGCGACGATTGGTTTCATCCGGGTTCTCGCCGTCGCACAGATAACGGAAGGAGAACAATGACAGGATCGGCTCGCTGACGATCTCGAAGCCGGGTTCGGCACGCAGGTGTTCGGCCAGCCGCTGCGACCAGCCGACATGGTTGCGGATCATCGCGCGCAGGCCTTCCAGCCCATAAGCGCGGATGAGGAACCACAGTTTCAGCGCGCGGAAGCGGCGACCGAGCGGCACCGACCATTCCGAATAGTTCAGGATGCCGTAGCGACCATGCGTATCGAGATAGGAAGGACGGATCGCCAGCGTGCGCACCAGGTTTTCCGGCTCGCGCAGGAAATGGGCGGAACAGTCGAATTGCGCGCCGAGCCATTTGTGCGGGTTGAGGACAACCGAATTGGCGCGTTCGGCACCGGCCCACAAATCGCGGAACTCCGGACAGAGCATCGCGGAACCGGCCCAGGCCGCGTCGACATGGACATAGAGGTTATGGCGTTCGGCGATCCCGCAGATACCAGCCACGTCATCGGTGCTGCCGACGGCGGTGGCGCCGACGCAGGCGACGATGCCGGCCGGCAGCAGACCGGCGGCACGGTCGGCACGGATCGCTTCCTCGAGTACGGCCAAGTCCATCGCACGGCGCCGGCCCCTGACCGGGATGCGCACGAAATTTTCCTCGCCGATGCCGGCAATCCAGATCGCCCGGTCGACGGACGTGTGGGCGTCGCCGGAACCGTAGATCCGGACCTGGCGATGCGCGGCCAGTCCCTTGGTGTTGCCGGACCAGTCAAGCGCCCTTTCGCGCATGGTCAGGATGGCGGCAAGTGTCGCTGACGAAGCCGAATCCTGGATGACGCCGGAATAGCCATCGGGCAGGCCGACCGCCTGCCTCAGCCAGTCGAGGACCCTCGTCTCCAGTTCGGTCGCCGCCGGTGAGGTCTGCCACAACATGCACTGGGTCGCCATGGCGTTGACCAGATGCTCGGCAACGACGGAGGCCGGCGCGGCATTGGCCGGGAAATAGGCAAAGAAACGCGGATGCTGCCAATGCGTCATGCCGGGCAGGATGATCTTCTCGAAATCGGCGAAGATCGTCTCCATCGCCTCGGCGGCTTCGGGCGGGGCATCGGGGATTTGCGCGGCGATTTCGCCGGGCGCGGTCTGGGCGCGCACCGGGCGCTCGCGCAGACCGGAGCGATAATCCACACCCCATTCGGCTGCCCGAACCGACCATTTGCGGAACTCCCCGGGCGTCATGCCTTTTGCGCCTCTTCGATATAGAGCGCACGCAGATGTCCGGTAACAGGTCCCGGCCTGCCGGTACCGACCGGTTTGCCGTCGATCTTCACCACCGGCAGAACGAAGGTCATCGCCGAGGTGATGAAGGCTTCGTCGGCCGCCTGGGCCTCGGCCACCGTGAACGGCCGCTCCTCGATCCCGACGCCATCCGTCTGCGCCAGCCGCAACATGGCGCGCCGTGTGATGCCGTGCAGGATCTCGTTCGACAACGGCCGGGTGATCAGCCTTCCGTCCCTGACGATATGAGCGTTGTTGGACGTGCCCTCGGTAACGAAACCGTTCTCGACCAGCCAGGCATCGTCACTGCCGGCGTCGAGCGCGGCCTGCTTGGCGAGCGAGGCGGCGAGCAATTGCACCGTCTTGATGTCGCGGCGCTGCCAGCGGATGTCCGGCAGGGTGATGACGGAAAGACCCTTCTCGGCAGCCGGATTGTCGATCAGCTTCTTCGCCTGGGTGAACATGACGAGCGATGGCGCCACCTGTTTCGGGAAGGCGAAATCGCGGTCGGCGGCGCCGCGTCCCGGCTGGATATAGACCCCGCCTTCGTCCAGGGCGTTGCGCTCGACCAGTTCGCGCTCAATCGCCTCGATTTCACTGGCGCCAAGAGGCATGTCC
>JAJDOK010000090.1 GCA_022340185.1 Salaquimonas sp. | reverse complement strand
AAGTCGCGCACATCGAACCCGTTGCGAACGACGAAGGGTTCGCCGGGAACGTGATTTTTCAGTCGGGACTGGATCGAGGGATACAGCGAGGGCGGCTGCTGGGTCGAATGGTACATGCTGAAGATGCGGCCGATGCATGTCCTGATTCCGGCGTAGCGACCGAAATAGTCAACGATCTGTTCGCCGACCAGCTTGGATCGGCCGTAGATCGTATGCGGATCGGTCGGCGCATCCTCACCCATCGGTTCGGGCGCGCCCCCGTAGACATGACTGGTGCCGGCATAGAAAAGCCAGGCGCCGCCATCCTGTTGCGCAAGTGCCCGAACCAGGTTCAGCGTCCCTCCGGCATTGACCTCGAAAGCGCCGACAGGATCCTCGGCCACGCTGTCGACCGGGACACGGGCGGCAAGATGGAAGACCGCTTCCGGCCTGCATTCACCGAGCCATGCTTCCACTGCTTCGCTTTGCCGGATGTCGCCGTTAAACGTCGAATAGGCAGAGCCACGGGCATCGAGTGCGCCGACCAGTATCCTGCCCAATACGCCGGTGGAGCCGGTTATTCCGATCACGCTGCTAGCCTGCCCATTGTTTGCGCTCCCGTGCGATCATCAGTCAGGACATGACCTGCCTGCGCCGGTCGGCTGCGTTTTCCATCTCCACCTGCCAGTCGCGGTAGGTTTGTGCGATTCCTTCTCTCAAACCGGTTTTCGCGCGCCAGCCCATCGCGGTGAGCCGCGAGACATCGGTCAGTTTGCGCGGCGTCCCGTCAGGTTTCGAAGGATCGAAGTCGAGCTTCCCCGTGTAGCCGACAACATCGCATATCATTTCGGCCAGTTCGCGGATCGAGATTTCATCGCCGGTGCCGATATTGATGTGCATTTCGCCGCAATAACGCTCCGCCAGGAAAACCAGCGCATCGGCGAGATCGTCGACATGGCAGAATTCGCGAAGCGGCTGGCCCGAACCCCAAACGGTCATCGATTTAGCGTCGGCGATCTTGGCCTCATGCGCCTTTCTCAGAAGCGCCGGCAGGACATGGCTCGATTGCAGATCATAATTGTCGCCCGGCCCGTAGAGGTTGGTCGGCTGGGCCGCGATGAAATCGCAGCCATATTGTCTGCGATAGGCCTGGGCGAGCTTAATGCCGGCGATCTTGGCGATCGCATACCATTCATTGGTGGGTTCCAGCGGCCCGGTGAGCAGCGCTTCTTCCGGGATCGGCTGAGGCGCCAGCTTCGGATAGATGCAGGTCGAGCCGAGCAGGACAAGTTTTTCGACGCCGGTTGCCCGGGCGGCGTGGATGATGTTCGCCTCGATCATCAGGTTGTCGTAGAGGAATTCGGCAGGCAGGGAATTATTGGCGTTGATACCGCCGACGGTCGCAGCCGCGACGAAGACGACTTGCGGCTTTTGCCGCGCCATCCAGGTTTCGACCTGTTCCTGGCGCCTGAGATCGACATCCTCGCGGGTGACGGTGAGCTGCTCGGCGTTCTCACTGTCCAGCCGGCGCATCAGCGCCGAACCGACCATGCCGCGATGGCCGGCAACCCAGATTCGCTTGCCTTGAAGTGAGAAGATCTGCGGTGCCGTCATGGGTGTCTGGCCTATCGCGTGGCGAGATAGCCATGCTCCTCATCCAGCCGCCGCTCCTGTGCCTCGCGGGCGACGACGTCAAGATCGGAGCGTACCATCTCCCGGATCATCTCGGCAAAGGAAGTCGTCGCCTTCCAGCCGAGCACGCGTTCGGCCCTGGCGGGATTGCCGATCAACCGGTCAACCTCGGCGGGACGGAAATAGCGCGGATCGATCTCGACCAACACCTTGCCCGACTGCGCGTCGATGCCCTTTTCCTCTGCACCCTCGCCTTGCCATTCGACCTTTATTCCGGCTTCCGCGAAGGCCAGTTCGGCAAATTCGCGCACGGAGTGCTTCTCACCGGTCGCCAGTACATAGTCGCCCGGTTCATCCTGCTGGAGGATACGCCACATGCCTTCGGCATAGTCGCGGGCGTGACCCCAGTCTCGTTCGGCGTTGAGATTGCCGAGAAAGAGCTTGCCCTGCAGACCGAGTTTGATCGCCGCCGCTGCCCTGGTGATCTTGCGTGTGACGAAGGTTTCGCCGCGGATCGGGCTTTCATGGTTGAACAGGATGCCGTTGGAGGCATGCAGGCCGTAGGCCTCGCGGTAATTGACGGTGATCCAGTAGGCATAGAGCTTGGCGACGCCGTAAGGCGAGCGCGGATAGAACGGCGTCGTCTCCGTTTGCGGCACTTCCTGCACCTTTCCGTAGAGTTCCGAGGTCGACGCCTGATAGATGCGCGTCCTGTCCTTCAGTCCGAGCAGGCGGACCGCCTCCAGCAGGCGCAGCGGCCCCATGGCGTCGGCGTTCATGGTGTACTCGGCCGCCTCGAAGCTGACCTGAACATGGCTTTGAGCGGCCAGATTGTAAATCTCGTCGGGCTGTGTTTCCTGGACGATACGGATCAGATTGGTCGCATCGGTCATGTCGCCATAATGCAGGATGAAGTGGCGATTCTTCTCGTGCGGATCCTGATAGAGATGATCTATGCGGCCGGTGTTGAAGGACGACGACCTGCGCTTGATGCCGTGAACGACATAACCCTTGTCGAGCAGAAGTTCGGCCAGATAGGCACCATCCTGACCGGTCACACCGGTGATCAGCGCGGTTTTCTGCGTCATTCCGCTTCCTTTCGCATGCAGCAAAGCGTGCTAGCCGCTGCCATGGCGTAGCGTCAAGGAAATACTGGCCCCGTTGCGCCCGGCCAAATCCCGCCGCCTTGCTTTCCTCCTGCCCGTATCGGTGCTTTTATCGGGCAGTTCGGCAATGACCTGCTTTAATTGACTTACCGGTCGGTTTATGAGTATTCGTTGTCAATGCCGCGCGTATAAACTGGCGAGACGTCTCGCCAGTTTCGCGGATGGGGAGGAGAGGCATTGCCGTTGTCCAACAAGGCCGAAACGCTTCTGGTTCGCGAGGAGGATGGCGTCCTTTACATCACTTTCAACCGTCCCGACCGGCTCAACGCCTTCAATGCGGAAATGAGCGAAGCGTTCATCGCGGCATTGAAACGGGCCGAAGCGCGCGCCAGCGCGCGCGCGGTACTGATCACCGGAGCAGGCCGCGGGTTTTGCGCCGGCCAGGATCTAGGCGATCGCGATCCGCGCAAGATGAGCGAAAAGCCCGATCTGGGCGCGACCGTGGAAGCCTATTACAACCCGACGATCCGTCTGATCCGCGGCCTCGAGAAACCGGTGATCTGCGCCGTGAATGGTGTCGCGGCGGGTGCCGGCGCCAATATCGCACTCGCCTGCGACATCGTACTGGCGGCGAAGTCGGCGAAATTCATCCAGGCCTTCGCCAGGATCGGCCTGGTACCCGATTCCGGCGGAACCTGGTCGCTGGCGCGATTGCTGGGCGAGGCGCGCGCCAAGGGCCTTGCCCTGACCGCCGAACCGGTCGATGCGCCGACCGCAGCCGACTGGGGGCTGATCTGGAAGGCGGTCGACGACGAGGCGCTGCAGGACGAAGCCGAAAAGCTGGCCAAAGCCATGGCAGCGGGACCGACCAAGGGGCTCGCGCTCACCAAGAAGGCCATTCAGGCTGCCGCCACGCAATCGATGGACGCACAGCTCGATCTGGAGCGCGATTTCCAGCGCGAGGCCGGACGGACCGACGATTACGCGGAAGGCGTGGCCGCCTTCATCGACAAGCGGCCGCCAGTCTTCAAAGGCGAATAAGACTTCAAGGGCAAGTAGCGAGCCGGGAAAACACAAGCATGAACGCCCCTGCCGAATTGAACGAAGAAGAGCTGGCGAAAACCTGTGCCGAGGTCATGTGGCGTGAAGACAATGCCTCGCGCCAACTTGGCATGGAACTGACACAGGTTGGTCCGGGGACGGCGACGATCGAAATGAGTGTCGACCAGCGCATGACCAACGGCCACAAGACCTGCCATGGCGGCTACATTTTCGTGCTCGCCGATTCCGCCTTCGCCTTTGCATGCAACACCTATGACCAGCGCACGGTGGCGCAGCATTGCTCGGTCACCTTCCTGGCGCCCGCCTTCGAGGGAGACCGGCTGACGGCGCGGGCCTACGAGGTGCAACGGCGCGGCCGCAGCGGCATCTACGACGTGCGGATCACCAATCAGCAAGGCGAGACGGTTGCCGAATTCCGCGGACATTCGCGCAGTGTCAAGGGCACGCTGCTTGGCGAGCAGCCCGGCGAAGCAGACTGATCGCAGCCGGGTTCGGCCAAGCGATTCGAGGAGGAGGAACAATGGAAGATTTGTCCCCAAGGCCCGGTGATCTGGAGCCGATCGAGGCCGCGTCGCGCGACGAGATCAATGCGCTGCAGCTTGAGCGCATGCGCTGGTCGCTCGGCCATGCCTACGAGAACTCGCCTTTCTATCGCAAACGCTTCGATGAAAAAGGCGTCCATCCTTCTGACCTTAGGGAACTGAAGGATCTGGCGAAGTTCCCCTTCACCGTGAAGAAGGATCTGCGCGACAACTATCCCTTCGGCATGTACGCCGTACCGATGGACAGGATCGCCCGCGTCCATGCCTCGTCGGGAACGACGGGCAAGCCGACCGTCGTCGGCTACACGAAGGGCGACGTCGATATCTGGGCCACCGTGGTGGCGCGCTCGATCCGCGCTTCGGGCGGGCGGCCCGGCGATTTGCTGCACTGCGCCTATGGCTACGGGTTGTTCACCGGCGGGCTCGGTGCGCATTACGGCGCCGAAAAGCTCGGCTGCACGGTGGTGCCCGTTTCGGGCGGCATGACCGAGCGCCAGGTCACGCTGATCACAGATTTCAAGCCGCGCATCATCATGGTGACGCCATCCTACATGCTGTCGATCCTCGACGAATTCCGCCGCCAGGGTCTCGACCCCGCCGCCTGTTCGCTGGCGGTCGGCATTTTCGGCGCAGAACCGTGGACCAATTCGGTGCGCGAAGAGATCGAACGCACCTTCGACATGCATGCGGTCGATATTTACGGCCTTTCAGAGATCATCGGTCCGGGCGTCGCCAATGAGTGCGTCGAGACCAAGGACGGGCTGCATGTGTGGGAAGATCATTTCTATCCCGAGATCATCGATCCGGAGACGGGCGAGCCGCTGCCGGACGGCGAATATGGCGAACTGGTCTTCACTTCGCTGACCAAGGAAGCCCAGCCAATGGTGCGTTACCGCACGCGCGACCTGACGCGCATCCTGCCCGGTACGGCGCGCTCGATGCGTCGCATCGAAAAGATCACCGGCCGCTCCGACGACATGATGATCCTGCGCGGCGTCAACGTGTTCCCGACGCAGATCGAGGAGCAGGTTTTAAAATGCTCCGGTCTGGCGCCGCACTTCCAGATCGAGCTGGTGCGCGAGGGGCGGATGGACGCGATGATCGTCCATGTCGAGGCAAGTGAGATATCGGCCGGTGAGGAAGCGCGCCAAGCTTCGGCGCGCGAACTCGCCCATCACATCAAGAGCGTGATCGGCATTTCGACGAAGATCGATGTCGGCGAGCCGGGCGCCGTCGAGCGTTCGCTCGGCAAGGCGAGGCGGGTGGTCGACAACAGGCCCAAGGAATAGGGGACGTGTAGCGATGGCGAGGACGCGGGCAAACGATTACGAGGACAAGCAGCGCTCCATTCTCGACAGCGCCGCCGCCGTCTTCGCCGATCTCGGCATGGACAAGGCCTCGATGTCTCTGATCGCCAAGCAATGCGACATTTCCAAGCCGCTGCTCTACCATTACTACGATTCGAAGGATGCGCTGATCTTCGACATCGTGCGCACGCATCTCAGCGAACTGGACGAGGCGCTGGAAGCTGCCGACCGGTCCGAAGAAAAGCCGGAAGAACGGTTGCGCATCCTGATCCACGAGGTGCTGGACAATTATCGCAACGCCGACAACCAACACAAGGTGCAGATCAACATTGCCGGCACACTGCCTGACAAACTGACGGCGGAAATCCAGGCGATTGAGCGGCGGATCGTCAAGCGGTTTGCGTCGGTTCTGAACGGGATCAATCCGCGGCTCAATGCCGACAAGCCGCTGCTGATGCCGGCCACCATGTCGCTGTTCGGCATGCTGAACTGGGTTTATCTGTGGTTCCGCGAAGACGGACCGATCAGCCGCGACGACTATGCCGACATGACGACCAGGCTCATGCTCGACGGCATCCGCGAGATCGCCTGACTCCCTTTCAAACGTTCAATCTCCATAGGCACCTTGTTCGGCGGACCAGTTCTTGGCGACCAGCGTCAGCACGTCGTACTGGGCAGCGATCTCGCCATTCTGGTTGAGTACGACGCAGTCCCAGCGCACCTCGGCATAGACATCGCCTTCGCGCGGATTGATCTCTTTGCAGGTCAGTGTCACCTGCAATGTGTCGCCGGGATTTACCGGCTTGACGAAGCGCAGGCTGTCGACGCCGAAATTGGCGAGAACCGGGCCGGGATCGGGCTGGACGAACAGGCCGGCGGCAAACGAGACGATCAGGTAACCGTGCGCCACGCGGCCGTCGAAGAACGGATTGGCCCTGGCCGCTTCCTCGTCCATGTGGGCATAGAAGGTGTCGCCGGTGAAGCGGGCGAATTGCTCGATGTCATCGAGCGTCACCGTGCGCGCTTCGGTGACGAGTTGGTCGCCGATTTCCAGTTCGTTGGCGGTCTTTCGGAACGGGTGGACGCCATGGCGGACCGATGCGCCCTTCAGCCAGCGGCCGGCGATGCGCGATATCATTTCCGGCGGACCCTGCAGGGCGGTGCGCTGCATGTAGTGGCCGACCGAGCGTACGCCGCCCAGTTCCTCGCCGCCGCCAGCACGGCCCGGCCCGCCATGCAGCAGGGTGGGCAGCGGCGAACCATGGCCGGTCGAGGATTTGGCGCTGGTGCGGTTGGCGATCAGTACGCGGCCATGCCAGGGCGCCAGGCCATGGCCGATCTCGGCGGCCACGTCTACATCGTTGGTGAACAAGGAGGAGACCAGGCTGCCACGACCGCGTCGTGCGAGCGCCACCGCTTCTTCCGCCATCTCATAGGGCATTACGGTCGCGACGGGACCGAAGGCCTCGACATCGTGCACGGCGTTCGCTGTTCCCGGTTCGCGACACAGCATGAGGACGGGATTGAGGAATGCGCCGGCCTCGGCATCGCCCGAAACGGTTGCGGTCTCGTCGGGGTGGCCGCAGACGATCTCGGCTTCCTTCGCCAGTTGGGCGATACGGACGCGGACCTCGTCGCGCTGGCTGGTGCTGGCGAGCGGGCCCATGCGGACGTTTTCGTCGCGCGGGTCGCCGAGCGCCACCTGGCCGAGCCGGTCGCTCAACGCCGAAACGACGGCGTCGGCATGTTGAAGTGGTACGATAACACGGCGGATGGCGGTGCATTTCTGGCCGGCCTTGACCGTCATCTCACGCACCACTTCGCGAACGAAGAGGTCGAATTCCGGTGTGTCCGGCCAGGCATCGGCGCCGAGGATCGCGGCATTGAGGCTGTCGGCCTCCATGGTGAAGCGCACGGAATTATCGATAATGGCCTTGTGCGTCTTCAGCATTTTGCCGGTGGACGCAGAGCCGGTAAACGTCACCACGTCCTGGCAGGTGACGTGGTCGAGCATGTCGCCGAGCGAGCCGGCGACGAGTTGCAGCGAACTTTCCGGCAGCAGGCCGGTCTCGATCATGCGTCGCACCATCAGTTCGGTCAGGTAGGCGGTCTGGCTCGCCGGCTTGATGATCGACGGCATGCCGGCGAGGAAGGTCGGCGCGAATTTCTCCAGCATGCCCCAGCAGGGGAAGTTGAAGGCGTTGATGTGGATGGCCGCGCCCTCGAGCGGCGACAGGATATGCTGGGCCGAAAAGGTATCGTCCTTCGACAGGGCTTCGGGCTGGCCGTCGCACAGCCATCTGGTGTTGGGCAGTTGGCGGCGGCCGAGCGAAGCGTAGGTAAACAGCGTGCCGATGCCGCCCTCGATGTCGATCCAGCCATCGGTGCGGGTCGCGCCGGTGGCCGAGGACAACGCGTAGAATTCTTCCTTGCGGTTCATCAGTTCCGTGGCGAGCGCTTTGAGGATCAGCGCGCGCTGGTGGAAGGTCAAGTCGCGCAATGCGGTGCCGCCCGTCTCGCGAGCATGGGCAAGCGCGGCGGCGAAGTCGATGCCGGAAGTGTCGATGCGGGCGACCGGCGCACCTGTCGATGCGTCGTGCAAAGTCGAACCGCTGCCGGAACCCTTCACCCATTCGCCATTCAGATAGTTTTCGACCAGCCGGGGTTCGCTCGCCGCAATATTCATGTCTTCGTTCCCATCACATTTTCAAATTCGGTCGCGAAAGGCTGCCTAGCGGGCGATGCCCAGTTCCGCGAGAAGCTTGCCGATGGTCTCGCGCCACTCGGCGAGCAGCGCGTCATTGGTGCGCGAACGCAGGCCAAAGCGCTTGAGCGCGTCGAAACGCTTCGATCCGGCATGGCCGAAGCTCGCGGCGACGCGGGGCGTCCAGTAGGCGAGCGAGGCTTCGATCGCCGGCTTTTCGGAATTGTCCGCCAGCAACTTGCGCAGGCCCTCCACGCCGAGTTCGGCGTGGCGGCGTTCGCGCGGCAGGATGGCGCGGAATTCATCGGCGAGCGGCTGGTAGGAAATGCCGGCCAGTTCCTCGAGCTGGATGGTCACCGCGGTGCCCATCAGCACGTTCATGGTGACGGAATCGATCCAGCCTTCGATAGGATAATGAAAGACGGAAAGGCGCATGTCGGCGCCATGGCGCGCCGCGCCGATATCGGCGTCGCGGGCGACGCGTTCGGTCCAGGGGTGATGGCTGGCGTAGCGTAGCGTGTCGGCGCCGAAATCGCCCATGAGCTTCAGCACGCGCTCGCCGTGGTCGAGCTTTTCCAGCACGATGCGCGAAGCGGCAATGCGTTCAGTAATGCCGGGGCCGTCATTGATGCAGTCGGCGAAGCCGGCGGCACCGGCCAGTTCGGAATCGACAAAACTCGCCATCAGCCGCATCAGTTCGCCGCGATAGCGCGCTGGCGCATTGTCCGGCGAGGTCAGCTTGCCGCCCTGCTCAAGATAGGACTGGATCGTCATCTCATCGCTCACGGCGATGTCCTCCCTAAAAACAACGCCGGCTCACTGATCGTAGTCGACGACGACCCTGTCGGACAGCGGGTGGCACTGGCAGGTCAGTACGTAACCGCGCTCGACCTCGTAATCGTCGAGCGCGTGATTGGTCTGCATCTCGACCTCGCCTTCCAGCACCAGCGCGCGGCAGGTCGAGCACACGCCGGCCGTGCAGGCATGTGGGGCGTCGATATCGGCAGCAAGCGCGGCTTGTAGCACGGACTGGCCGGACGCCATCTCGATCGTCTTGGTGGTGCCGTCGATGGTGATCGTCGCCTGACAGACCGCGCCCTTGTCGCTGCTCTTTACAGTGACGGGCTGTCGCTGCATGCGGTGCGGACGCGGCGCGGAAGCGAACAGTTCGAACTTGATTTGATCGTCGCGCAGCCCGTGTTCCTTCAACGCGGCGGCGATGCCCAGCATCATCGGTTCGGGGCCGCAGATGAAAGCCATGTCGACGGCTTCAATATCGATCCAGCCGTCGAACAGCAGCCGGCATTTTTCCTTGTCGATCAGGCCGGAGAACAGGTCGATTTCCTGCGCCTCGTTCTCCAGCACGTGGATGATGTTGAAGCGGCCGATATAGCGGTTCTTTAAATCCTCCAGTTCCTCGCGGAACATGATCGAACTGATTGAGCGGTTGCCGTAGATCAGCGTGATATCAGAATGCGGTTCTCGTGCGAGCACCGTCTTGATGATCGAAAGCACCGGCGTGATGCCGCTGCCACCGGCGAAGGCGAGGTAGGTTTTTTTCGCTTCTGCTTCGAGTGGCGCGTGGAACGAGCCCATCGGCGGCATGGCTTCCAGCACGTCGCCGGGCTTCAGATCACTGTTGGCCCAGCCGGAAAAGAAGCCGCCATCGATATGCTTGATACCGACGCGCAGGATCTTTTCGTCGAGGCCGGCGCATATCGAATAGGAACGGCGCAGTTCCTCACCGTCGAAATCTCGGCGGAAGGTCAGGTACTGGCCCTGGATATAGCCGAACCTGTCGCGGTCCTCGTCGCGCGGGCTGAGCGTCACGACAACGGCGTCGCGCGTTTCGCGGCGGATATCGGTTACATCGAGCGGAAAGAAGCGCGCCATGGTTCTTCCTCAGTGGCACTTGAAACGTTCGAAGGGTTCCAGGCACGCCTTGCAGCGCCAGTTCGACTTGCAGGGCGTGGAGCCGAACTGGCTGATCAATTCGGTATCGAGCGAGCCGCAGCGCGGACACGGGACTTGTTCGCCCATGTTGCGCAGCGGCGGGGCGATGCCATAGTCGCGCAGCTTTTCCAGACCCTCGGCGCTGATCCAGTCGGTGGTCCAGGCTGGTGAAAGCTGGCGCTTCAATTCAAGATCGGCAATGCCGTGGCCGCGCAGCGCCTTTTCAATCTCGAAATTGATCATGCTCGTCGCGGGGCAGCCGGAATAGGTCGGTGTCACGGTGACGACGAGACGGTCGTCCAGCCATTCGACATCGCGGATGATGCCGAGATCGACCAGCGAAATCACCGGGATTTCGGGATCGGGCACCTGGCCGAGCCAGGACCACACCTCGTCGAGTTCAGGACGTGTTTCGGTCTCGCCCATCGCATTTACCAGGTCGCGCCGGGATAGGCGCGCTGCAGGAATTGCATGTCGGCGAGGATATAGCCCAGATGTTCGGTGTGGATGCTGCGGGCGGCGACCTTGTGGGAAAAGGCTTCCTGCGGGATTTCCAGCGTCGCGGCGCGTAGCGTGCGCGTCACCTGCGCATCCCAGTCCGGCCTGATCTCGGCCGGGTCGGGCATGATGCCGGCCTTGACCGCGACCTCGTCGAAGCCGTCGGCGTCGAACATCTGGCCGGTATAGGGCCACAGCAGTTCCAGCGCCTCCTGCATCAGGGCATGACTTTCTTGCGTGCCGTCGCCGAGGCGGATCACCAGATCGACGCTGCGCTCGAGATGATAGGTGACTTCCTTCACAGCCTTTTCGGCGATCTCGGCGATGCGGCGATCGGAGGAATGTTCGAGCCGGCGCAGCATGTAATAATGCCAGGCGTCGAACAGGAACTGGCGCATCAGCGTTTGGCCGTAGGAGCCGTTCGGCTGCTCGACCAGCAGGAAATTGCGGAAGCCGCCGGCGTCGCGCAGATAAGCGAGGTTGTCGGCGCTGTGGCCCTTACCCTCGACCTCGCCGGCAAAGCCGAGCCAGAGCTGCGTCTGGCCGACGAGGTCGAGCGAGACATTGGCGATGGCGATGTCTTCTTCCAGCACCGGCGTATGGCCGCACCATTCCGACAGGCGGTGGCCGAGGACGAGGCTGTTGTCGCCCATGCGCAGCAGGAATTCCAAGAGCGGATCGCCGCTCTTCACCGTGATCGCGGTCATTACATATGCCCCACGTCTTCGGGAATGTCGTAGAAGGTCGGGTGGCGATAGACCTTGGAGTTCGACGGATCGAAAAGCGGTCCCTTTTCGCCGGGAGCCGATGCGGTGATGTCGTTCGATTTCACCACCCAGATGCTGACGCCCTCATTGCGCCGCGTATAGACGTCGCGGGCGTGCTTGATGGCGAGTTCGGCGTCTGGCGCGTGCAGGCTGCCGACATGACGGTGGTTGAGGCCGTGCTGGCCGCGGATGAAGACCTCCCAAAGAGGCCAGTCGCTGGACATTGCTCTCGCTCCCTAGATTTGCGGTTTTGCTATTCGGCGGCAATCGGCGCGGTCGCCTTGCGCTTGGCGGCCTTGTCGGCATGCGCGGTGAGCGCTTCGCGGAACCAGGCACCGTCTTCCCAGGCCCTGGTGCGCGAAGCCATGCGCTCGCGGTTGCAAGGGCCGTTGCCGGCGAGCACCTGGAAGAACTCGTCCCAGTCGACCTCGCCGAAATCGTAAGACTGGCGCTTCTCGTTCCATTTCAGGTCCGGATCGGGAACCTTGAGGCCAATGAACTCGGCCTGCGGCACGGTCTGGTCGACGAAGCGCTGGCGCAGTTCGTCGTTGGAAAGAATCTTGATCTTCCAGGCCATGGACTGGACCGAATGCACCGAGGCGTCGTCGGAGGGGCCGAACATCATCAGCGACGGCCACCACCAGCGATCGATCGCGTCCTGCGCCATGGCCTTCTGTTCGGCAGTGCCGGCGCAGAGCTTCATCATGATGTCGTAGCCCTGGCGCTGGTGGAAGCTTTCCTCCTTGCAGATGCGGATCATGGCGCGCGAATAGGGACCATAGGAGGTCTTCTGCAGCTGCACCTGGTTCATGATCGCCGCACCGTCGACCAGCCAGCCTATGGCGCCGATATCGGCCCAGCTCAGTGTCGGGTAGTTAAAGATGGAGGAATATTTCGCCCTGCCGGCGAGGAGCTGTTCGTAGAGGTCGTCGCGAGAAACACCGAGCGTCTCGGCGGCGCAATAGAGATAGAGACCATGGCCGGCCTCGTCCTGTACCTTGGCAAGCAGGATAGCCTTGCGTTCAAGGGTGGGTGCGCGGGTGATCCAGTTGCCCTCGGGCAGCTGGCCGACGACCTCGGAATGGGCGTGCTGGCTGATCTGGCGCACCAGCGTCTTGCGGTAAGGCTCCGGCATCCATTCCTTCGGCTCGATCTTCTCGCCGGCATCAATGCGTTGCTGGAATGCCCGCTCCTGCGGATCCATCTCATCGAGACTCTTGACGCGGTCGGCGTCGGTCTTGACCATTTGGGCGTACATTCTTCTTTCCTCCCGGCGGGATCGACAATCGTCGACCGTACGGTCGACAATACCAGCGCTAACATCACAGATCAATAGCAATATAGGTAATTTTTGTAATGTTTGACAGGGCATTTCTCCTTGTCGCGCGAGCTGATTTTCAGGCCGGTTCCGTTGCCGCCGCAACGGCGGCGGCGCGGCGCGTCAGTGTTTCGCCGGCGGCGTGGATCGGACCCTCGACGTCGACAAACTGGCCTGCAACCCATGCATCGGCCTGCGGCGAGCAGGCCTTGTAGATATCTGCAAAGGTCCGACGCGCCTCATGGCCCGGCCAGTCATCCGGCAGGGCCTCTGCCGGCAGGCCCGGATCGGCCAGAACGACGCGGCGGAATTCATGGACCAGCAGCAGGCGAACGACGAGGCTCTCCGCGCCGTCACGATCAGCCGCCACTCCCAAAAACGGCTTCACCGTCGCGACGAAGCCACGATAGGCTTCGGCCAGTTCATCGAGTGGCCAGTGGGCGGCGGCGAAGTGTTGCAGGGCTGGGCGGTCACCCATGTCGAGCCGGGCATGAAAGACCAATCCGTCCTCAGCGCAATCGAGCTTCGGCAGGGCGCGAACGATGCCAGGTGCGACGGTAAGTTCCGGACCGGCCATGGCGAAGCCGGCCTTCTGCAGGCGCTCGAGCGAAGCGGGCTTGAGGCAGTTGCGGGGAAATTGTGCGAAGGTCCAGTCCCCGGCATCGGCGGGCAGGTGGCTGCCATAGATGCGCCTGGCGGCATCGTCGAATTCGCGCACCGCTTCCGCGCCGAGGCGATAGAAGCTGCGCTTGCCATGGCGTTCGCCGGTCAGCGTGCCATTGGCGACGAGGCGCGAGACGGACGTGCGCACAAGGCTTTCACTGATACGCACGCGTGCACAGGTATCGATGACATTGCCGATCCACAGATTACCGCCGCGCGGCACGACGACATCGCCATAGAGCGTGACGATGAAGGCGCCGGCACGTGGCGGATTGCCCTGCAGGACCGCTTCGATGGAGGCGTGCAATGCGCTTTGGCTTACGGCCATCTGATTCCCGGAAACTCATTCATGGTCGCGTGTTTTCCGACATTTCGGCAATGCTGTAAATGATGCGCTCTAGCTGCGGATCGAGGCGTCATAATCCTTCAGCGCGGTGGCGAGCTGCATGGCGAAGCGGGCCGAGGCGACAGGAAGGGCGCGCCCTCGCATCTGGCCGAGGATAAGATTGCCGTCGGGCAGGTCGCGTTCGGAAATCGGGCGGAAGACGAGCGAGCCATCCGCCGGATCGCGCAGGCCAATCGGTATCTGGAAGCCGATGACGTTCTCATGGATGACGTAATGGCGGATGAGCTCGAAGCTCTCGGTCTCGACCAGTGGCGAGACGTTGCGGGTGCCGCGCCGCGCCGCGAAATCGAGAAGGTGGCGCACGCCATATTTTGCCGAAGGCGCGATATGCGGCGTGTCGAGGCAGTCGCGCAGGCGCAACTCCTTCTTTGCGGCAAGCGGATGATCGGCGCGCATGACGACATTGACCGCCTGCGGGATGACGTGGACGACCTCGAAGTCGACGAGATAGACCGGCTCGAACACCAGCGCCAGATCGCTCGAATAGCTCGCCAGTTCCTGTTCGGCCTGGGCGCGGTCGCGGACATTGACCGAGAAGGTGACGCCGGGATGTTCGGCGCGGTATTTCGCGATCTCGCGCGGCAGGAAATAGGGGATCAGCGCCTGCGAGCAGCCGATCGAGACGTGGCCGCGCCGTTCACCGGCAAGGTCGGCGACCTGGCTTTGCACGCGCGAGAGGTCAGACCTGGTGGCGCGGTAATGGTGCAGCACCAGTTCGCCGGCCGGATTGAG
The DNA here is from genome assembly GCA_022340185.1 of Salaquimonas sp. GTDB lineage: Bacteria > Pseudomonadota > Alphaproteobacteria > Rhizobiales > Rhizobiaceae > BOKV01. Next base: position 11,198 of record JAJDOK010000090.1, on the reverse strand, counting down.
CCTAACACCGCCGGGCAGGCGCTCGAAGATTTCCGCGCCGAATTCGGCCTCGAAACGGTTGATGCGGCGCACCAGCGCGGAAGCGGTGATGTTCATGTCGCCGGCCGCCTTGCGCATGGAGCCTGCGCGCGCAACCGCCTCGATCAGCCGGAAGGTCTGCAAATGCCGCATGGCCTGTCCCGCAGAATGGCATCATAGGGTGGTGCATTTTTTGTACCGCAATGGTGAATTCATAGCAATTCTCGCCAACGCAAAAAAACGGCAAGCTGATTGCGGCGACAGCTCCCAATGCGTCCGGCAGATCGTTCAAGATCCAGGGCCGGCAACGGGTCCGCCAGGGTTTGCAGAGCGGGTTGGCGAAGAACAGTGCAGGCGAAAATCGAAGACCTTCCCTTTACACTCGAGGCGCTCAGGTTAGCGTATGGAGAAGGTTTGCGGCCCGCTGACGTTGTGGCGGAGGTCTTTCGCCGGCTGGATGCCACCGAAGACCCCGGCATCTTCATCCATACGGCACACGAACAGGCGCTGGCCGACGCCGAAGAACTCGGCGAACCCGATGGCCGCCCGCTTTGGGGCATACCCTTCGCGGTGAAGGACAATATCGATGTCGCCGGCATGCCGACGACGGCCGCCTGTCCGGATTTCGCCCATGAAGCGGAAACCGATGCCTTCGTGGTCGCGCGGCTGAAGGCGGCCGGCGCGATCCCAATCGGCAAGACCAATCTCGACCAGTTCGCCACCGGCCTCGTCGGCGTGCGAACGCCTTACGCAATCCCGCGCAATGCGCTTGACGACACGATCGTGCCTGGCGGCTCTTCCTCCGGTTCTGCCGTCGCGGTTGCTCGAGGCATCGTCGCGTTTGCGCTGGGGACCGACACTGCCGGCTCAGGGCGCGTACCCGCCGCGCTGAACGGCATTGTCGGTCTCAAACCGACGCTGGGCGCGCTGTCGGCTTCCGGCGTGGTGCCGGCCTGCCGCACGCTCGACGCGGTGTCGATCTTCGCGCTGACGACGCAAGATGCGTGGGCCGTCTTCGAAGCTGCAATGGCCTTTGACCCTGCCGACGCCTATTCGCGCAAACTCGGCAAACAGGCGCTTCATGTACCGGGCACCGGTATGAAGATCGGCGTTCCTGACTCGGCCACACTGAAAACCTTTGGCGACAAGGCCCAGAAAGCCGCCTACCGTGAAACGCTGTCGGCTCTGGCGGGACAAGGCGCGGAGATCATCGAACTGGATTTCGCGCCGTTTTATGCCGTGGCCGACATGCTCTATGAGGGTGCATGGGTGGCCGAGCGTGTCGCTGCTGTCGGTTCGCGTCTCACTGAAAAGCCCGAAACACTGCACAAGACGACGCGGGCGATCCTCGAACCGGGGCTGAAACTCACCGCAGTCGACGCCTTCGAAGGCATCTACAGGCTGAAGGTGCTGCGATGCGAATGCGAGGACATGCTCGCCGGCGTTGACGCGCTGTGCGTGCCGACGATCCCCACCTTCGTCACCATGGACGAGATCGCGGCCGATCCGATCGGGCCGAATTCGATGCTCGGCACCTATACCAATTTCGTCAATCTGCTCGATCTCGCCGGCGTCGCGGTGCCGACCGGTCTGAGGGATGACGGCAGGCCTGCCAGCGTTACCTTTCTTACACCGGCCGGCGCGGATGCACTGTGCGCGAGCCTTGCCACCACGGTGGAAGCGGGCGCCATGGGTGCGACCGGCTGGGACAGGCCAGCACCGCATTTGCCCTTGGCGGTCGCGTGCGAAGACGAAATCGCCGTAGCGGTGTGCGGGGCGCACATGTCGGGCCTGCCGCTCAACCACGAACTCACCTCGCGCGGCGCTCGATTCATCCGTGCCGGGCAGACCTCGCCCGATTACCGCTTCTATGCGCTTGCCGGCGGACCGCCGTTCCGCCCTGGGCTGGTGCGCCAGAACCAGGGCGGGGCAGCGATCGATCTGGAAATCTGGGCAATGCCGAAGGACGCGCTCGGCAGCTTCATGGCCGGCATTCCCGCGCCGCTGTCGATCGGCACGGTGAAGCTCGACGACGGCTCCAGCGTGAAGGGTTTTCTGTGCGAGAGCCACGGTATCGCGGGGGCGAGCGAGATCACCGAGCTTGGCGGCTGGCGCGCCTACATGGCGTCGCTGCAGAAACCACGGGAGGCGGACCAATGAGTACAACCATTCCCGTCATCGACGTTTCGCCGCTCGCGGGTGGCAGCGAATCGGGTGTTGCGAAGGTCGCCGCCGAAATCGGCAAGGCCTGCCGCGAGACCGGCTTTTTCTATATCGCCAACCATACCGTTCCCGCCGAACTGATACAGGCAGCCTTCGATACTTCCGCAACGTTCTTCGCGCAGGACGAGGTGGTCAAAGGCCAGGTACTCTATGACGCCGCCAACAATCGCGGCTACATCCCGATGCAGGGCGAGTCGCTCGATCCGAACATGCCGGCCGATCTGAAGGAAGCCTACAATATCGGGCTGGAACTGCCGGCCGACGCCCCCGAACCCGTCGCCGGACAGATGTTTCGCGCCACCAATCTGTGGCCGGAAATGGCGGGATTCCGCGAGACGATGCTGGCCTATTTCGATGCCTGCCATGCGCTCGGGCGTTCGATCCACAGGGCATTCGCCGTCGATCTCGGTCTCCACCCGACTTCTTCGAGGACAAGATCGACCGGCCGATGGCGAACCTGCGCCTGCTGCATTATCCGCCAGCGCCCTCCCGGCTCGAGACAGGTCAGCTCGGCGCCGGAGAACATACCGATTACGGCTGCATCACGCTGCTGGCGACCGACGGGGTTGGCGGGCTGCAGGTACGCACGCGCGCCGGCGACTGGCTCGACGCGCCGCATGTGCCGGGCGCCTTCGTCTGCAATATCGGCGACTGCCTGATGCGCTGGACGAACGACATCTATGTGTCGACGCCGCACCTTGTGGTCAGCCCGGCGGGCCGTGAGCGCTTTTCGATCGCCTTTTTCCTCGATCCCAATCCGGACGCGGATATCGCATGCCTGCCCGGCTGCGCGACCGAGGAACGCCCTGCGCGCTACGAACCGATCCGGGGCGACGCTTTTCTGCTCAGCCGGCTTTCGCCGACCTACGGGAAATCCGGCCTGGGCAAACGGGGCGACAAGGCTTCGAAGCCGGTGGAGACCTGAAGAGATGCACGAAAAACAATCATTTCCCGAACTCTGCCCAATGATTGGGCTGGCAATGTTCAGCTCGGGGGCCGGCGCGGCGACCGGTGCAGGCTGGAGAAAGCGGGGATTTGCGGGCCGACAGGTGTTGTCCACACAAGCATGCGGGAGTGGCACGGGCTTTGCCTCATCCCGGGAAGGACCGGTCGTGGGGTCCCCACGCCGGCAAGGAACTCAAGCCGCTGGAGCCTAACATGAACAAAATGACCGTATCCCGTCGTTCAATCCTCAAAACTGGGCTGAAAGCCGGCGCAGCCGGTCTTGCAGCCTCGGCCCTGCCGTTCGGGCTTGCCCGGGCGCAATCGCCAATCACGCTCGGCGCCGTCTATGTCGGTCCGCGCGACGATTTCGGCTGGAACCAGGCCCATGCCGTCGCCATGGACATCCTCAAGCAGGTGCCAGGCGTCACCGTCATCGAGGAAGAGAACGTGCCGGAGACCGATGCCGTTGCCCAGTCGATGGAATCGATGATCAACCTCGACGGCGCAAACCTGATCCTGGCGACCTCGTTCGGTTATTACAAACCCTTCGTCGTCGAGACGGCGAAGAAATATCCGGATGTCCAGTTCCGCCATGCGGCACCGCTGTGGAACGCGGATACCGATCCGAAGAACGCCGGCAGCTATTTCTGCTATCTCAACCAGGCGCACTATGTCGACGGCGTCGCCGCCGGGCTTTGCACGAAGTCGAACAAGATCGGTTTCGTCGCCGCCAAGCCGATTCCCTCGGTGCTGTCCAACATCAACTCGGTGCTGCTCGGCGCCAAGAGCACCAATCCGGATGCGACCGTGCAGGTGATCTTCACCGGCGAATGGTCGCTGCCCGTGCGCGAGGCGGAAGCCGCCAATGCGCTGATCGATGCCGGTTGCGACGTCATCACCTGCCATGTGGACAGTCCGAAGGTCGTGATCCAGACCGCCGAATCGCGCGGCGCCAAGAGCTGCGGCCACAATGCCAGCCAGGCACCGCTGGCTCCCAACGGCTTCATCACCGGTGCCGAATACAAGTGGGAGACGATCTACAAGATCTACGCCGACGATCTGGCCAAGGGCGAGGAACTGCCGAACTTCATCGCCGGCGGCTACCACAACGACATGCTGCGCAACACGGCCTATGGCGCAGGCGCCACGCCCGAAGCGATGAAGGCGGCCGATGCCGCGATCGAGGGTCTGAAGGCGAAAAAGCCGATCTATGTCGGCCCGCTCAAGGACAACAAGGGCAATGTCGTTATCGAGGGCACGATGGACAATTACGATCCGGTCCTCGACGGCATGAACTACCTGCTCGAGGGCGTACAGGGTTCGATCACCTGACCTGTATGGGTGGGCGGCGGTTCGCGGCCGCCTGCCCATCGCCCTTCAGGGGCAAGGAGAGAAGCGAAATGGGCAAGGCAATCGCATCCTTCAGGGCAGGAGCCAGGGGAGAGCATTCATGAGCGTCATGGCTTCATCCGCGCCGGCTGCAAGCCGCGGCCTCAACCCGCGCGCGGTACGCATGATCGAGGCGATCCTCATTCCGATCGGCGCGCTGGTCGTCTCGGCGTTGCTTTTCTCGATCTTCCTGATCCTGCTCGGCAAGTCTCCCGCGCAGTTCTTCAACCTCATCTGGGTCGGTGGCTTCGGTTCCGCATTCTCGATTCAGAACACGCTGCAGCGTTCGGCACCGCTGATCCTGACCGGCCTCGCCTTCGCCATTCCGGCGCGCATCGGGCTGACCCTGCTCGGCGCGGAAGGCGCCCTGGTGCTGGGCGGCTTTACGGCCGCGGCGATCGCCATTCCGCTGGTGACCGGTGGATGGCCGGCCTTCATCGGATTGCCGATCATGGCGGCAACCGCGATGGCGACCGGCGCTGCATGGATCGGCATCGCCGGCTGGCTGCGCCACTATCGCGGCGTCAACGAGACGATCTCCTCGCTGCTGCTCGGCTATATCGCGATCGCGATCATGAACTTCTTCGTCGAGGGTGCGCTGCGCGATCCCGGATCGGCAAACAAGCCCTCGACCATGCCGATCGGCGACGCCTATCGCGTCGGCCCGATACCAGGCACCTCGGTGCACTGGGGCCTCGCCGCGGGGATTATCCTTGCCGTTCTCCTCTATATTCTGATGACGCGTACGACTTTCGGCTTTGCCGCGCGCATGACCGGCGGCAATGTCCGCGCCGCACAGGCGCAAGGCCTGCCAGTCGGCTTTCTCGTCGTCGCCTGCTGCGCCATTGCCGGTGCCTGCGCCGGGCTCGCCGGCTTTTACGAAGTCGCCGCCGTGCACGGCCAGGCCAATGCCTCGCTCGTCGCCGGCTACGGCTTCACCGGCATACTCGTTGCCTTCCTCGCCCGCCAGAACCCGCTCGCCGTGGTGCCCGTCGCCATCATGTTCGGCGCACTTGCCGCCGCCGGTGGGCTGGTGCAGCGCCGCATGGGCATGCCGGATGCGACCGTGCTGGTGCTGCAGGGCATCATTTTCGTCGTGCTGCTGGTCAGCGAAACCTTCTACGGGCGCATACCCTTCCTGCAGCCCAAAACAGGAGAGCGGACATGAACCACTCGGAATTGTTCATCGTTCTCATCGCCATGATCGGCGGCGCGATCCGCGTCTCGACACCCTTCATGTTTGTTGCGCTGGGGGAAACGCTGACGGAGAAATCCGGCCGCATCAATCTGGGTCTTGAGGGCAATCTCGTACTCGGCGCCATGGTCGCCTATGCCGGCTCCTACACCACCGGGAGTGCATGGCTCGGCGTGCTGATGGCCGGCTGTTCGGGCCTCGTGCTCGGAGCCATGCATGGCTACATCTGCAAGCTGCCGAAAGTGAACGACATCGCCGTCGGCATCGCCTTCATGAGCTTCGGCACCGGCCTCGCCTTCTTTTTCGGCAAGCCCTACATCCAGCCGCTGGCACCGAAACTTCAGGCGATTCCCCTCGGCTTCTGGTCGTCGGACCCAAACATCGCGCAGGCGCTACAAGTCAATCCGCTGTTCTTCGTCGGCATCGCACTGGCGATCTTCATGTGGTGGGCGCTGGCCAACACGCGCTGGGGCCTGATCGTTCGCATGACCGGCGACAGCGCGGCTTCGGCGCGCGCCATGGGCGTGTCGGTCGATCTGGTGCGGCTGCTGGCGACGGCGGTCGGCGGCTTCATGGCCGGCGTCGGCGGAGCGTTCCTGTCGCTCTACTATCCGGGAAGCTGGAACGAGGGCCTGTCCTCGGGGCAAGGCCTGATGGCTGTCGCGCTCGTCATTTTCGCGCGCTGGGACCCGATCAAATGCGTCTATGCGGCGCTGCTGTTCGGCGCGGCAGGTGCACTCGGACCCTCGCTGCAGTCGATCGGCATCTCCCAGGGCTATTACTTCTTCAACGCCGCGCCCTACATCCTGACGCTTTTCATCATGATCGCCTCGGCCCGTTCCAAGAGCGCGGCGCGCGAGGTGCCCGGCGAACTTTCGCTGGCGAAATAGGGGCGCTGGCCAAGTGAGGACACCAACATGTCACTGGTAGACGAACGTATCGAAGCCGCCCTCGTACCCAACGCGGTGAATGTCGCCTCCGATCCCTATCCCTGGCCGTTCGACGGCGATCTCGGCCCGCACAATACCTGCCTGATCGTCATCGACATGCAGACCGATTTCTGCGCGCCAGGCGGCTATGTCGACTCGATGGGCTACGATATTTCGCTGACGCGCGCACCGATCGAACCGATCGCCAAAGTGCTCACCGCCATGCGAGCGATGGGCTATTCCATCATCCACACGCGCGAGGGCCATAAGCCGGATCTGTCCGACCTGCCGCCCAACAAGCGCTGGCGTTCGCAGCGCATCGGCGCGGGCATTGGCGACCAGGGGCCGTGCGGGCGCATCCTGGTGCGCGGCGAACCGGGCTGGGAGATCATCCCCGAATTGCAGCCGGAAACCGGCGAAGCGATCATCGACAAGCCGGGCAAGGGCACGTTCATCGCCACCGATTTCGAACTGGTGCTGCGGATGAAGAACATCCGCAACATCGTGTTCACCGGGGTGACCACGGATGTGTGCGTGCACACCACCATGCGCGACGCCAACGACCGCGGCTACGAATGCCTGCTGCTGGAGGATTGCTGCGCGGCCACCAAGGTCGAGAACCATCTGGCGGCGATCGACATGATCAAGATGCAGGGCGGTGTGTTCGGCGCGGTGGCGAATTCGACCGCTTTCCTGGAGGCCTTGCCATGAGTGTTGCGGAAATTCTGAGCGAGCCGGAGGTCGCCACACGCGCGCCGTCGCTCGAAACCCTGGGCATGACCAAGACCTTCGGCCAGTTCACCGCGCTCGACGACGTGTCGATCAAGGTCGAATCCGGTTCCTTCCATGCGCTGCTCGGCGAGAACGGCGCGGGCAAGTCGACACTGGTCAAATGCATCATGGGTTTCTACACCGCGGCGCGCGGCACGGTGATGCTGGACGGCCACGAGGTCGACATCCACAGCCCGCGCGATGCGCGCGATCTCGGCATCGGCATGGTCTACCAGCACTTCACGCTGGTGCCCTGCCTGACGGCGGCGGAAAATCTAGTCATCTCGCGCGCGGACGCGCCGTCGGTCATCGACTGGAAGACCGAGATCCCGAAGCTCGAGGCGTTCATGGACCGCATGCCGTTCAAGGTGCGGCTCGACGTACCTGTCTCGGCACTGTCGGCGGGCGAGAAGCAGAAACTGGAAATCCTCAAACTGCTCTATCTCGAACAGCGTTTCCTGATCCTCGACGAACCGACCTCGGTGCTGACACCCGGTGAAGCCGACGAAGTACTGGGCTTGCTCGGCGAGATGGCTAGGCGGGGCGAGGTCACCGTGCTGATGATCAGCCACAAGTTCCGCGAGGTGAAGGCGTTCTGCGACAGCTTCACCGTACTGAGGCGCGGCAAGCTGACTGGCGCGGGCGATGCGCAGGCAGCATCCGTCGCCGAAATGAGTCGGATGATGATCGGCGACACGGAAATACGCGAACGCGCCGAACGCGAGAAACGCAATGAATCGCACGCCGTGCTGGAACTCGCCGGTCTCATGGCCGAGGACGAGGAAGGCAGACCGGCGATCGACAAGGTCAATCTGAAGGTCCGGGCCGGCGAGATCGTCGGCATTGCCGGCGTGTCGGGCAATGGCCAGAGCGCGCTGGTGGAGGTGCTGGCCGGGCAGCGGCCCCTGAACGACGGGCGCATCTTCATCAACGAGAAGCCGTTCGAGCCGAAGCGCTCCGATTTCGACCGATTCAAGGTGTTCGGCCTGCCGGAGGAACCGTTGAAGAACGCCGCCGTGCCACGCATGAGCGTCGCCGAGAACATGGCGTTCCGTGCTTTCGACAAGCCGCCGATGGCAAGTCTCGGCTGGTGGCTGTCGCCCGGCCCGATGCGCAGGAAGGCGCAGGAACTGATCGAACGCTACCGGGTCAAGACAACCTCACCCGACTCACCGATCGAGGACCTTTCCGGCGGCAATGTGCAGCGCGCGGTGCTGGCGCGCGAGCTTTCGGGCGAAGTCGACGTGCTGATCGTCGCCAATCCCTGTTTCGGGCTCGATTTCGCCTCGGTCGCCGAAATTCGCAGCCAGATCATGGAACAGCGCAATCGCGGCGCGGCGGTTTTGCTGGTCTCGGAAGACCTCGATGAAGTCCTGGAACTCTCCGACCGCGTGGCGGTGATGTCGGGGGGCACGATCTCCTATGTCTCGCCCATCGAGGAAACCGACCGCAACACGATCGGCCGGCACATGGCGGGGCATTAGGGGATGGAAATGCAATTTACCTCCACTGGCTCTTCTTCGCCTTGCTTTGCACGGCTTGAAATCGCCTGCCTCCCCTCAAGGGGGAGGCGGTCCGGCAAGATCTCAGTCCCCCTCCCCCTTGAGGGGCGGGGTCAGGGGTGGGGCTATCAATGATCAAAGTCTCCGCCCGCCCCTTCGACTTCGATCTCGACCCGTCGCAGGCAGCGCTGGTCGTCATCGACATGCAGCGCGATTTCATCGAGCCGGGCGGTTTCGGCGACACGCTCGGCAACGATGTGTCGCGCCTGACCGCCATCATTCCGACAACCGCCGCGCTGATCAGGCTGTTCCGCGACCAAAGCCTGCCGATCGTGCATACGCGCGAGGCGCATCGGCCCGACCTTTCCGACTGTCCGCCGGCCAAGCGCCTTCGCGGCAAGCCGGGGTTGAGTATCGGGGACGAAGGCACGATGGGACGCATTCTCATCGCCGGGGAACCGGGCAACCAGATCGTTTCGGAACTGGCTCCGGCGGCGGGCGAGATCGTCATCGACAAGCCCGGCAAGGGCATGTTCTGGGCGACGGGTCTGCACGAGAGATTGCAGGAGAGAGGTATCACGCAACTCGTCTTCGCCGGGGTAACGACGGAAGTTTGCGTCCAGACTTCGATGCGCGAGGCCAATGACCGGGGCTATGAATGCCTGCTGATCGTGGACGCGACCGAAAGTTATTTCCCAGAATTCAAGGCATCGGCCATCGAGATGATCGTGGCGCAGGGCGCGATTGTCGGCTGGGCAACGCCGCTGGCGAAACTCGAAGCAGCATTCGAACAGGAAATGGCGGATGGATAGGGAAGGTCTCAGGACAGGAAGGTGGGCCGGGCGAAATCCGGGCAAGGATGTCGTGCGCCATGACATCTGGTGCAAGCTGGAAGAAGCGGGCGTGGCGGTCGGGCCGGCCTGGAGCGTGATCCCAAATTTCGTCGGGGCCGACACCGCAGCATGGCGGCTGGCGCAGCTCGACGCCTGGAAGCGCGCGCGCACGGTCAAGACCAATCCCGATCATCCGCAAATCCCGATCCGCATCCGCGCCCTCTACGAAGGCAAGACCGTCTACACGCCGGTGCCCTATCTGACGAAGAAATATCCCTATCTGCGGCTCGACCCCAAGAAACTTGCAGAGGCGGATATCTCGTTTGAGCTCGCGGCCACGTCCCAGGGTTTCCTGACGCATGGCGAGCGGATCGAGTTCGAGGAGATCGAACCGCTCGATTTCTGCGTGGTCGGCTCGGTCGCTGTCGGGCGTGCCGGCGGGCGGACCGGCAAGGGCGCCGGCTTCGCCGATCTCGAAACCGGCATCTTCCGCGAACTCGGCATTGTCGATGCGGCGACCCCGATGGCGACGACCGTGCATTCGATGCAGCTCGTATCCGACGAGGTGGTGGTGATCGAAAGCCATGATACACCGCTCGATTACATCGCCACCGAAGCTGATCTCATCGAGACGAAGAACGCCATGCCGCGTCCGACCGGGGTTTCATGGGAGAAGGTGCGCGAAGACCAGTTCGAGACGATTCCGTTTCTGGCGAGCCTGCGCGACCGCATGATTGCGCGCGGCGAGGACGGGACGGCATGATCGTCGACGATCTGGCGACACTGGCCGAGGTCACGGCGGTGTTCGAGGCCTACGAAATGGCGCTTCTCGCAAACGACAATGCGACACTCGAAGCCATGTTCCTCGATTCCGATATGACGGTGCGCTATGGCGTCGCCGAGGTTCAATACGGATTCGAGGAGGTGCGGGCCTTCCGCGCCATGCAGAAGCCATTCGACCGCACATTGTCGAAGACGCTGATTACCACTTATGGCAAGGACTTCGCCGTCGCGTCGACACTGTTTCACCGCGACGACCTGCCGGGCGAGATCGGCCGCCAGATGCAGACATGGGTGAGGACGGATGACGGCTGGAAGGTTGTTGCGGCCCATGTCTCGATGATGGACGAATAGGGTTCGCGCGTACCGAGCGTATATTTTCCCTTATTATTTCAACATCTTATTTCTCGTGTGCGCAAATGCACGCCGGCGTTTGCGCAAATACGCCATCTTGGGGTCATGGAAGGACGGGGTGTCGTTCCAGATCAATCCCGAGAGGAGACTACCGCAATGAAAACCGTTTCCACAGCCATCGCAGCAGCCATCATCGCCACCGCTTTCGTTCCCGCCACCGCTTCGGCCGCCGGCTTCTTCCGCACCGCACCGGTCGAGA